>NZ_JBJDNB010000002.1:199413-292808 GCF_044900445.1 Pseudomonas sp. NPDC089407
TTTTTATTTCCCCGCTTTGTGGGGGGGGGGGGGGGGGGGCCCCCCCCCCCCCCCCCCCCCCCGGCCCCCCCCGGGGGGGGGGGGGCGGCCCCCCCCCCCCCCCGCTCCCACAATGGCCATTGTTCTCTGCGAAACAGCGTAGCCCGGAAGGGCTGGGTGATCTCCCACAGGATGTACCCCTCCCTGTAGAATGTGCGCATTGCGCCAAGCGCTTCCCGCTATCCGAGGCACCGTTTTTCCATGTCCGTCAGTCATTCCGCTTCCGCCGCGCCGGATGCGCGCGCCCAGTTTCTCGACCTGCTGCACGCTGCCCTGCACGGCAATACCTTGGTCAAGCTGGTGCTGGCGCGCCATGTCGGCGCCGACCAGACCTTGCAACGGATCATTGCCAAGCCGCTACAGGTCAAGGGCCAGCCGTGCCTGTCGCTGGTCTACCGTCACCAGACCCGCGACATCACCCGCAACCTGGCGCTGGACCAGGCCCAGGCTCTGGTCGCCGAGTTGCTGCCGGACAGCTTCCGCAATGCCCATCTGTTCGACGCGGACGGCGAAGTGCAGCTGACCTTCAGCAAGAAGGGCAAGCCCATGCTGCAGCGCCATGGCGCGCAGGCACCGCGCGAGGTTGCCGCAGGCAGCGGTCATGACCGCGAGAAGAAACGCTACCTGGAGCTGTCGCGGCCGTTTCTGCGCGACCTCGGTGTCACCGACGCACAAGGCGCGCTGATCCCGTCCATGTCGCGCAAGTGGAAGCAGATCAACAAGTTCATCGAAGTCTTCGACCACGCCCTGGCCAGCGCTCCGGTGCCGGCACAGCAGGCGCTGCGGGTGGCCGACTTCGGTTCGGGCAAGGGTTACCTGACCTTTGCCATGCACGACTACCTGCGCAACAGCCTGGGCCGCGAAGCGCAGGTAACCGGCGTTGAATTGCGCCAGGACATGGTCGACCTGTGCAACGCCGCCGCCTCGCGCCTGGAGCACCCCGGCCTGGAGTTCCAGTGTGGTGACGTACGCAGCGTGGTACCTGCAGCCATCGATGTGATGATCGCCCTGCATGCCTGTGACATCGCCACCGACTATGCCATCCACACCGGCATTCGCTGTAATGCGGCGATCATCATGTGCTCGCCGTGCTGCCATAAGCAGATCCGCCCGCAACTGCACAGCCCAGGCTTGTTGCAACCGATGCTGCAGTACGGCCTGCACCTGGGCCAGCAGGCCGAAATGCTGACCGACAGCCTGCGTGCGCTGTACCTGGAAGCCTGCGGGTATGAAACCAAGGTATTCGAGTTCATCTCGCTGGAGCACACCAACAAGAACAAGATGATTCTTGCGGTGAAGCGGCGCCAGGCGGTGGACAACGGCGCGTTGCTGGGGAAGATTGCCCAGCTCAAGGCGTTCTATGGCGTGCAGGAGCACTGCCTGGAGACGTTGTTGCGGGGTGATGGGTTGCTTTGAAACAACTATCATGGGCCCTGTAGGAGCGGCCTTGTGTCGCTATAGGGCTGCGCAGCAGCCCCGGGATTTCAGCGTAAACGCACACATTGCTGGGGCCGCTTTGCGGCCCTATCGCGACACAAGGCCGCTCCTACAACAGATCGTGTCAGCGTCGAGTAACGGGCACTTCAATCGCTAGTTCTACCTGCCCCAATGGGTGGGTACTGGCATCGAAGAAATGCAGTGCCGTACCCGGCATTTCGCCGAATCGATCAACGAAATGCTGCTTCTGGTTGATCACCGAAGCCTCGCTCAATGGCCGGATAGCGATCGACAGCTGTTTCGGCCCGGCCAGTCGAATGGCTTCAAGCAGGTGCTGGTCAGTGCTGTCCAGGTGCTGGCCGAACAGGCATAGGCCCTGATGTTCCTGTGCAAGCTGCCCCAGGCACCAGCTCAAGTAGTCCGAGTGACGAATCGCGCGCAGTTTCTCTTCGCTGCGGTCTTCGTTGATGAAAAGCGGTACTTCACCCGGAATGTTCACAGCAAAACCATCAAGCAGTTCGGCGCTGTCGGCGCTGCGCTGACGCGTGGTACCGTCGGGCAGCTTGAGCAGGTGCAGGCCGCCATGCAGGTGCATGACCCGGGTACCTTCGCAACGGGTGCGGCGCACGTCGAAGAAGCCTTGCTCGTCGAACAGTTCGGCGAAGCCATGCGGGGCGTGTTGCACTGCCCAAGGCAGCAACAGGTCGTAGTTGCTGGTGTAGACGCTGCGGTAACCGCGCAAGGCCTGGTTGAGCGCGTCCAGGGTTGCAGGGCGCATCAGCGGCCACGGCAAGTGCACGGTGCGCACGGCGTGGATCAACGCTTCCTTGATCGAGTAGTAGCGGTTCAGCGGCGCGGTAGAGTTGATCGCCAGTGCGGCATTGGCGCGCACGGTGGTGTTGAGGGCACTGAGCACCGGCTCGAACAGTTCCGTGGCCAAGGACTTGAACAGGGCCTGGTCGCTGATGGCCAGGCCTTTTTTGCGGCCGGCGCGTTGCGCTTCCTCGAACAGCGAGAAGTAGCCGAACGGCTTCCACACGGCGCGGCTGGCGCCGTTGCCCAGCAGCAGGGCGTCGCAGGGGTGGCGGGCGGCGAGTTCTGGCCAGGGGATGAGGGTGGCGTCGAGTGCGGGCATGCTGGGTCCGTTGGGTGGTGCGGGGAACGGGGGCGACTTTAGCATGTCATGCAAGGTGTGCGAGGGTTGCTGTCCAGGCATAGCCTTTGTGTTGCTTGTATTGGCCCTATCGCCGGCATGCCGGCTCCCACAGGTGCACCACAGACCTGGGGCCTGGTGTGATCCTTGTGGGAGCTGGCTTGCCGGCGATAGGGCCGGTATTGGTTATTCAAGGCTCGCAGGACGAAAGAGGAATTCTTCATGCGTAATCAGATAGCCTCTGGTTTGGCGTTGGCCGCTTTATTCACGGCATCCACAGCCTCCGCCAACAATAATGGCCAGTCACTGGCCGCCGCCCACGGCATCCCGCACCCGGCAGTAATCGCCCACCGTGGCGCCTCGTACGACGCCCCGGAATCCACCACCCCGGCCTACCTGCTGGCGCGTGAGCAGGGCGCCGACTACCTGGAACTTGACCTGCAACGTACCCGTGATGGCGTGCTGGTAGTGGTGCATGACGATGTGCTGTCGCGCACAAGCGATGTCGCTGAGCGTTTCCCGGAGCGCAAAGCCAGCCCGGTCAGCGCCTTCACCCTCGCCGAACTCAAGTCGTTGGACGCCGGCAGCTGGTTCAACCAGGCCTACCCGGAACGCGCCCGGCCAAGCTTCCGCAAACTGCCCATCCTTACCCTGGATGAAGTCATCGACATCGCCGAAGGCAACCCCGAGCGGCAGCCCGGCTTGTACATCGAGACCAAGGTTCCCCAGCAGTTCCCCGGCATCGAACAGGACCTGAAGACACGGCTTGAAGCCCGTGGCTGGCTCGACCGACCGGGGCGTGTGGTTCTGCAGACCTTCGACCGCAACAGCCTGGCGCTGCTGCACCAGGCCATGCCGCAAGTACCGAAGATACTGCTGCTATGGGTCGGCACGAAAGCCATCAAGCCCGCCTCGGGGCAAGACTTCGTCGACTCAGGTGTAACCGACAAGGCAGGGTTCTACGCCCGCCAGCAGCCGCGAGACCAGGCAGAGTTCCTGCGCTGGCTTGGCTACGCCAGGCAAGGCGGTGCTGTGGGGACCGGGCCCTCTGCCAGGCGTACGGGCCTGGGCGAGCAAAGTTACGCTGACCTGATCCAGCCATGGATGAACCAGGCTAGCCACGCGCGAGGTCTGCTGGTGCATGTGTACACCCTCGACGAGCCGGTGGATTTCGACAAGGCGATGAAAGCGGGGGTAGACGGGATATTCACCAACCGCGCAGGGGCGTTGCTGCGCTATTACCAGCGCCCGGCGGAGCCTGAGGCAGCAGCGCTGGAAAGGTTGGGTTACTGATCACGTGCAGGCTTTCGTCAGTGCGCCAGGGCTTTCAGCACATGGTCAGGATCATTACGTATCGCACGCAGCAATGCTTTGGCAGGCCCGGTTGGTTCTCGCCGCCCTTGTTCCCAGTTTCTCAGGGTTGCAACCTGTACATCGATGATCTCGGCAAAGCGTGCTTGGGTAAGCCCCGTTGCCTTGCGGATGTTACGGACCTGCAGCGCATCGATCTCGAATTCACGAGAGGGCGCACGCTTGCCCTGGACGATGTCGTCCATCTGTTGAACGCTTTCCATCAGTTCGTCAAAAAAGCGGTTCATGCGTGCTCCAGTGTTCAATGATCGACCTCAGCGCCTTGCGTTGTTCGCTGGACAGGTCGGGCTGCTCGTTTTTGCCGTAGATGTAGAGAACAAAGCTGTTTCGGTGAAAAGCATAGCAGGTTATACGCCATTGGCGTAGCTGCTGGTTGTCCAGCGCTACAGAGAAAGGAGTGCACGGCTGTACTTCGGAGCGGGATAGCGAGGCTAGCGAACCTGGTCGTGCCTAGCCGATCATCCCTCTCCGAGTACCAGGTAGTCCTTTTCTGTACAGCATGCTGACTGCTAGCCAGGGTGGCCCGCTTGACCCTGCCCGGCAACCGGCAGACTGCGGTTGCGATTACGCCACACCCGATACGCCCGAATCCCCGCGCGCACCGAGCCGAACAGCAGTTTGTCTTCCATCTCGCGCGCCATCCCCGAACGCACCAGCATGCGCAGGAAGGTGCCGCGGGCGCGGGCGATGGCGAAGTAGATGCCCTGGGCGGCCAGGGTGTCGCGCACTTCACGCAGGGCGGCCATACCGCTGACGTCGATGCTGGTCACAGCCTCAGCATCGAACAGCACCGCTTTCGGCTCGGCCTGGCTCTGCACCGCTTCGAGCAGGCGCATCTTGAAGTAGTCGGCGTTGAAGAACAGGATCGCGTCGTCGAAGCGATACACCACCAGGCCGGGCACGGTGCGGGCATCCTTGAACTTGCGAATGTCGACCTGGCCTTCGGTACCCGGCAGCCAGCCGAGCACGGCGTCGGTTGGCTGGTAGATGCTGTACAGCAAGCGCAGTATCGCCAGGGTCACGGCAAACACGATGCCGGGTAGCACGCCCAGGCCCAATACGCCCACTGTGGTCAGCAGGCACAGCCAGAATTCAAAGCGGCTAAGGCGGCGGATATTCCCCAGCGACTTGATGTCGATCAGCCCCCAGCCGGCCATTAGCAGCACCGCGCCCAGTGCTGCCTGTGGGATCCACGCCATGGGCGCGGTGAAGAACAGCAGGATCAGAGCGATCACCAGCGCAGCGATAATGCCTACCAGCTGGCTTTTGCCACCGACCATGTCGTTGACTGCGGTTCGCGAGTCTGCACCGCTGATGGCAAAGCCTTGGGAAGCCCCGGCCGCCAGGTTGCTCACACCCAAGGCGACGAACTCGTGGTTGGCATTGATTGCGTAGCCATGCCGGGCAGCAAAGCTGCGTGCAGTCAGCATGGCACTGCAGAAACTGACCGTGGCGATACCCAGGGCGTCGCGCAACAGGCTTTTCATTTCTGCCAGGTTGCTGTGTGGCCAGGCCAGTTGCGGAATGCCGGCGGGCACCGGGCCGAGGATGGCAACGCCAAAGCGGTCGAGACCCAACAGGCCCACCAGCAGCATGAACAGCGCTACCACGATGAGCGCGGCAGGCAACCGTGGGTAGCGCCGTGGCAGCCAGATCAACAGGCTCAGGGCGGCCAGACCGATGAGCAAGGTTACCCAGTGGATTTCACCCAGGCGCTGGAAGAAGTTGATCAGGCTGAGGATAAAACCGTCGCCCTCGATCTTGAACCCCACCACCTTGGACAGCTGCCCGGCAATCAGGCTCAGACCGATACCGTTGAGGTAGCCGATCAGGATCGGCCGGGAGAAAAAGCTGGCGATGAACCCGGCCCGCGCCAGGCCGGCGGCAATCAGCATGACCCCGACCAGCACGGTGACGATCACTGACAACTCCGCGATGCGCTGCGGGTCGCCCATGGCCAGTGGCGCCACGGCACCGGCAATCATCGCGCAGGTGGCCGCGTCGGGGCCCACCATCAACTGGCGCGAGCTGCCGATCAGTGCGTAGACCATCATCGGCAGCACGCAGGCATACAGGCCGTATTGCGGCGGCAGGCCGACGATCTGCGCGTAGGCAATGGCAATCGGGATCTGGATTGCCGCTACCGAGAGCCCGGCCTGCAGGTCGGCGTGGAACCATTCGCGGCGGTAGTGCAGCAGGTTGGCAAGGCCCGGTAGCCAGCGGGAGAGAAACATGCGTCGTCCTTTCGAAATGCTTCACGAAACCATGCACGCATTGAAGCGGATCGGCAGGCACTTGGCCATGCTACTGATCATCGAAAGCAGCAGATCGAAGGGCGGGGCAGAAACGAAAAAAGGAGCCATGGCTCCTTTTGACAGCGATGACGTTGCTGGAACGCCATGCGGGGATTGCAAATGTGGAGCGGGTAGAGGGAATCGAACCCTCAACTAAAGCTTGGGAAGCTTTCGTTTTGCCACTAAACTATACCCGCGTCTGCGCAGCACTTTTTACCAGAACCTTCCACGAATTAGAAGCCCAAGTTATAAAAAAGCCTGTCGGCGCCCCGTGGCCTGCGGGTATCAGTGTCAGGGCGCCGAACTGCTCAGATGGCCAATGCATGCTGCCCCTGTTGTACCGGCTGATAACGTTGACGGGTTTCACGCACGGTCGGCTTGAGGAACCCCAGCATGACGTTGCGGGTGTCCTCGCAGGCGGCCTTGTTCTCCATGTCCAGGAAGTGGCCCGCATCGCGGATTACGCTGAACTGGCTACGGCCCACATGTTTGCCGAACTGCCGGGCATCTTCGACCGTGGTGTACTCATCGCGGTCACCGTTGATGAACAGCACCGGGATATTGATACTGCGCGCGCCATCCAGCGCCCGCTCCAGGTCGTGTTGCAGCACCTGATTGATGTGGAAGTGCATTTGCTCGTATTCGTGCCTGTCCAGGCTGCTGACGTGCCGGTAGTTGAAGCGCTTGAACAGTGACGGCAGGTGCTTGCCGATGGTGTCGTTGACCAGGTTGCCGACCTGATAGCGGTCACAGGCGGCCAGGTACTGGCAACCGCGGTCCAGGTAGTCGCGCATCGGTTCGTTGATCACCGGCGAGAACGAACTCACCACGGCTTTTTTTACGCAGCGCGGCTGGTGCGCCAGCGCCAGCAGTGTGCTTGCACCACCCCACGAGAACGACATCACGTGGTCGGCCTGGAAGTGCTCGATCAGCTCCAGGAGGATATGCGCCTCGGTCTCTTTGCTGATCAGCCGTTCCTGACGGTTGTGTGGCTTGGATTTGCCCGCATAGGGCTGGTCGAACAGTACTATGTTGAACTGCGGATGCAGGTTACGTACCGTTTGGGCGAACGAGGCCGTGGTAGCCAGCGAGCCATTGATCAGAATGATCGTGTTCTCGGCCGCATCCGCGCGATAGAACTCCGTGTAAACCCGATACTGACCTTGGATATCAAGTACAGCGATTTCTGGCCTCATGTCATCGACTCCTGGCGCAAAAAGGGTATTCGCGTCACCTAGGGTGCACGTTCTTTATGACAGGTAGGCATTCGCCTGAAGAGTAACCGGGGGCCCTGTGTCGATCCTTGGCACGTGCGTCGACGGTGTTGTTTTTGGCGGGCAATTTGCCGTGCCCCAAGGCATCAAGGCCCTGGGTGGCCGGCAAAAAGTTGTCTGGGTCTGCGATCGTGACTTGGTAGTCACATGCGGACTGACGAAGTGGATTCAAGCAGTGGGTCAGGGATACCGCAAGTGCCGTTCGGGGGAAAATGTGACTTTTGTCGCTGAGCGGTCGTATGACCACCCTGTATTGTCTGTTCCGGCCCTTTCGCGGCGGTTCGGCGCCCCGATGAACCCGCTCCCACAGGTTCGGCGCCCCCTGTAGGAGCGGGTTCACCCGCGAATAGGCCCGAGCAGGCGACCTAGACGGTAGCTATTTCTTCAGCCGTCAGTTCCCGAAACGCCCCAGGCGCCAACTCCGGATCAAGCCGGATCGCCCCCATGCGCTCGCGATGCAACCCCACCACCTTGTTGTCGAAATGCCCGAACATGCGCTTGACCTGGTGATACCGCCCTTCAACGATCGCCAGCCGCGCCTGGCGTGGGCCGAGAATATCCAGCTGTGCAGGCTGGGTAGTGAGGTCTTCAAAGGCAAAGTAGAACCCTTCACGGAACTTGGCCACATAGTGCTCGCCAATCTCATCCTCGGTTTCCACCAGGTAATGCTTGGGCAGCTTGGTAGTCGGCTGGGTCAGGCGCCGCGACCACTGGCCATCGTTGGTCAGGATCATCAGCCCCGTAGTGTTGAAATCCAGGCGCCCGGCAATGTGCAGGTCATCACGCAACATCGCGGGCAGCAGGTCGAGCACGGTACGGTGCTGCGGGTCCTGGGTGGCGCTGACACAGCCGGTTGGCTTGTGCAACATCAGGTAGCGGGCCGGGCGCCCGGCCTGCAGCAACTGGTCGTCCAGCTCCACACGGCTGAATGCGCGCACCTCGGCCAGCGGGTCACTCACCACCTGGCCGTCCACCCGCACGCGGCGCTGCGCCAGCATCAGGCGTGCTTGCTGGCGGTTGTAGCTGGGCAGGCTGGCAAGAAAACGGTCGAGACGCATGGAAAACAGTCAGTGAGTGGTGGACGAGCGCAGTTGCTCTTCAACGGCAGCACAGCGCGGGCACAGGCAAGCCTTGTTGCGCAGTTCGGCAGGCAGGGCCTGGAGCACGGCCGGGTCGATGCTGACACCGTAGCACCAGCAGGCCTGGGTGGCCCGGCGTGGGTCGGCCAGGCTGCACTGGTTGAGGGCACCGCAAGCGGGGCAGTGTTGCTGATCAGTCATGGGCTTCACTACAGACACGGTTGCGGCCAGCCTGCTTGGCACGATAAAGCGCACGGTCGGCGCGGGTCAGCAGGGCGTGCAGGGTATCCCCCGGTTGCAGGCTGCTCAGGCCGATGCTGGTCGTCAGGCGCAGCGGTTGGTCGTCGTAGCTGAAGGTCAGCTGTTCGGTGCGCCGGCGGATCTTTTCCGCCACCTCGCTAGCCTGCCGGCCTTCGGCTTCACGCAGCAGCACGATGAACTCCTCACCGCCCCAGCGGCACAGTATATCCGACTGGCGCAGGCTGCCTTGCAGCACATTGGCGAATTGGCGCAGCACTTCGTCGCCTGCCAGGTGCCCATGGGTGTCGTTCAGTGCCTTGAAGTGGTCAAGGTCGATCAGCAAGGCCACCAGAGGGCCGCTGTCGCGCTGGGCTTCGTGCAGGGCCTGGGCAGCGAGCAGGTCGAAGCTGCGCCGGTTGGGCAGGCCGGTGAGGCTGTCGAGGGTGGCCAGGGCTTCGGTGCTGGCCTGGTGGCGGCGGACCATGGCATGCACCAGCGCCAGTACCACCAGGGTGATCATCGCGCAGATTGCCAGGTTCAGGTACAGGGAGTGGCGAATGCGGTCGAGGGCACCGGTTTCACGCTTGTCCACCAGCAGGTACCAATCCAGTTCGGGCAGGTGGCGCACGTTGATGAAATGGCTGTGGTTGGCGCTGTCCCGGTATTCGTGGCTGCCTTCGCCGGGTACCGGTTGCTCGGCCAGCACGTCATTCAACTCAGGGTTGGCACTGAGCTGTTGCCCGACCCGCAAGCCATGCGGGCCGCCTGCCGAACCGGTCAGCAGCACCTTGCCTTTGGCGTCGGTGAACAGCACCGCACGCTGGTAACGCTGTTGGTACTGGTCGATCAGCTTGACCACCGACGATACGCTCAGGCCGACACCAGCAGCGCCAATGAAGCGCTGCTGGTAGTCATGCACCTGGTAATTGATGAACACGGTGAGACTGTCCTGGTTGGCCATGTCCAGGTCAACGTTGATCTCGTAGGGGGCCTTGAGTTCGCGCAGGCGGAAATACCAGGCATCGCGCCAGGTGCCCGGTTCGACATGTTTGAGTACGCCCTTGGCCTGGTAGTAGGTGAGGCTGCGGTCGGAGACGAAGAAGGAGGTGAATGTGTCCTGCTTGCCCATGACCTCGCCCAGGTAGCGGGTCATGCGCGCGGTATCCTGCTCGCCGGACAGCACCCAGTCGCGCAGGAAGGTGTCCTGGGCCATCATCGAGGCGATCAGCACCGGGCGGATCAAGTCTTTCTGGATTTCCGAGTAGACGGTGTCGGAGGTCAGTGGCAGTTCGGTGTTGATGATGCCGTCGCGGATGGCGCTGCGCGAGGCGAAGTAGCTGAGCAGCGAAGTGGCAAGGAAGCCGCAGGCCAACAGTACCAGCAGGGTCAAGATCAGCGAACGCTGCGAGAACAGGGCGGAACGTAAGGGCATGATCTTCCCGTGATGTGTGCCGAGCCGCTCATTCTAGTGAGATGGCTGAAAAATAACTGCAAGTTTTTCAGGGTTATAGCAGCTGTATCAATTTGTTGCAGAAATGGCACTGCACCTCGGCCTCGCTGTCTGATTCAGTGTCGATGAACGTATTTCGCGTCGACGCTCGCCAGCGCCGCTGTTCGGGCACTCCAGCGGTCCAGGAGGCCGCCATGTCCTATCGAATCCTGTTGATCGCCCTGCTGGGGCTGATGACGTCTGCCTGCGCGCCGTACTACGGCAGCGGGGGCTATTACCGCTCGGACTATTACTCCACCGATCGCTATGTGGCGCCGGGTTACTACCGTTATGACCGCTACTATGTGGCCCCACAGCCGCGTTATTACTACCAGCCGGGACCGCGTTACTACCGTTCGGCTCCGGCGCCTTATTACCGCTCGCATCCGCAACCGGGGACGAACCGGTGGCACGGCAACCCGCGTTATGACTATGGCAACCGCCAGCGCAATGACTATCGGGGGGACCGCGACCGGCATGACTATCGTGATGGCAGCCAGCGGTATCAGCATGGTGACCGGCACTCCAATGGTCAGCGCAATGGCGACGGGCGTTGGGGTGGGCGGGGTGGGCAGGGGCGAGGGGGCAACTGGCAGCGTTAGGTGAATGAAGCGGGGGCGCTTTGCGCCCCGATCGCGACACAAGGCCGCTCCTACAACCAGATCGCGGTCCCCTGTAGGAGCGGCCTTGTGTCGCGAAAGGGCTGCAAGGCAGCCCCAAATTCTTGAAGCTAACCCAGGTCTGCCAATGGGTGCCGCCCCTCCCACACCTTGGCGAAATGCGCTTCCACCACCGCAGCCGGCACCTGCCCCACATCCGGCCAATGCCAGCGCGGGCGGTTGTCCTTGTCCAGCAAGCGGGCACGAACACCTTCGCTGAACTCCGGGTGACGGCAGCAGTTCAGGCTCATGCAGTATTCCATCTGAAACACCTGCGCCAATGACCGGTGCTGCGCCCGGCGGATCTGCTCCCACACCAGATGCGCCGTCAGCGGGCAGCCTTCATGCAGC
This sequence comes from Pseudomonas sp. NPDC089407, assembly GCF_044900445.1. Taxonomy (NCBI): domain Bacteria; kingdom Pseudomonadati; phylum Pseudomonadota; class Gammaproteobacteria; order Pseudomonadales; family Pseudomonadaceae; genus Pseudomonas; species Pseudomonas sp. NPDC089407. The sequence goes on from NZ_JBJDNB010000002.1 coordinate 210,800, forward strand.
CGTTGGCCGGCCTCGGCCAGCAATGGGTCGTCATGCTGCTTGAGCCCCTCCAGCGCACGCCACGCAGCCGCTGCATCGGCCACATCGAGCAACGCGTCGATCGCTTGCCGGCGCGGCAACCACTGGGCATCGGGCAACTGGGCCCAAGCACGGTGCTGCTCCGCCTTGAGCAGGCTGTTCAGTTGCAGGGCGGTCTGTTCCTGCCAGTTCAGTTGCAGCAGTTCCTCGATCAAGGCCTCTTGCTGATGCTCACCAAGGAAACGGTCGGCCAGGCCCAGGTCGAGGGCGTCACGGGCATTGATCGGTGCGCCGGTCAGGCCAAGGAACAGGCCCAGCTTGCCCGGCAGGCGCGCCAGAAACCAACTGGCACCCACGTCCGGGTACAGGCCGATGCTGATTTCCGGCATCGCCAGCCGGCTGCTGGGCGTGACGATGCGTACATTGGCGCCTTGCAGCAGCCCCATGCCGCCACCCAGTACATGCCCGTGGCCCCAACACAGCAAAGGTTTGGGGTAGGTGTGCAGGGCAAAGTCCAGGCGGTATTCGGCGGCGAAGAAGGAGGCTGCCAGTGGCGGCACGCTGCCAGGGTGGTCGCGGCAGGCTTGTACCAGCACGCGTACATCGCCGCCGGCGCAGAAGGCCTTTGTGCCGTTGCCGCGCAGCAGCACGCAGACGATGCCCGGGTCGCGGGCCCAGCTGTGCAATTGCTCACCCAGCGCCTCGATCATCGGCAGGTTCAGGGCATTGAGCGCCTTGGGCGCATCCAGGGTGGCGATGCCGATGCGGGCGCCGTCGGCGCCGGTGAGTACCTCGCAATGAATGGCCATGGACTACCTCGCGCAAGTCATCGCACAAGTATGGCTGGCCTGGCCGATCGTGCCGGTTGTCGGTCGGATCGTTTGACAAGCGGGGAGGGCTTACCTAGTGTCGCGCCATTGTTTATGGAAGGCCCCATGACTGACGACGATCGCATCAAACTCGAACCCAGCTGGAAGGCCGCATTGCGCGGCGAATTCGACCAGCCCTACATGCATCAGCTGCGCGAGTTCCTGCGTGGCGAATACGCTGCCGGCAAGGAAATCTACCCGCCTGGGCCGCTGATCTTCAACGCGCTCAACTCGACACCGCTGGGGCAGGTGAAGGTGGTGATCCTCGGCCAGGACCCGTACCACGGGCCAGGCCAGGCGCATGGCCTGTGCTTCTCGGTACAGCCGGGCGTGGCCACGCCACCGTCGCTGGTCAATATCTACAAAGAGCTGCAGCGCGACCTGAACATCCCGATCGCCAGCCATGGTTACCTGCAGAGCTGGGCCGAACAGGGCGTATTGCTGCTCAACACCACCATGACGGTGGAGCGTGCGAATGCGGCGTCGCATGCCAAGAGGGGGTGGGAGTTCTTCACCGACCGGGTTATTCAGGTGGTCAGCGAGCAGTGCCCGAACGTGGTATTCCTGCTGTGGGGCGCGCATGCGCAGAGCAAGCAGAAGCTGATCGATGGCACCAAGCACCTGGTGCTGAAGTCGGTGCACCCGTCGCCTTTGTCGGCTTACCGTGGCTTCCTTGGTTGCGGGCACTTTAGCCGAACCAACAGCTTTCTTGAACAGCGCGGGATGGCGCCGATCAACTGGGCGTTGCCGCCGTTGTGATCACCTGACAGGCCGTGTTGCCTGCTTCGCGGGTAAACCCGCTCCTACAACGGGTGATGAAAACCTGATGTAGGAGCGGGTTTACCCGCGAAGCAGGCGGCGCGATTATTCAGCTTTGGTGTTCCACACCCGGAACAACGGCTCCGCCAGAAACAACACAAACAACAACCGCATCACCTGTAGCGCCGTTACCAGCGGCACCGATAACTGCAAGGTCTCCGCCGTCAGGCTCATCTCGGCAATCCCGCCCGGCATCATCCCCAGCGTCAGTGAACGCAAGTCCAGCGCAGTCATAACGCTCAACACCCAGGCAGCACTGGCAGCAATCGCCATGCACAACGCCGTGGCCACCAGCGTACGCCCGAGGAACGACGGCGCACGGCGGAAGAACGCACGGTTGAAGTGGCACGCCAGGCCACTGCCGATCAACCACTGGCCGATCTGGCTGGCGCCATTGGGCAGTGCGATCTGCAGGTTGCCGGCAAGGCTCACCGTAGCCGCCACCAGCAACGGCCCGAACAACCACGGGTTGGGCTGGCGCAAGCGCTGCCACAGCAACGCCATGGCAACGCCCAGTGGCGCAATCAGTGCCAGCCAGCCCCAGTTCACGCTGCCTGCGTGATTGAGCGGTACCCCGTCACCCAGCAGAAACTTGAACAGCGCCGGTACGCACAGCACAACCGCCAGCACCCGCAGGCTCTGTGCCGCTGCTACCTGGCTGAGCACCGCGCCATTACGCGCGCCGAGGTTGACCATTTCACCCGAACCACCGGGCATGCTGGCGAAGAACGCCGTGGCGCGGTCTTCTCCGGTACGCCGCAACAGCCACACGCTGATCACGCTGGACAGGGTGGTGAACAGCGCGCCGAAGAAGATCAGCGCGAAATGGCTGGCCACCTGCTCGATCACCGCGGGGGTGAAGTGCAGGCCGATGCCGATACCGATGATCCACTGCCCGCATTTGCGGCCATTGGGTATTTCCGACAGCTGCCAGGGCGTCAGGCAGCGCACCAGGATGATCGCCAGTAACGAGCCGACCATCCATGGCAAAGGCCAGCCGACCTTGCTGGCGGCAAAACCGCCAGCAAGGCCGACCAGCCCGGTCGCAACGAACAGCGGGAATGACCGATCAGGCATCGGCCATGGCCCGACGCTGTTGGGCGCGTTTGCGCCAGATGCGCAGCAGCGGCAGGGTCATCATGCAAATCGTCAATACCCACACCGACATGCTGATCGGGCTCGACCAGAGGATGCCCAGCTCACCGTTGGAAATCGACAGCGCCCGGCGCAGGTTCTGCTCCATCAGCCCGCCGAGGATGAAGCCCAGCAGGATCGGCGACAGCGGGAAGTCCAGCTTGCGCAGGATGTAGCCCATGATGCCGATGCCGACCATCAGGAACAGGTCGAAGGTGGTGGCATGCACGGCGTACACGCCGATTGCGGTGATGATGGCGATCACTGGCACCAGCGCCCAGTTCGGCACGGCGAGGATGCGGGTGAAGATGCGGATCATCGGGATGTTGAGGATTACCAGCATGATGTTGGCAATGAACAACGAAGCGATCAGGCCCCAGACGATGTCGGGCTGCTGTTCGAACAGCATTGGGCCGGGGGTGATGTTGTACAGGGTCAGTGCGCCGATCATCACCGCGGTGGTGCCGGAACCTGGTACGCCGAGGGTCAGCATAGGTACCAGGGCGCCACAGCAGGAAGCACCTATGGCAGTTTCCGGCGCAGCCAGGCCACGGGCGTCGCCCTTGCCGAACTTGCCGCTGGTGCCGGCGATGCGCTTTTCGGTCATGTAGGCCACGGCGCTGGCCAGTGTGGCGCCGGCGCCAGGCAGAACGCCCATGATGAAGCCCAGCAGGCCGCAGCGAATGTTGACCACGAACACCGAGGCCGCTTCTTTGAAGTTGAACAGCATGCGCCCGGTGGCCTTGACCGCCTGGTGGCCATGGTGGGTCTTTTCCAGCAGCAGGAGGATTTCGCTGATGGAGAACAGGCCCAGTACCAGCACCACGAACTGGATACCGTCGGCCAGGTGCACGCTGTCACCGGTAAAGCGGTATACGCCGCTGTTGGCGTCGATGCCGACTGCTGACAGGAACAGGCCGATCAGGGCGGCAATGAAGGTTTTAAGCGGTTTGTCACCGGCCATGCCGCCCAGGCAGACAATGGCGAACACCATCAGCACGAAGTACTCGGCCGGGCCGAAGGCAATCGCCCATTTCGCCAGTAGCGGGGCGAACAGCACCATGCCACAGGTGGCGATGAAGGCGCCGATGAACGAACTCCAGGCGGACAGCGACAGCGCCACGCCAGCCAGGCCCTGGCGGGCCATCGGGTAGCCGTCGAGGGTGGTCATCACGGTCGAGGCTTCGCCCGGGATGTTCAGCAGGATCGAGCTGATACGGCCGCCGTATTCGCAGCCCAGGTATACCGCTGCCAGCAGGATCAGTGCCGACTCCGGCGGCAAGCCGAGGGCGAAGGCGATAGGGATCAGCAGGGCCACGCCGTTGATCGGGCCCAGGCCCGGCAGCAGGCCGACCACGGTGCCGATCAGGGTGCCGGAAAGGGCGGTGACCAGGTTGTAGGGGGACAGTGCAACGCCGAAGCCCTGGCCCAGGTAGCTCAAGGTATCCATGTGTCAGTTCTCCAGTACGCTCAGCAGGCCAAGGGGCAGGGGCACGTCCATCACGCGGTCGAACAGCCAGTAGAGGAAAATGCTCATGCCCACCACCACGATGGCGCTGTGCAGCCAGCGGCCGCCATACAGGCGGGCCATGGGCAGGCCGACGAGGATGGCGCTGAGAATGAAGCCCAGCGATTCGAAAGTGGCAGCGAAGACGATCAGCAGGCCGACGCAGGCGGCGATCTTGATCAGGGTTTCGCGGTCCAGTTCCGGTTCGTCGTCCTTGCGCACGATGGGCGTGGGGCGGATGGCCAGGTACAGCAGGCCCAGGCCCATCAGGCCGAGCATCAGCAGAGGGTAGGCGCGCGGGCCCACCGGTTCGTAGGAGAAGGCGGCCTGGTAGGGCCAGGCCATCACGGCCAGGACGGCACACACCGCCAGCAGGGCCAGGGCGAAGATGCGTTGCAGGATCATGAAGGAATCCTCGTGTTGTTTGGCAAGACGCAGATCCTTTGTAGGAGCGGCCTTGTGTCGCGAAAGGGCCGCACAGCGGCCCCAGGATTTCAGCAGCGCTGCACAAATTGCTGGGGCTGCTGTGCAGCCTTTTCGCGACACAAGGCCGCTCCTACAAAGAGCGAGCGGCGTGGCGTGTTACTGGATCAGGCCAAATTCCTTGGCCAGTGCCTTGTAGTCAGCCACTTGCTTCTTCACATAGCCGTCCAGTTCTTCGCCGGTCATGGCGAACGGGAATAGCTCGCGCTGGTCACGCAGCTGGGCGAAGTCTTCCGAGGCCAGCATCTTGTCGAACGATTGCTTCCACCAGGCGTAGTCCTCGTCGCTCACCTTTGGCCCCAGGTAGAAGCCACGCACCACAGGCCAGACGATGTCGTAGCCCTGTTCCTTGGCGGTGGGGATGTCTTTCATCTCCGGCTCGTCCAGGCGGTTTTCCGCGAACACCGCGAGGATGCGCATGTTGCCGCTTTGGATATGCGGCATAGAGTCGGAAATGTCGGTCGAGCCGATCTGGATGTGGCCACCCAGCAGTGCCGTGGCGATTTCACCGCCGCCTTCCAGGGCCACGTAGCGCAGGTCGCGCGGGTTGATGCCGGCAGCCTTGGCAATCAGCGCGGTCTGCATCCAGTCCTGGCTGCCGACTGTGCCGCCGGAGCCGATCACCACCTTGCTCGGGTCTTTCTTCAGTGCCGCGACCAGGTCATCGAGGGTCTTGTAGGGCGAGTCGCTTTTCACTGCGATGGCGCCATAGCTGGTGCCGACCGCGGCCAGCCATTTCACTGCGTTCTCGTCGAAGCGGCCGAACTTGCCTTGGGCCAGGTTCAGCAGCGAACCGCTGGACCAGGCCACCAGCGTGCCGGCGTCGGCCGGGCGCTGGGCGACCACGGCGTTGTAGGCCACCGCGCCGACACCGCCGGGCATGTAGGTGACGCGCATCGGTTTGCTGAGGATCTTTTCCTGCACCAGGGCGCTTTGCACCAGCTTGCAGGTCAGGTCGAAGCCACCGCCGGGCGAGGCGGGGGCGATGCATTCGGGGCGTTTCGGTTCGGCAGCGAGGGCGTTACCGGCCAACAGCAGGCAGCCGGTAGCGAGGACGAGGCGGCGCAGTGAAAAGGTCATCGTCGATCTCCGTGAGTGTTGTTGTTATCGGTTACTGCTATTGGCTTACCAAATGGCGACGCTGTAGCTCACCAGCAGCCGCACTTCGTCGGCGTCGCGGGCGAAGTTGGAGCGGAAGGTGGCGTTGCGCAAACGCACGGCGACGTTCTTCAACGGGCCGCTTTGTACCACGTACTTCAGCTCGGTGTTGCGTTCCCATTCCTTGCCTTCGCCGCCGGCCGCGCGGCTGACGTTGTCGCCGCCGGCCGCGCGGCTGACGTTGTCGCCGCTGATGTAGCGGGTCATGAAAGTCAGGCCGGGTACACCGAGGGCGGCAAAGTTGTAGTCGTAGCGTGCCTGCCAGGAGCGCTCGTCTTTACCTGCGAAGTCGTTGATCTGGACGAAGTTGACCAGGTACGGGTCGGCACCATCGACATACGGGAAGGCGCTGTCGCCCGACAGCTGCTGCCAGGCGGCGCTGACCTTGTGCCCGCCCATGGCGTAGCTGAGCATGCCGTTGACCGTGGTGTTGTCGATATTGCCGGCCTTGGCGGCACCGGCATCGTCACTGACCGCCAGGCGCAGGTCGGCGCCGAAGGTGCCCGGGCCCCATGGCTGGGTGGCGACCATGCCGATGAAGTGCTGGCGGTAGATATCGTCGAGCTGGGCGAAGTGGTAGCTGCCGGTGATTCGGTCGGTGAACTGGTAATCAAGGCCGCCCAGGGTCAGGTTGTCGGCGCTGAACGAGCCACCGAAGCGGCCGTTCTTGTTGTTCAGGGCCAGGTCTTCCCAGTTGGTGTCGTTGCGGTCCTTGGCCTTGTCCAGGCGCCCGCCTGTGAAGGTCAGGCCCTTGATCTCCTTCGAGGTCAGCAGCCCGCCTTCGAAGGTTTGCGGCAGGATGCGCCCGTCGTTGGGCTGCAGGGTGGGCAGTTCCGGGATCAGCGTGCCGATCTTCAGTTCGGTCTGCGAGATCTTTACCTTGCCGGTCAGGCCGAGCTTGGAGTACTCATCGGCCGCCTTGCCATCATCGTGAGTCGGCAGCAGACCGGTGTCGGTGCGGTCGGGGCTGGAGTCGAGCTTGATGCCGAGCATGCCCAGTGCGTCCAGGCCGAAGCCTACGGTGCCGTCGGTGTAGCCGGACTCGAAATTGAGCATGAAGCCCTGGGCCCATTCGTCGCGCTTGGATTGCTGCGCGCTGGTGCCGTCGCGGAAGTCGCGGTTGAAGTACATGTTGCGGGTTTCGAAGGTGGCCGTGCTGTCTTCGAAGAAGGCGGCCTGGCTCATCGGGGCGACACCGGCAAGCGCAAGGGCGCTGGCGATGGCGGAGGGGCGAGCGGCAAAGGAACGGGTAGGCGCGAACGCCTGCGGCTGCGATGACAGCATCGTCGATGACTCCGTTTATTGTTCTTATTCGTTGCACCTTGCTGGTGCTTTTTTCGGCGCGAAGGGCGACCGTGGTGCGATGCTAGGCAACGAACCTTTCGCTAACCTTTCAGCGTGAAAGGTTTGTCGACAGGGCTTCACAGGCCTGCCGACAGCGGTACACTCCGCGCCACCGCCCCACCCGAGCAGGGAGAATCCGATGCGTGTGCTGCTGGTCGAAGACCACCTGCAACTGGCCGAAAGCGTGGCCCAGGCCTTGAAAAGCCACGGCTTGACCGTGGATGTGCTGCATGACGGCGTGGCAGCCGACCTGGCCTTGGCCAGCGAGGAATACGCCGTGGCCGTGCTGGATGTCGGCTTGCCGCGCATGGACGGCTTCGAAGTGCTGGCGCGCCTGCGCGGCCGTGGCAAGACCTTGCCGGTGCTGATGCTGACCGCGCGCAGCGACGTCAAGGACCGGGTCCACGGCCTTAACCTGGGCGCCGACGACTACCTCGCCAAGCCGTTCGAGCTGACCGAGTTGGAAGCCCGGGTCAAGGCCCTGCTGCGGCGCAGCGTGCTCGGTGGCGAACGTCAGCAACGCTGTGGGCCGCTGGTGTATGACCTGGACACCCGGCGTTTTTCACTCGGCGACGATAACCTGACCCTGACCTCGCGTGAGCAGAGCGTGCTGGAAGCGCTGATCGCCCGCCCTGGCCGGGTGATGAGCAAGGAGCAGTTGGCCGCCCAGGTATTCGGCCTGGACGAAGAGGCCAGCCCTGACGCCATCGAGATCTACATCCACCGCCTGCGCAAGAAGCTCGACGGCCACCCGGTGGCCATCGTCACCTTCCGTGGCCTGGGCTACCTGCTCGAGCACCGCGATGCGTGACAACGGCAGCCTGCGCGGGCGTTTGCTGGGCAACCTGGCGCTGTTGCTGGTGGTGCTGATGCTGGCCAGCGGCCTAAGCGCCTACTGGAATGGTCGCGAGGCCGCCGACACCGCCTACGACCGCACCTTGCTCGCCTCGGCGCGGACCATCGCCGCCGGCCTGTCGCAGCGCGACGGCTCGCTGAGCGCGGACGTGCCTTACGTGGCGCTGGATACCTTCGCCTACGACAGCGCCGGGCGTATCTACTACACGGTGCTGGATATCAAGCAGCGGCTGATTTCCGGCTACGAAAACCTGCCGCCACCGCCGCCAGGTACCCCGCGTACCGACGACTACCCGGCGCTGGCGCGGTTCTACAATGCCACCTACCAGGGCCAGGATGTACGCGTGGTCAGCCTGCTGAAACCGGTGAGCGAGCCGAACATGAACGGCATGGCGGAAATCCGTGTAGCCGAGACGGAGGAAGCGCGGGTGCGCATGGCGCGTGACCTGATGACCGACACGCTGCTACGCCTTGGCATGCTGGCGCTAGGCGCGCTGGTGATGGTGGGTTTTGCCGTGAGTGCCGCGTTGCGGCCGCTGGAGCGCCTGCGCACAGCGGTGGAAGAGCGCCAGCCGGATGACCTGCGGGCCTTGCCGGTGGTGCAGGTGCAGCGTGAGCTAGGCCCGTTGGTGCGGGCCTTGAACCACTTTACCGAACGCTTGCGTGGGCAGTTTGAGCGCCAGGCGCAGTTCATCGCCGATGCCGCTCACGAGCTGCGTACACCTTTGGCAGCGCTGAAGGCGCGGGTCGAGCTGGGCTTGCGCTCGTCCGAACCGCAGGAGTGGCGGCAGACTTTGGAGGCGGCGGTACAGGGTACCGACAGGCTGACTCACCTGGCTAACCAGTTGCTGTCGTTGGCGCGGGTCGAGAACGGCGCGCGGGCGATTGCCGAGGGTGGTGCGCAGCGCCTGGACTTGAGCCAACTGGCCCGTGAGCTGGGGATGGCCATGGCGCCACTGGCGCACAAGCGTGGTGTGGCGCTGGCGCTGGAGGCCGAGGCACCCGTGTGGCTGAAGGGCGAGCCGACGTTGCTCAACGAGCTATTGAGCAACCTGGTGGACAATGCCCTGGCGCATACACCGGAGGGTGGCAATGTGATTTTACGGGTGCTGGCGCCGGCGGTGCTGGAGGTGGAGGATGACGGGCCGGGCATTCCCGAGGCTGAGCGCGAGCGGGTGTTCGAGCGTTTCTACCGGCGTAGTGCGCAGGGCAGCGGGTTGGGGCTGGCGATTGTTGGCGAGATCTGCCGGGCGCACCTGGCGCAGGTGAGCCTGCATGATGGGGCCAATGGCGGGTTGCGGGTGCGGGTGAGTTTTATTGCTGATTGATGGGTTGTCTGTGCTGGCCCTATCGCCGGCAAGCCAGCTCCCACAAGGACCGCGTCGACGCAGTACCTGTGGGAGCCGGCTTGCCGGCGATAGGGCCAGCACAGGCTGACACCGCTCAGCGCAACATGCTCCGCGCCTCAAGCAGCTCATCCACTTCAAGCTCGGTACCAAACGGCAACCCCAGGTGGCGGTACGCCGGCAGTGCCGCCAGCGGCCGTTGGCGCCCCCGCTGGCTGATGCAGCGGGCGATCTGCACAATGTCGATGTAATCGACCTTCTCAGTCTGACGGTCAAGGTCCTGAACCTGGCTTGGCAGGTTCACCAGCTGCTCCGGAAACTCCCACGCCTTGAGAATCTTGTCGCCCAGCACTGGCTGGATCTGCTCGATCACGTAATGCAGGCACACCGGGTCGGACAACAGTTCATTGTGTTCTTCGGCATAGATCAGGACCGGTAGCGCGCCGATCTGGTTGACCAGCCCACCCAGGGTCGCCTGCTCCGGCTTGAGCTGGGTGTAGCGGCGGCAGATTTCGTAACTGATGCCCGCCACTTCCAGGCTATTGGCCCATATATCGCGAAGTTTCTGCTCAACTGCCGATGAGCGTGCATGGAAAATCTGCTCGATCACCAGGCCGATGGCCAAGTTGCAGCTGTAGTTTATGCCCAGCCGCGTGATGGCGGTGTGCAGGTCGGTAACCTCCACCGCCGCGCGCAGCAGTGGGCTGTTGACGACCTTGATCAGGCGCGCTGAAAGGGCCGCATCGCGACCGATCACTTTGCTCAGGGCCGCTACGCTGATCTCGCTGTCTTCCGCAGCTTCACGGATGCTCAGGGCAACCTCGGGCAGGGTTGGCAGGACCAGGTCATCCTTTTCGATGGCATCGAGCAACTGTGCTTGAACCATCTCGGCCAGCTTGTTCATGGGCGTGTCTACCGCAGTGGTGGTGCGGCCCCGCCATGCGGGCGGGGCAGGCTGGTCAGCGTTGGATTTCCCGGTCGCGGTCCAGTTCGTAAGGCAGGGTCAGCACCTGCAGGCGTGGGCCTTCCAGGCTGCCCAGGTGCAGGTTATTGTCCTCAACTGCGTCGGCGCTAAGCACCGCGAGCAGCTCGCAGCCCGCGCCGTTGCTGGCTGCAATCACCACTTCACCGACCGACGAGCCATGGGTAGGCGAGAAAATTTCGGCGCCCGGGGCCGGAATGGCTTGCTGGTCCAGTGCCAGGCGGTACTGGCGGCGCTTGAGCTTGCCCAGGTACTGCATGCGCGCAACAATTTCCTGGCCGGTGTAGCAGCCTTTCTTGAAGCTGACGCCATCGACGGCCTGCAGGTTGATCATCTGCGGGATGAACAGCTCACGGGTTGGCCCCATGACCTGGCCGATACCGGCGCGAATCTGCCCCAGCAGCCAGTCGTTGAGGTTGCCCTCGGGCAGCGCGGCGGCGAGCGCCTGGCGCACCGGCTCGGCGTTCTCCGCCGCCACCCACAACTCCACGCGGCCAACGGACACGCTGATGGCAATCAGCCCCTCATGGCGCACGGTACTGCCGATGGCGGCGGGCACGTCGAGCCCCAGCGCTTGCAGTGCCGCTTCGCCACCTTGCAGGCCGAAACGTGCCCAGGCGGCGCTTTCATCGGTCAGTGTGGCCTTGGAGAATACGGCGTATTTCTTCAGGTCGGCCAGTTGCGCATCGAGCAGTTCGCTGGCCATGGCCAGCAAGTAGCCATTGCCTTCGGGCAGGATGCGGAAGCTGGACTGCATGCGCCCTTTGACCATGCAGCGGGCGCCGAGGCTGGCATGTTCCAGGCTGAGGTAGTTGATGTTGCAGGTCAGCTGGCCTTGCAGGAACTTGCCTGCATCGGAGCCGCGGACGGCGAGGATGCCCTCGTGGGACAGGGGGCAAAAGAAAGCGGAATCGGCCATGGGTCATCGCGGTGGCTAAAGACTGGCGGCCATCATAGAACGCCGGTAACAAAATAGGTAGGTGACTAGACCAACGCCCGGTGTCGCTTCGCTCGCCTGGCTGTATACTGGCGGGCCATTCGAGGAGGGCCCCATGGTCGAACAAACTGAACTCAACCGGCTTTTCTGGCACAGCCGCCGCGGCATGCTGGAACTGGACGTACTGCTGGTGCCTTTCACCCAGGAAGTCTACTCCACCCTCAACGAGACCGACCGCGAACTGTACGTGCGGCTGTTGAGCTGCGAGGACCAGGACATGTTCGGCTGGTTCATGGAGCGCACCGAGTCTGAAGACCCGGAGCTGCAGCGCATGGTTCGCATCATCCTGGACCGTGTCCAGCCCAAGTGAGTGCTTCGAATGCCGCTGGCAAGGCTCGCGCCTGCTGCTAGTGGCCTACCTGGCGTGCCAGGTGCTGGCGTGGCTTGCCGTGTGGGCGAGCCCGCTGCCCGGGTGGTTGGCCTTTTGCGTTGTTGCCGCCTGTCTTGCCCACGCTGCCTGGGCTGTTCCCCGACGTATTCTGCTGACCCATGAACATGCCGTAGTCGGCCTGCGCCGTGATGTGCGCGGCTGGCAAGTGTTCAGCCGTGGTTGTGGCTGGCAGCCGGTGCGGCTGTGTCGGGACAGCGTGGCATTGCCGGGGTTGGTGGTGTTGCGTTTTCAGCGCGCAGGGTGCTGGTTGGGGCAAAGCCAGTGTGTGCCGCGGGATGCGCTGGGGGTGGATGAGCATCGGCGTTTGCGGGTGAGGTTGAAGTTCAGCCGGCGGCGCTGGGCTGAGGTGGGAGCGAGTCGGGGCTGACAGGTGTTCGCCGTGGCAGGTTTGGCGCCTGTGAGATCGAGCGCCGCCCGCGCGGCGCTTCGCGGCACAAGGCCGCTCCCACATTTGTTTCGGGCCAGTCACTCCTTTGAAGTCACCTCTGCCCGTCTAGTATTTTCCATTCGATATCGAAGGTGTCATCTGTGCTTTTCTGCTATCTCCAGCCATGCATCCAAGGAGCGAGTGCGGAGGTGGCAGGAGTAATTGGCCCGAAACAGATGTGGGAGCGGGCTTGCCCCGCGAAGCGCCGCGCGGGCGGCGCTCGATCTCTCAGGCGCTACAGCTTTCAGGCAGGACCAAGAATCGTGTCCTTCGCCTCGTCCAGCAACCCCGGGTAATCCAGCGTGTAATGCAAGCCACGGCTTTCCTTGCGCTGCATCGCCGACAGGATCATCAACTCGGCCACCTGCGCAAGGTTACGCAGTTCGATCAGGTCACGGCTGACCTTATAGTTGCTGTAGAACTCATCGATTTCATCCAGCAACAGACGAATACGGTGCTGCGCCCGCTGCAACCGCTTGCTGGTGCGCACGATACCCACGTAGTCCCACATGAACCGCCGCAACTCATCCCAGTTGTGCGCGATGATCACGTCCTCGTCCGAATCGGTCACCTGGCTGGCATCCCAGCCCGGCAGGGCCTCGGGCATGGGCACCTGTTCCAGGTGCGCCTCGATGTCGGCCGCGGCGGCGCGGCCATAGACGAAACATTCCAGCAGCGAGTTGCTGGCCATGCGGTTGGCGCCGTGCAGGCCGGTAAAGCTGGTTTCGCCAATGGCATACAAGCCAGGCACTTCGGTGTGGCCACGGTCGTCGACCATCACCCCGCCGCAGGTGTAGTGCGCCGCAGGCACCACCGGGATCGGCTGGCGGGTAATGTCGATGCCAAACGCCAGGCAGCGCTCGTACACGGTGGGGAAGTGGCTCTTGATGAACTCGGCCGGCTTGTGGGTGATGTCCAGGTAGACGCAGTCCACACCCAGGCGCTTCATCTCGTGGTCGATGGCGCGGGCCACGATGTCGCGTGGGGCCAGTTCCTCGCGCGGGTCGAAGCGCGGCATGAAGCGCTCGCCATTGGGCAGGCGCAGCAAGGCACCCTCGCCGCGCAGGGCTTCGGTGACCAGGAAGCTCTTGGCCTGCGGGTGGTACAGGCAGGTCGGGTGGAACTGGTTGAACTCCAGGTTCGCCACCCGGCAACCGGCGCGCCAGGCCATGGCGATACCGTCGCCACAGGCACCGTCAGGGTTGCTGGTGTAGAGGTAGACCTTGGCCGCGCCGCCAGTGGCCAGCACGGTGAAGCGTGCGCCAAAGGTGTCCACCTCGCCCGTGTTGCGGTTGAGCACGTAGGCACCCAGGCAACGTTCGCCTGGCAGCCCCAGGCGCCGCTCGGTGATGAGGTCGACGGCCACGCGCTGCTCCAGCAGCTGGATGTTCGGGCGCCGGCGGGCCTGCTCCAGCAGCGTGGTAAAAATGGCTGCGCCAGTGGCGTCGGCGGCGTGGATGATGCGCCGGTGGCTATGGCCGCCTTCGCGGGTAAGGTGGAACTCGAAGCCGCCGTCGTCGACGCTGTAGTGCTCGTCGCGGGTAAAGGGCACGCCTTGCTCGATCAACCACTGAATCGCTTCGCGGCTGTGCTCGACGGTAAACCGCACCGCGTCTTCATGACACAGCCCGCCGCCAGCATTGAGGGTGTCCTCGACGTGCGACTGCACGGTATCGGTATTGTCGAGCACCGCTGCGACACCGCCTTGGGCCCAGAAGGTCGAGCCATTGGCCAGGTCGCCCTTGCTCAGCACGGCAACGCGCAGGTGGCGGGGAAGGTTAAGTGCCAGGCTGAGACCGGCGGCACCGCTGCCGATCACCAGGACATCATGTTGGAATTGTTGGCTCATGTCGGGACACTAGTAATCTTTGGAGGGGGCGCGGCACAATAGTCACGCGCAGGTGGCATTGTGAAACTATCGTTAAACTTGGCCGGGTTGCCTTTATAGCAGCCTGAGGTGGCCAATTTCCATGCCGCTTGGCCACTTACCGAGGCGCGCGTCAACCTTTGTGGGAACTTTCCGACATGGCCGGAAATCCTATGAAGGCTGCCCGCACGCCACAAATTGCCGCGGCGACGCAGGGTGGCAGGCCTTTCCGGGCTGACCCCTGCGTATTCGAAACCTGATTATCGACGTAGCCGGCCATGTCCGCGCCGCGTCTTCCGTGCAAGCCGACCAAGGGCTGCAGGAAACTTGCTTGGAGGGGAGAACTTTTGCGCAAAGCCCGAGTCTATGGTTGCAAGCCTGAACAATGGCTGCTGCAACGCTCCTTTGAGTTCATTGAGGAGTGTTCATGCTAACCCAGGAAGAGGATCAGCAGCTTGTCGAGCGCGTTCAGCGCGGCGACAGGCGAGCGTTCGATCTGTTGGTGCTGAAGTATCAGCACAAGATTCTCGGGTTGATCGTGCGGTTCGTTCACGATACCCACGAGGCCCAGGACGTAGCACAGGAAGCCTTCATCAAGGCCTACCGTGCGCTTGGCAATTTCCGCGGCGACAGTGCGTTCTATACGTGGCTGTACCGCATCGCCATCAACACGGCGAAGAACTACCTGGTGTCCCGTGGAAGACGGCCACCAGACAGCGATGTCAGCTCCGAGGATGCGGAGTTTTACGACGGCGATCATGGTCTCAAGGATCTCGAGTCCCCAGAGCGCTCGTTGTTGCGGGATGAAATCGAAGGCACCGTCCATCGCACCATCCAGCAACTGCCCGAGGACCTACGCACGGCTTTGACCCTGCGTGAGTTCGACGGGCTGAGTTACGAAGACATTGCCAGTGTCATGCAATGTCCGGTGGGTACCGTGCGCTCTCGAATCTTCCGCGCTCGGGAGGCCATAGATAAAGCCCTGCAGCCTTTGTTGCAGGAAACCTGAGACAGCGGCGACAGCCAAGAGAGGAACCGCCATGAGTCGTGAAGCTTTGCAGGAATCGCTGTCCGCGGTGATGGATAACGAAGCGGACGAACTGGAGCTGCGTCGGGTGCTGAGCGCCGTCGACGAAGCCGAAACCCGTGCCACCTGGTCGCGCTACCAGGTGGCCCGTGCAGCCATGCACAAGGAGCTGCTGCTGCCCAACCTGGATATCGCCTCGGCGGTGTCTGCGGCGCTGGCTGACGAAGCGGTGCCGGCCAAGGTCAAGAAAGGTCCTTGGCGCAGCATTGGCCGCCTGGCGGTCGCGGCTTCCGTCACCGTGGCTGTGCTGGCCGGGGTACGCATGTACAACCAGGACGAGATCACTGGCGCCGAGCTGGCTGCCCAGCAGCCGGTCCAGCAAGGCCTGAGCGTGCCACAAGCACAAGGCCCGGCTGTTTTGGCAGGCTATAGTGAGAGCAGTGAGCAACCGACCGGGCCAATGGCCAACGGCGTGCTGCAGAACCAGGCCGGCTGGGATCAGCGTCTGCCAGGCTACCTGCGCCAGCATGCCCAGGAATCTGCGCTCAAGGGCACTGAAACCGCACTGCCATATGCCCGCGCTGCCAGCCTGGAAAACCGTTAAGTAAGGAGGACCATGCGCGCGCTTCCTCTCCTGTCGCTGCTGATTGGCAGCTGCATGACGGTGCCAGCGTTGGCAGCCAACTCTTCGCCTGAGGCGAGTGAGTGGCTGAACAAGCTGGCGCAGGCCGAGCAAAAGCAGAGCTACCAAGGCTCTTTCGTTTACGAACGCAACGGCAGTTTCTCCTCCCATGATATCTGGCACAGGGTCGAGGGCGGCAAGGTCAGCGAGCGGCTCTTGCAGCTCGATGGCGCTGCCCAGGAAATCGTGCGCGTGGATGGCAAGGTGGAGTGCGTCAGCGGGGCCTTGGCCAGCAGTGTCACGGCGCCGCCAGATACTGCGCAGCGTGTGCTTGATCCACTGAAACTGATGGGCTGGTACGACTTGAGCGTGGTAGGCAAGTCGCGGGTTGCCGGGCGCGACGCCGTGATTGTTACGCTGGCCCCACGTGATCAGCACCGTTACGCCTTCGAACTGCATCTGGATCGACGCAGCGGCCTGCCGCTGCGCTCGTTGATGCTCAACGACAAGGGGCAGTTGCTGGAGCGCTTCCAGATGACCCGCCTCGATACCGACAAACTTCCCAGTGACGCGGATATGCGCCCCAGCGCAGCCTGCAAGCCGGTGCAGCCTGCCACCGCCGTCAGCAATGACACCGTCGCTGGCTGGCGCTCGGACTGGCTGCCGCCTGGCTTCGAACTGGTCAACAGTTCGGTGCGCCGCGACCCCAAGCAAAACAGCTCGGTCAGCAGCTTGATGTATGACGATGGCCTGGCGCGCTTCTCGGTGTTTCTCGAACCGGTGAAAGACGACGGCGGCACCGACATGCGCACCCAATTGGGCCCGACTTCGGCGGTTTCGCGCCGCTTGAACACGCCCAAGGGCAAGGTGATGGTGACTGTGGTCGGCGAAATCCCGCTGGGAACGGCAGAACGCGTCGCGTTGTCGATGCGCCCTCAGGATGCCCAGGCGCGCCAGTAATGGTGCGCTTTTGCGGGCGATGCCAAGGCGGGCGGACACACGGCTGAAATGAAATTAAAGCATTGTCATTTGCAATCCATCGGCAAATTTTCTATAGGTCAGGCTTTCAGGAGCCTGGCCTTTCCTGCTTTGTGCAGGGGTCTTTCTAAACTACCGCTCGTTTTGACGGGAGCCGTATGTCAATACCACGCTTGAAATCCTACCTAACGATGTTCGCCGCCGTGCTGATGCTCGGCCAGGTGCTCAGCGCCCAGGCCGAGGAAGCCCTGCCGGACTTCACCACCCTGGTCGAGCAGGCCTCGCCGGCGGTGGTCAACATCAGTACCAAGCAGAAGCTGCCGGACCGCCGCGTTGCCCAAGGGCAGATGCCGGACCTGGAAGGCCTGCCGCCAATGTTCCGCGAGTTCTTCGAGCGCAACATGCCGCAGCAGCCGCGCTCGCCGCGTGGGGACCGCCAGCGTGAGGCGCAGTCGCTGGGCTCGGGCTTCATCATTTCCAGCGATGGCTACGTGCTGACCAACAACCACGTGGTGGCCGATGCCGACGAAATCATCGTCCGCCTGTCGGACCGCAGTGAGCTGCAGGCCAAACTGGTCGGCACCGACCCGCGTACCGACGTGGCCCTGCTGAAGGTCGAGGGCAAGAACCTGCCGACCGTGAAGCTGGGTGACTCCGAGAAGTTGAAGGTGGGCGAGTGGGTGCTGGCCATCGGTTCGCCGTTCGGCTTCGACCATTCGGTAACCAAAGGTATCGTCAGCGCCAAGGGCCGGACCTTGCCGAATGACACCTACGTACCGTTCATCCAGACCGACGTGGCCATCAACCCGGGTAACTCCGGTGGCCCGTTGTTCAACATGAAGGGCGAAGTGGTGGGTATCAACTCGCAGATCTTCACCCGTTCCGGTGGCTTCATGGGCCTGTCGTTCGCCATCCCGATCGATGTGGCGATCGATGTTTCCAATCAGCTGAAGAAAGACGGCAAGGTCAGCCGCGGCTGGCTGGGCGTGGTGATCCAGGAGGTCAACAAAGACCTGGCTGAATCCTTCGGCCTGGACAAACCGGCCGGTGCACTCGTGGCGCAGGTGCTGGAAGACGGCCCGGCAGCGAAGGGTGGCTTGCAGGTAGGTGACGTGATCCTGAGCATGAACGGCCAGCCGATCGTCATGTCGGCCGACCTGCCGCACCTGGTCGGCAGCCTCAAGGATGGCGAAAAGGCCAAACTTGAGATCATCCGCAATGGCAAGCGCCAGAGCCTCGACATTGCCGTCGGCGCGATGCCGGATGACGATGCCGACATCGGCACCGGCACTGGCGCGCAAGGCAGCGCCGAGCGCAGCAGCAACCGCCTGGGTGTCTCGGTGGCCGACCTGACCGCCGAGCAGAAGAAATCCCTGGAGCTCAAGGGCGGCGTGGTCATCAAGGAAGTTCAGGATGGCCCGGCAGCGCTGATCGGCCTGCGTCCGGGTGATGTCATCAGCCACCTGAACAACCAGGCCATCGGTTCGGCCAAGGAATTCACCGAAATCGCCAAGGAGCTGCCGAAAAACCGTTCGGTGTCGATGCGCGTACTGCGTCAGGGCCGTGCCAGCTTCATTACCTTCAAGCTCGCTGAATAAGCGGGTCGGCAAGGGAAAAGGGCAGCCTCGGCTGCCCTTTTTCATGAATATTCACAATTGTACGGATAATTGCTGTGTACAGTCGGACAGAGGAATCTCCCATAACCCAGCAGCTTAAGGTACAATTCCCGGCTATTTTTCGGCGGGCGTCCGGCTCGCAGCCTTTTCGAGTGTTGATCTGTGAGTGATTTGAGTCATATCCGCAATTTCTCCATCATCGCCCACATCGACCATGGCAAGTCGACGCTGGCCGACCGTTTCATCCAGATGTGCGGTGGCCTGTCGGCGCGCGAAATGGAAGCTCAGGTCCTCGACTCCATGGACCTGGAGCGTGAGCGCGGTATCACTATCAAGGCCCACAGCGTCACGCTGCACTACAAGGCGCAGGACGGCAAGACCTACCAGCTGAACTTCATCGACACCCCCGGCCACGTCGACTTCACCTACGAAGTCTCGCGTTCGCTGGCAGCCTGTGAAGGCGCACTGCTGGTGGTCGACGCCGGCCAGGGCGTCGAAGCCCAGTCCGTAGCCAACTGCTACACCGCCATCGAGCAGGGCCTGGAGGTAATGCCGGTCCTGAACAAGATGGACCTGCCCCAGGCTGACCCGGACCGCGTCAAGGACGAGATCGAGAAAATCATCGGTATCGACGCCACCGACGCCGTGGCCTGCAGCGCCAAGAGCGGCATGGGCGTGGACGAGGTGCTCGAGCGCCTGGTGCACTCCATCCCGCCGCCTGAAGGCGAAATCGATGCACCGCTGCAAGCGCTGATCATCGACTCCTGGTTCGATAATTACCTGGGCGTGGTCTCGCTGGTGCGTGTGCGCCAGGGCCGCGTCAAGAAAGGCGACAAGATTCTGGTCAAGTCCACCGGCAAGGTGCACCTGGTCGACAGCGTCGGTGTGTTCACCCCGAAACACACCCAGACCGCTGATCTGAAAGCCGGTGAAGTAGGCTTCATCATTGCCAGCATCAAGGACATCCATGGTGCACCGGTTGGTGACACCCTGACCTTGTCCTCCACCCCGGAAGTGGAAGTACTGGCAGGCTTCAAGAAAATCCAGCCGCAGGTCTACGCCGGCCTGTTCCCGGTCAGTTCCGATGACTTCGAAGACTTCCGCGACGCGCTGCAAAAGCTGACGCTGAACGATTCGTCGCTGCAGTACATGCCGGAAAGCTCCGATGCCCTGGGCTTCGGCTTCCGCTGTGGCTTCCTCGGCATGCTGCACATGGAGATCATCCAGGAGCGCCTGGAGCGCGAGTACGACCTCGACCTGATCACCACAGCGCCAAGCGTAATCTATGAGCTTGAGCTCAAGACTGGCGAAACCATCATCGTTGACAACCCGTCGAAGCTGCCGGACGTGTCTTCGGTCACCGACTTCCGCGAGCCGATCGTCACCGCCACCATCCTCGTGCCGCAGGAGCATCTGGGCAACGTCATCACCCTGTGCATAGAAAAGCGCGGCGTGCAGCGTGACATGCAGTTCCTCGGCAGCCAGGTGCAGGTGCGCTATGACATGCCAATGAACGAAGTGGTGCTGGACTTCTTCGACCGCCTCAAGTCCACCAGCCGCGGCTATGCTTCGCTGGACTATCATTTCGATCGCTACCAGTCGGCCAACCTGGTCAAGCTGGACGTGCTGATCAACGGCGACAAGGTTGATGCCCTGGCATTGATCGTGCACCGCGATAACGCGGCCTACAAAGGCCGTGCGTTGACCGAGAAGATGAAGGAACTGATCCCTCGGCAGATGTTCGATGTGGCGATTCAGGCAGCCATTGGCGGCCAGATCATTGCGCGGACAACCGTCAAGGCGCTCAGAAAGAACGTACTGGCCAAGTGCTACGGTGGTGACGTTAGCCGTAAGAAGAAACTGCTGGAGAAGCAGAAGGCCGGTAAGAAACGCATGAAACAGGTGGGCAACGTGGAGATTCCACAAGAAGCCTTCCTCGCCGTGCTCAGGTTGGATAGCTAGGTCCTATGTCGCTAAATTTCCCGCTGTTGCTGGTCATCGCCGTATTCGTCTGCGGTCTGCTGGGCTTGATCGACCTGCTGTTCCTGGCCCCGCGCCGGCGTGCGGCAATTGCCAACTACCAGGGCAGCGTCAGCCAGCCCGAGTTGGCCGTGGTCGAGCGCCTGAACAAGGAGCCGTTGCTGGTCGAGTACGGCAAGTCGTTCTTCCCGGTGCTGTTCATCGTGCTGGTGCTGCGCTCGTTTTTGGTCGAGCCGTTCCAGATCCCTTCGGGGTCGATGAAGCCGACCCTGGAAGTGGGCGATTTCATTCTGGTGAACAAGTTCTCGTACGGCATTCGCCTGCCGGTGATCGACAAAAAGGTCATCGAGGTGGGTGACCCGCAGCGCGGGGATGTGATGGTGTTCCGCTACCCGAGCGACCCGAACGTCAACTACATCAAGCGTGTGGTTGGCCTGCCGGGCGACGTGGTGCGCTACACCAACGACAAGCGGCTGTTCGTCAACGGCCAGCCGATTGCCGAACAGCTGGTGGGCAGCGAGCCGGGTACCTTGGGCAGCGCCGAGCTGTACAAGGAAAAGCTCGGCGAGGCCGAACACCTGATCCGCAAGGAAATGAGCCGCTATCGCATGCCACCGGACCAGCAGTGGACCGTGCCGGCAGGCCATTACTTCATGATGGGCGACAACCGCGACAACTCCAACGACAGCCGTTTCTGGGATGACCCGAACATTCCCAAGGAACTGCACGGCATGGTTCCGGACCGGAATATTGTCGGCAAGGCCTTCGCAGTGTGGATGAGCTGGCCAGAGCCGAAACTCAGCCACCTGCCCAACCTGTCGCGGGTCGGCCTGATCCATTGATACCCATCGGCGCTGTCCAGTAGACAGCGCCGAATGCATTTCTGACATAGGCTGTGTTCTCAGGGATCGGGAGATTCGCCGCACATCGCGTGGCGAACCACAGCCAAACAGTCTTTCAGGATGTTGATTTGAACAACGCGTTGAACAACCAACGGGTGGCCGCATGAGTGCTTCCCTTGCCAACCTGGAGCGAAAGCTCGGTTACACCTTCAAGAACCAGGACCAGATGCTCCTGGCGCTGACCCATCGCAGCTATGCCGGGCGCAACAACGAGCGCCTGGAGTTTCTCGGTGACGCCATTCTCAATTTCGTCGCCGGCGAAGCGCTGTTCGAGCGTTTTCCGCAGGCCCGCGAAGGCCAGCTGTCGCGTCTGCGCGCACGCCTGGTCAAGGGCGAGACCCTGGCCCGCCTGGCCCGTGGTTTCGACCTGGGTGAATACTTGCGCCTGGGGTCGGGCGAACTCAAGAGCGGCGGTTTTCGTCGTGAATCGATCCTGGCCGACGCGCTGGAGGCACTGATTGGCGCCATCTATCTGGATGCCGATATGGAAACGGCCCGAGAGCGCGTGCTGGCCTGGCTGGCCAATGAGTTCGAAGGCCTGACCCTGGTCGACACCAACAAAGATCCAAAAACCCGCCTGCAAGAGTTCCTGCAGTCGCGCAGCTGTGAGCTGCCGCGTTACGAAGTAGTGGATATCCAGGGTGAACCGCACTGCCGCACCTTCTTTGTCGAATGTGAAGTGGTGCTGCTGAACAACAAGAGTCGTGGCCAGGGCGTTAGCCGGCGTATTGCCGAGCAAGTCGCTGCCGCGTCTGCACTGATCGCCCTGGGCGTGGAGAATGGCAATGACTGATAACACCCCGACCCGTTGTGGCTACGTAGCCATTGTCGGCCGCCCCAACGTCGGCAAGTCGACCCTGCTTAACCACATCCTCGGCCAGAAGTTGGCGATTACTTCGCGCAAGCCGCAGACCACTCGCCACAACATGCTCGGCATCAAGACCGAGGGTGACGTGCAGGCGATCTACGTCGATACCCCCGGTATGCACAAGGCCAACGACAAGGCCTTGAACCGCTACATGAACCGCAACGCTTCGGCGGCCCTGAAGGACGTCGACGTGGTGATCTTCGTGGTCGACCGTACCAAGTGGACCGACGAGGACCAACTGGTACTGGAGCGTGTGCAGTACGTGACCGGCCCGCTGATCATCGCGGTCAACAAGACCGACCGCATGGAAGAGAAGGCCGAGTTGATCCCGCACCTGCAGTGGCTGCAGGAGCAACTGCCGAATGCCGAGGTGATGCCGATTTCCGCGCAGCAGGGGCATAACCTCGAAGCGCTGGAAGCACAGATCGCCAAGCACCTGCCGGAAAACGATCACTTCTTCCCGGAAGACCAGATCACCGACCGCAGCAGCCGCTTCCTGGCTGCGGAACTGGTGCGCGAGAAGATCATGCGCCAGTTGGGTGCAGAGCTGCCGTACCAGATCACCGTGGAAATCGAAGAGTTCAAGCAGCAGGGCCATGTGCTGCACATCCACGCGTTGATCCTGGTTGAACGTGACGGCCAGAAGAAGATCATCATTGGTGACAAGGGCGAGCGCATCAAGCGCATTGGCTCCGAGGCACGCAAGGACATGGAAGTGCTGTTCGACTCCAAGGTCATGCTCAACCTGTGGGTCAAGGTAAAAGGCGGCTGGTCCGACGACGAGCGCGCCCTGCGTTCGCTGGGCTACGGCGACCTCTAAGCCGCGCTCTCGCCCCTGTAGGAGCGGCCTTGCGTCGCGAATGGGCTGCGCAGCAGCCCCAGCGATTCATGCTGCGAAGCTGAGAACCTGGGGCCGCTTCGCGCCCCTATCGCGACACAAGGCCGCTCCTACAAGGGCCAGTGCAACCTTGGGGCGAGTGATCTTTATGGAACAACCTGTCGGCCAGCCAGCCTATGTGCTGCACAGCCGTGCCTACAAGGAAACCAGCGCGCTGGTGGACTTTTTCACCCCGCAGGGCCGTATGCGCGCGGTATTGCGCCGTGCACGCGGCAAGGGTGGCAGCCTGGTGCGGCCGTTCGTGCCGCTTGAGGTAGAGCTGCGCGGGCGCGGCGAGCTGAAAAATGTCGGGCGCATGGACAGCGCTGGCATCGCCGCCTGGCTGCATGGCGATGCACTGTTCAGCGGGCTGTACCTCAATGAACTGCTGATGCGCCTGCTGCCTGCCGAAGCGCCATTCCCGGCGCTGTTCGAGCACTACTCCCTGACCCTGCAAGCCCTGGCCGAAGGACGACCGCTGGAGCCTTTGCTGCGCTCGTTCGAATGGCGGCTGCTGGATGAGCTCGGTTATGCGTTTTCCCTGAGCCAGGACGTCAACGACCAGCCCATCGCCACCGACGGCCTGTACCGCTTGCGCGTGGATGCCGGCCTGGAACGGGTCGAACTGGCACAACCCGGCCTGTTCCGCGGCACCGAACTGCTGGCCCTGGCTGACGCCGACTGGGACGCGCCCGGCGCCTTGCTGGCTGCCAAGCGCCTGATGCGCCAGGCACTGGCGGTTCATCTGGGGGCAAAACCGCTGGTCAGCCGGGAACTGTTTCGCAAGCGCTGATCACGACGTATGCTGTGGGGCTCAATCTTCAGGAGAGCCTTTCGTGACTCACAGCAACCGCATGCTTCTTGGCGTCAACATCGACCACGTGGCGACCCTGCGCCAGGCCCGCGGCACGCGTTACCCTGACCCGGTCAAGGCGGCCCTGGATGCCGAGGAAGCAGGCGCCGATGGCATCACCGTGCACCTGCGCGAAGACCGTCGGCACATCCAGGAACGTGATGTGGTGGTGCTCAAGGATGTGCTGCAGACGCGCATGAATTTCGAAATGGGCATCACCGAAGAGATGATGGCCTTTGCCGAAAAGATTCGCCCGGCGCATATCTGCCTGGTACCGGAAACCCGTCAGGAGCTGACCACCGAGGGTGGCCTGGACGTGGCGGGCCAAGAGGCCCGGATCAAGGCGGCGGTCGAGCGCCTGGCACGTACCGGTGCCGAAGTGTCGCTGTTCATCGATGCCGACGAGCGGCAGATCGAGGCTTCGCGCCGTGTTGGCGCGCCGGCGATCGAGCTGCATACTGGCCGTTATGCCGACGCCCAAACCCCGACCGAAATGGCTGAAGAGCTGCAGCGCATTGTCGATGGCGTGGCGTTTGGCGTAGGCCAGGGGCTGATCGTCAATGCCGGCCATGGCCTGCATTACCACAACGTCGAGGCGGTGGCGGCGATCAAAGGGATCAACGAGCTGAACATTGGCCACGCGCTGGTGGCGCATGCCTTGTTCGTTGGTTTCAAGGCGGCTGTGGCCGAGATGAAGGCGCTGATCGTGGCGGCTTCGCGCTGATTTGCCGGTTGCCTGTACTGGCCTGTTCGCGGCGGTTCGACGCCTCGATAAACCCGCTCCTACACAAGCACCACGATCTGTGTAGGAGCGGGTTCACCCGCGAAGAGGCCGGCACAGGCAGCCGATTATTCGGCAGGAAACACCAGGCTGAAGCAGGTCGGCCCCAAAGGGCTGCTGCTCACTTCAACCCGCCCCCCATGCAACTGCATGATCGACTTGACGATCGCCAGCCCCAATCCGGTCCCACCTTCCAGCCGCGAGCGCCCCGAGCCGACCCGGTAAAACCGCTCGAACAAGCGCGGTTGTTGTTCTGCCGCAATGCCTGGCCCCTGGTTTTCCACTGATAGCCGAACTTCACTGCCTTGGCGCTCTATGCGCAGCAGCACAGGCTTGCCGTCAGGACTATGCCGAATGGCATTGCTCAACAGGTTCGACAATGCCCGCTGGAACATCAGGCGGTCTCCCATTGCCGTCCCCCAGCCCTCGACAACCAATTCAACCTCTTTCATCTCGGCACTGAAGGCAAACAACTCGACCACCCGCACCGCCTCGTCACCCAGTGCCAAGGGTTTCAGCGCCACCAGAGTCTGTGGCTGGCTAACCTGGGCAAGAAACAGCATGTCGTTGATGATGCGGTTGAGCCGGGTCAGCTCCTCGATGCTGTCTTCCAGCACCTCTCGGTAATTGGCGTTGTCCCGCTCACGCGCCAGTGTCACCTGGGCCTTGCCCATCAGGTTGCTCAGCGGCGTACGCAGCTCATGGGCCAGGTCATCGGAAAATTGCGACAGCTGGCTGACACCCTGGTCGAGGCGGTCGAGCATCACGTTGATGCTGCGTGCCAGTTCCGCCAGCTCCAGCGGCAGGTCGTTGGTGGGCAGGCGATGTTGCAGGTCCTGGGTCGAAACCTGCCCGGCGATCCGCCGAAAGCGCCGCAGCGGTTTCAAGCCACGCTGCATCAGCCACCAGGCGGCCGCACCAATCAACACCAGCAGCAACGGCAACGCCAGCAAGGTGGAGTGTAGGTAGGCCTGGAGCAGGGCGTTATCGTCGGCACGGTTCAGCGACATCATCACCTTGACCGGGGTGTTGTCGCGCAGGTGCATCAGCCGGGTCACGGTAAGGATCTGGTTGCCGCTGCTGTCGCGCCAAGGGTAAAAGGCCAGGCGGGCAGCGGTGGGCAGTTCAGCCACCCGTGACTCCAAGCCAGGCCCCAGGCTGAGCAGGTGCGGGTGGCGGCTGTCCAGCGCCAGCACGTTAAGGCTGAGGTTGTCGTGCCCCATCACCAGATCGAGCAGCGGATGGGCGCGGCTGCCCAGGTCCTCGCTGCGCAGGTCGACGCGCAGGTTGTGCTCGACCTGCAGCATCTTGCGCGCCAGGTCTTTGCGGGCGCGGCTGTCCAGTTCGTGATCAAGGGCGAATACCGCCAGGCAGGCCAGCAGCAGCACCAGTGCGGCGCCCATCAGCGTTACGCTCAGGCCCAGGCGTAGCGACAGGCTGGCCTTTTTCAAAAACGGGCCTCCAGCACATAGCCGACGCCACGTAGGGTATGGATCAGCTTGCTGTCGAAGGGGTCGTCGATCTTCGCCCGCAGGCGCCGGATCGAGACCTCGACCACATTGGTGTCGCAGTCGAAGTTCATGTCCCATACCAGCGAGATGATCTGCGTGCGCGACAGCACTTCGCCGGTCTGGCGCATCAACAGGTGCAGCAGGGCGAACTCCTTGGCCGTCAGGTCGATACGCTGCCCGCTACGGTAGGCTCGGTGGCGGCCGGGGTCCAGCTCCAGGTCGGCGACGCGCAGGGTGCTGGGTTGCAGTTGCCGGTCGTTGCGGCGCAGCAGACTGCGGATGCGTGCCAGTAGTTCAGGGAATTCGAAAGGCTTGAGCAGGTAGTCATCGGCGCCCAGGTCCAGGCCCTTGACCCGGTCGGCCAGGCGGCCATGGGCGGTGAGCATCATGACGCGCGTGGCCGACTCGGCGCGCAGGCGCTGCAGCACGGTCCAGCCATCGAGTTCGGGCAGGTTCACGTCGAGGATGACCAGGTCGTAAGGCTGCTGGCGGGCCAGGTGCAAGCCGTCGGTGCCGGTGTGGGCGCAGTCGACCACGTAGCCGTTTTCGCGCAGGCCTTGTTGCAGGTAGTCGGCGGTACGCAGCTCGTCCTCGATGATCAGTAGGCGCATGGAGTGCTCGGAGTAATGAAAGGGGGCGATTCTTGACCCTTTAGTGACATCAGGGTCAAGGGGCAGGATGTTACGGCATGAGAATGGGGCTGCGGCGTGGATAACGGATTTGTAATCCTGGTGTTATGTGGGTGTCTGTTCTGGCCATATCGCCGGCAAGCCAGCTCCCACAGGTCTTTCACAGTTTTCAGAACTTGTGGTGATCCTGTGGGCGCTGGCTTGCCGGCGATAGGGCCAGAACAGAAGAGACGAAGCCACATTGCAGGACTGTAATCCCCGCCTCACTTTGCCGTTAGCTAGCCCTCGCTAGGATGGCCCTGTCTGATCGGTTATCACGAGGCAAACACGATGAACCTGACCCAATACCTGCTGTTGGCCACCCTTGCCCTGGGCAGCGCCAGCGTCTACGCCGAGGGCGGTGCGGAGCGCTCCAGACAGTTCTGGCAAGCCTTCCGCGAAGACCAGCAGCGCCTGCACGGCGACAAGCAACAGGCCGTTGCCGAACGTGAACGCAAGGCGCAAGAGAAGGCCCGCGAGCTAGCAAAGGATTGAGGTAACCGCACCTGCGCCGCGACAGCTCCTCGCCGCAGGTGTTTTCAGGCGCCCGAACGGGCGCCTTTTTTATTTGCGTGCCACCAGCGTGGCGCGGCGTGGGGCGGGCAGGCCTTCGATGGTCTTGCTGTGGTCGTTCGGGTCGAGGAAGTCGCCCAGTGACTGATAGCGCATCCAATCGGTACTGCGCTGCTCTTCGACGCTGGTCACGCTCACATCGACGCAACGCACATCGCTGAAGCCGGCACGGCGCAACCAGCGCTCCAGCGCGGGTACCGACGGCAGGAACCAGACGTTGCGCATTTGCGCGTAGCGGTCCTCAGGGACCAGCACCTGGTTTTCGTCGCCTTCGATCACCAGGGTTTCAAGTACCAGCTCACCACCCTTCACCAGGCAGTCCTTGAGCGCCAGCAGGTGCTCGATGGGCGAGCGGCGATGGTAGAACACGCCCATGGAAAACACCGTATCGAAGCCTTCCAGGTTGGCCGGCAGCTCTTCCAGCGCGAACGGCAGGTGCCAGGCCGGAAGCGCTGGCAGGTACTGCTGAACGGCCTGGAACTGGCAGAAGAACAGCCAGTTGGGGTCGACGCCCACCACCATGTCGGCGCCGGCACCGAGCATGCGCCACTGGTAATAGCCGTTGCCACAGCCCACATCGAGCACGCGCTTGCCCTTGAGGTCCAGGTGCGGACCAACCCGTGACCATTTCCAGTCCGAGCGCCATTCGGTGTCCACGTGCACACCAAACAGGTCGAATGGCCCCTTGCGCCAAGGCGCCAGGCCCATCAGCGCCTGGCGCATCTGCGCGCGCGTGGCGTCGTCGCAGTCACAGTCCAGGCGTAGCCCGTTGACCAGGTCGATTTCGCTCGGTTGCAAGGTGGGCAGGGCGTCGAGTGCGCCGCGCCAGCGGTCGAGGTCACCGTGGCCTTTTTCCAGCTTGGCTTCCAGTTGCGCTTGCAGGCCTTGCGACCAAGAAGCCAGGGGCGTGCCCGCCAGGCGGCGGACGAGGGGGGACAGATCGATCATGGCAGGGCTATCAACGAGGCGAAGTTAAGGCATTGGAACCAGGGCACCACTTTCGAGAAACCGGCGGCACGCAGGCGCTCTCGATGGGCTTCGAGGGTATCGGGGCGCATCACGTTTTCAATGGCGCTGCGCTTCTGGGCGATTTCCAGTTCGCTGTAGCCATTGGCCCGCTTGAAGTCCAGGTGCAGTTCATTGAGCAGGTCCTGCTCGTGCTCATCGGCAAAGCGCAGCTTCTCCGAGAGGATCAGCGCGCCGCCCGGCAGCAGCGCCTGGCGGATACGGCCGAGCAGTTCCAGCCGCTGGTCGGGGGCGATGAACTGGAGCGTGAAGTTCATTGCCACCACCGAGGCGGGCTCGAAGGGCAGGGCGAGGATATCGGCTTCCAGTACTTGCACCGGCAGCAGCTCCTGGAACATGGAGTCCTGCGCGGTGAGGTACTGGCGGCAGCGTTCGACCATGGCCGCGGAGTTGTCTACCGCGATCACCCGGCAGCCGTCGCTGCGCACATGGCGGCGCAGCGACTGGGTGACTGCACCCAACGATGCGCCCAGGTCGTACAGCGCGGTGTTTGCCTGGGCGAAGCGGCCAGCCAGCACGCCGAGGTTTTCGACGATGGTCGGGTAGCCCGGCACCGAACGCTTGATCATGTCCGGGAATACTCGCACTACGTCCTCGTTGAAGACGAAGTCGGGCACCTGCTCCAGAGGGTGGGCGAAGAGGCGGTCGGGTTGTTTGCTCACGGTGAATCCAGGCGGCGGCTGATGGGCAGGGGGCGCATTCTAGCCAAACTGCCGCCTGGATGCATGGTCGGCTGACCAGCGCTGTACGTTCAGTTGACCCGGATGGCGCAATCGAAGGTCTGCACTGGCGGCACTTCCAGGGCCCATGGCTGTTGGTAGACCAGTACCAGGTTGCCTTCGCCAGTGGCGCGGGCCTGGTAGCGCCAGGTCGAGAGGCCCGAGCTGCCGACCACATCGCTGTCTTCGGGAGCGCTGTAAACCTCGGGGCCGAGGCTTTGCAGCACATTGGATGCTGGGTTCTGTACCCGCCAGCGATAGCCGGTGGACGGGTTGCCAGGCAAGCTCAGTGTCAGGCCCTGGCCCACCTGCAGGCGCGTCGGGCATTCGCTTTCGGCGTCCAGTTCAACGGGCTGCGTGGGTTGTTGGGCGCAGGCAGAAAGCAGGGCGAAGCTCAGGGGAACGAGCAGACGAGGGGTGGTCATGTTGGCTCCGGAGGCTGGCGATTGCCTGAGGATAACCGATGATCACGCAGATTTGGTTGCTTGTGCCGGCCCTTTCGCGGGTAAACCCGCTCCCACAGGTAACCCACTAGTTTCAAATCCAATGGGGTACCTGGGGGAGCGGGTTCACCCGCGAAAGGGCCGGTGCAGGTTAGAAGAGCACTTTTGCCACGTCGGCAAAGCGCTTGGCGAAATGCACCGTCAAGCCTTCGCGCAGGTAATCCGGCAGCTCTTCGAAGTCACCCCGGTTAGGCTCCGGCAGGATCAGTTCGAAGATCTTCTGCCGCCGCGCCGCAATCACCTTCTCGCGCACGCCGCCAATCGGCAGCACCTGGCCGGTGAGGGTCAGCTCGCCGGTCATGGCCACGCCTTTTTTCGGTGCCTGGTCGCGGGCCAGTGACAGCAGGGCGCTGGCCATGGTGATACCGGCACTCGGGCCGTCCTTGGGCGTAGCGCCTTCAGGGACGTGCAGGTGGATGAAAGCCTCGTTGAAGAAGCCCGGGTCACCGCCAAACTGCTTGAGGTTGGAGCTGACGTAGCTGTAGGCAATTTCCGCCGACTCTTTCATCACGTCCCCCAGCTTGCCGGTCAGCTTGAAGCCGCGGTTGAGGGTGTGAATGCGAGTCGCCTCGATCGGCAGCGTGGCGCCGCCCATGCTGGTCCAGGCCAGGCCGGTGATCACACCTTTGCCGGCCAGTACCTGCTCGCTGCGGAACACTGGCATGCCGAGCGCGGCTTCCAGGTCCTTCGGGCCGATCTTCAGCTTGGCATCGGGGTTGTCCAGCAGCTTGACCACCGCCTTGCGCACCAGTTTGCCCAGTTGCTTTTCCAGTTGGCGCACACCGGCCTCGCGGGCATAGCCCTCGATGACCAGGCGCAGGGCGCTGTCACTGATGCTGAGGCTGGTTTTGGCCACGCCGGCTTTTTCCAGCTGCTTGGGCCACAGGTGGCGCTTGGCGATGGCCAGTTTTTCTTCGGTGATGTAGCCAGACAGGCGAATCACTTCCATGCGGTCAAGCAACGGCCCGGGGATCGAGTCCAGGGTGTTGGCGGTACATACGAATAGCACCTTGGACAGGTCCAGGCGCAAGTCGAGGTAGTGGTCGAGGAAGTCGACGTTCTGTTCCGGGTCGAGGGTTTCCAGCAGCGCCGAGGCCGGGTCGCCCTGGTAGCTCTGGCCCATTTTGTCAATTTCGTCGAGCATGATCACCGGGTTCATCACTTCGACGTCTTTCAGGGCCTGCACCAGCTTGCCGGGCTGGGCGCCGATGTAGGTGCGGCGGTGGCCCTTGATTTCGGCTTCGTCGCGCATGCCGCCGACACTGAAACGGTAGAACGGACGGCCGAGCGACTCGGCGATCGACTTGCCGATGCTGGTCTTGCCAACCCCGGGCGGGCCTACCAGCAGCACGATCGAGCCGCTGATTTCGCCCTTCCAGGCGCCTACGGCGAGGAATTCGAGGATGCGTTCCTTGATGTCGTCGAGGCCCGCGTGGTGCTGGTCAAGCACTTTGCGCGCATGCTTGAGGTCGAGCTTGTCCTTGCCGTAGATGCCCCAAGGCAGGGCGGTGGCCCAGTCCAGATAGTTGCGGGTGACGGCATATTCCGGCGAGCCGGTTTCAAGGATGGCCAGCTTGCCCATCTCTTCATCGATGCGCTTTTGCGCCTGGGGCGGCAGGGTCTTGCCTTCGAGGCGCTGTTCGAACTGTTCAAGGTCGGCACTGCGGTCGTCCTTGGTCAGGCCCAGCTCCTGCTGGATGACCTTGAGCTGCTCCTTGAGGAAAAACTCGCGCTGGTGTTCGCCGATCTGCCGGTTGACCTCGGCCGAGATCTCGTTCTGCAGGCGCGCGACTTCTACCTCTTTGCGCAGCATCGGCAGGACCTTTTCCATGCGCTTGAGCATGGGCACGCAGTCCAGCACTTCCTGCAACTGGTTGCCAGTGGCCGAGGTCAGTGCGGCGGCGAAGTCAGTGAGCGGTGACGGGTCGTTGGGGCTGAAGCGGTTGAGGTAATTCTTCAGTTCTTCGCTGTACAGCGGGTTGAGCGGCAGCAGTTCCTTGATCGCGTTGATCAGGGCCATGCCGTAGGCCTTGACCTCGTCAGTCGGCTCCGCGGGCTGGCGCGGGTACTCGACTTCGACCAGATAAGGCGGGCGGTGGTGCTTGAGCCAGGTGCGGATGCGGACCCGGGTCAGGCCCTGGGCGACGAACTGCAGCTTGCCGTTTTCACGGCTGGCATGGTGCACCTTGACCAGCGTGCCGTACTGCGGCAGCGCTGCGGTATCGAAGTGGCGGTGGTCTTCTGCCGGGGTGTCCATGAAGAACAGTGCCAGGCAGTGATCCGGTGACTTGGCCACCAGGTCGAGGGTTTCGGCCCAAGGCTCCTCGTTGACGAGGACCGGCAGTACCTGCGCCGGGAAGAACGGGCGGTTGTGGATCGGGATCACGTAGACCTTGTCCGGCAGCTGCTGGCCGGGCAGGGCGAGGGCGTGGCCGGGTTCGGCCTGAGTGGTGGTGTGTTCGACTTCGCTGTGTTCGTCGGGGTGTTCCGGGAAATCCTGCTGGTCGCTCATGGGGCACCTGCGTGAATGACTATGGTGCTTAGATGGGGCGGAGGGGGATGGGTTTCAAGCTTCAAGCTTCAAGCTTCAAGCTGCAAGCTGCAAGCTGCAAGAAAAAAGCGGGACCGCATTGGCCCCGCTTTTACTTGCAGCTTGTAGCTTGTGGCTTGCAGCTTACTCAGCGAGTTTGTAAGCGATGATGTAATCGCCCATTCTGGTACCCAGCGAGCCATGCCCGCCGGCTGTCACCAGCACGTACTGCTTGCCATCCTTGCCGGTGTAGCTCATCGGCGTGGCCTGGCCACCCGCTGGCAGGCGGGCTTTCCACAGTTCCTTGCCATTGCTCACGTCATAGGCGCGCAGGTACTGGTCGAGGGTGCCGCTAAGGAAACCGACGCCACCTGCGGTTACGATCGAGCCTCCCATGCTTGGCACACCCACCGGCAGGCCGATCGGCACCGGGGTACTGTCGCGGGTGGTGCCGTTCTTGTGCTTCCACACCACCTTGTTGGTGAACAGGTCGATGGCGGCGACATAGCCCCAGGCCGGGGCCTGGCACGGTACACCCAGCGGCGACATGAAGGGGTGCATGGTCACTGCATACGGTGCCCCGGTGTTCGGCTGCACACCGCTGGTCTCGCTTTCGCGCTTGCTGCCTTCGGCAACCTGCTCACGCGGGACCATCTTCGACACGAAAGCCATGTAGTTGGGCGAGGTAAACAGCAGCTGGCGCACCGGGTCGACCGACACGCTGCCCCAGTTGAATACGCCGACGTTGCCCGGGTAGACCAGCGAACCCTGCTCGGACGGCGGGGTGTACTGGCCTTCGTAGCGCAGCTCGCGGAACTGAATGCGGCACAGCATCTGGTCGAACGGCGTGGCGCCCCACATGGCCTGTTCGGTCAGCTCTGGGCCAAGCAGGTTGAGGTCGGAGCGAGCCTGGGTCGGTGAAGTGTGGTCGCCTTTCACCGCACCTTGCGGGGTGGGAATTTCGCGGATTGGCACGATCGGCGTGCCGTCGCGGCGGTCAAGCACATACAGGCTGCCTTGCTTGGTCGGCACGATGATCGCCGGCTTCACGCCATCGTCAGTCTTCAGGTGCACCAGGGTCGGCTGGCTGCCGACGTCCATGTCCCACAGGTCGTGGTGGGTGAACTGGTAGTTCCAGCGGGCTTTGCCGGTGGCCAGGTCCAGGGCGACCACGCCGGCGCTGTACTTCTCGGCACCCGGGGTACGGTTGGCGCCCCACTGGTCCGGGGTCTGGTTGCCCAATGGCAGGTAGATCATGCCAAGGTCTTCGTCGACGCTGGCGATCGACCACATATTGGCCGAGTTGCGGCTGTACATCTTGCCGGCTGCCAGCGGCTTGGTGTCATCCGGGTTGTTGCTGTCCCAGTTCCACACCAGGTGGCCGTCGTGCACATCGTAGGCGCGGATCACGCCGGACGGCTCGTTGGTCGACTCGTTGTCGGTGACGTGGCCACCGATGATCACCAGGTCACGGGTGACCGCGGCAGGCGAAGTGGAGTAGTAGCCACCGGCGGTGAACGGGCCAATGCCGGTGGTGAGGTCGATCACGCCCTGGTTGGCGAAGCCTTCGCACACCTTGCCGTTGTCGGCGTTGATGGCGATCAGACGAGCGTCAGCGGTAGGCAGGTAGAGGCGGCGCGGGCAGGCCTGGGCTACGGCTTGGCCTGCGTCGGTAATTTTCGGCGCCGGGCTGCCGTCGCGGCTGACATAGCGGTTTTCGTCATAGTACGAAACGCCGCGGCAGGTCATGTGGGCAAAGCCTTTGAAGGTACCGGTCGGGCTCTTGACCTGCGGGTCGTAGCGCCAGATTTCCGCGCCGGTGTCCGGGTCCAGGGCCAGCAGGCGGCTGTGCGCGGTGCAGGCGTAAAGCATGCCGTTGACCTTCAGCGGGGTGTTCTGGTTGGTCAGCTCCACCGGGTCGTTTTCGGTCGGCAGGTCACCGGTGCGGATGCGCCAGGCTTCTTCCAGGCGGTAGGCGTTCTGCGGGGTGATCTGGCGCAGTGGCGAGTAGCGGTCGCCATGCTCGGTGCGGCCGTAGGCCTGCCATTCGCCATCCGGCATGGCCGGGGCAGCGCTGGCCATTTCGCTGCTATCGCGGCCCAGTTCGCCGAACACTTCACCGGGGTGGGTGAACTGGCTGCCCAGGGCGCAGGCGCCAGAAGCGACCACGGCCACGCTGAGCAGGGCCGTGTTGGCCTTACTGGCCGGGCCGGTCAGCGGGCGACGTGCCCATGGCAACAGCAGTACCACACCGATGGCGAACCACAGGGCCAGGCGCGGCACCAGTTGCCACCAGTCGAGGCCGACTTCGAGCAGCGCCCAGACGGTACTGCCCAGCAGCACCAGGCCGTACAGGCCCAGGGCGATGCGGCGTTGGGCCAGCAGCAGTGCGCCGGACAGGGCAAAACCGATACCGGCGATCAGGTAGTACAGCGATCCGCCCACCTGGCTCAGCTTGATGCCGCCGGCCAGCAGGGCCAGGCCCATCAGTAACAGCAACACGCCGATCAGGCGCGGTAGCCAGCGGCTTCCATGGTTGGCACCTTCAGTGCTCATCGTAGGTTCTCCGTCAGGTCAAAAAAGGGGTTAGAAACTGCTCTGGATCTTCAGGCCGCCGATCAGGGCGCCATCGACTTGCGACACCCCGCCCGGGTGGCGGATGTACTGCAGGTTGGGGCGTACCGTGAGCCAGTCGGCCAGATGGATGCCGTAGTACAGCTCGGCGCTGTACTCGGTGTCCTGCACAGGCAGGAAGCCGGGGTTGTCGTAGTCGTCGAGGCCGGCGGCCTGGTTGGCCAGGCGGGCGTTCTTGCGGTAACCAGGGTTGACGTGCACACGGGCCAGGGCGAAACCGATGTCGTCCTTGGCGCGGGCGTCGAAGGGCCCTTTGTATACCAGCCCTGCCTGTACATAGTTGTCGATGGC
This sequence comes from Pseudomonas sp. NPDC089407, assembly GCF_044900445.1. Classification (NCBI taxonomy): domain Bacteria; kingdom Pseudomonadati; phylum Pseudomonadota; class Gammaproteobacteria; order Pseudomonadales; family Pseudomonadaceae; genus Pseudomonas; species Pseudomonas sp. NPDC089407. The sequence continues at coordinate 245,956 of NZ_JBJDNB010000002.1, forward strand.
ATTGGTCTTCTTGTCGTGCACCGTGGCGTTGGCGAACAGGCTCAGGCCGCGCGACTGGTCGGATGCCAGCGATGTCACTTGCTGCTGGGCGCCGATCCACAAGCCGTGCTTGCTCGAGTTGCTGCGGTAAGCGGCGCCGCTGAGGGCTGCGGGCTGACCGTTGCTGTCCTTGAGAACATCTTGTGCCTTGGCATTACTGTAGTAGTAGCCGGCGCGATATTCCCCTTTCAGACCTTGGATACGTGGGCTCCATACCAGTTCGATCGGCATTACTGCGCCCTGGGTGCCGCTGCCGCTGAGCTTGAAGCCGTTACCCGATTCGAGATTGGAGGGGTTCTGTTCGAACACGCCAACCTGAGCGTACAGCGCGGGGTTGAGGTTGTAGCGCACGCGCAGGGCCCACTGGCTGACCGGCCAGTTGTACCAGATGCCACCCACCCAGTTACCGACCTGCGAGCCGCAGAAGGCCAGGTTCTGGAAGTCGCAAGGGAAGCTGTTGAAGTCCTCGCCTTCACCGAAACGGCCGAATTTCACGTCCAGTGCGCCATCGAAGTACTTCTGCTTGATCCATAGCTGCGTCAGCCGCCAGGTTTCGCCGCGGCCCCAGACTTCCTGGGCGGAGGTGAAGCCGCCCACGCGCGGGTCGTTGATGCGGTCGTTGCTGATGTTGTCGCCATGGCGCTCGGTGACGGTCAACTGCAATTCGGTGTCTTGCCAGCCGAGGATCTTCTGCAGGTCCAGGTGGCTGCCGAAGGTGAACTGGTCGCTGTAGCGCGCGGTGCGGTCGTGGTCGTAGCCGCCGTGCAGGTTGCTGCCCATCTCGCCGGTGTAGCCGAGGGTGAAGTCGTAGCCTTGTTCCAGCAGCTGGCTGCGGGTACCGCCCCAGTCGCCGAGCATCCAGGGTGAGTCGCTGGCGAACATTTCGCTGGCGCCGACGGGGGTGGTCAAGGCACTAAGGGCAAGGCCGATGTAACAGGTTTTGGGCAGTTGGAGCATGAGATAGCGCTATCTTCTGATTATTGAAAAAACGGCAAGCGCATCGAAGGCAGGGGCCCTTCGATGGATATGGCGACTAAGTGGTCTGAGTGAAGCGTTTCAGCTTGCGGCGGGGAGGATATAGGGGAAGTTGTAAGAAAAAAAGACAAATTGTCGCAGTTGATTGTTGCTCACTAAGTAACAATTGACTTGCAAGGGGCTGCTTTGCAGCCCAATCGCCGGCAAGCCAGCTCCCACATGATCGCGTTGCACTTGCGGCAGAAGCAGTATCTGTGGGAGCTGGCTTGCCGGCGATTGGGGCGCATAGCGCCCCCGTGATTTCAGAAGGTGGTACGCAGGCCCACTTCCACGCTACGCCCCGGCGCCGGCGCAATATCACGCAGGATCGAGCTGGCGTAGCGCACGGTCTGGTCGGTCAGGTTTTCCCCGCGTACAAACGCGAGCCACTGGCTCTGGCCAACTTCGAAGCGGTAGCCAACGCTGGCGCCCAGCGTGGTGTAGCCATCGGTGCTGGTTTCGTTGGCTGGCTTGCGGTGCTGCGATGCCGCGTGCTGTACGTCCACTCGCGCCTGCCAGCGGTCCAGTTCCCAGACCAGGCCGCTGCGCAACCGCAGTGGGGCGATGCGGGGGAGTGGCTCGCCGCTGTCGAGGTTCTTGGCCCGGGTGTAGTCACCAGACAATTCCAGTGCAAAGCTGCCATACCGGTTCTCGACCAACTGCCAGCGGTCCTGGGCCTCGATGCCGTAGAAGCGCGCCCGCACGCCCTGGTACTGGTATTCCGGGAAGCCGTCGTCGTGATCATGGTCGTGGTCATGGTCATCTTCGTCATGCCCGTGGTCATGCCCGCCTTCGCGCAGGTTGCCGGTACCGATCAGGCCGATGTAGTTGCGGAAGTGGCTGTAGAACACCCCGACGCTGCCTTTGTGCGTGCCATTGTCGAAACGCAGGGCCAGGTCGGCAGAAATGGCTTTTTCCTTGTTCAGGCTGGCATCGCCCACTTCAAAGGCGCCGGTGGCCACGTGCGCGCCGTTGGCGTACAGCTCGTAGAAGGTAGGGGCACGCTCGGTGTAGCCGAGGTTGGCCGCCAGCGACCAGGTCGGGTCGAGCTGGTACACCGCGCCCGAGGACAGGCTGAAGGCGTTGAAGCTGCTGGCGCTGTCGGCGTCGACGAAGTTCTCGTTGCCCTTGGCGTCCGGGTCTACACGCGTGTGTTCCATGCGTGCGCCCAGGCTCAGGTTCAGGCGCTCGGTGGCTTGCCACTGCTCAAGCATGAACAGCGCCAGGCTGTCGGTATTGGTGTGCGGAACGAAGGCTTCCTCGCCCAGGGCAGAGAATTCATTGCGGCTGACCTGCGCACCAATAACCCCTTCCACAGGCCCGAGCGGCTGATGGCGGGCTTCGATACGCGCTTCGTAGCCTTTGTTCTTGAAGGTGGTGTGCACCTCGCCTTCTTCGATTTCGCTGTGTTCGTAGTCGGTGTAGCCGGCATCGAGCTTGACCGAACTGAACGGGCCGTCGAGGTCGCGCAGTTCGGAGGCGAAGGCGTAGTGGTCCTGTTTCATGTCCAGGCGCACGCCGGATTCGGCCACCGAGCCATAGTTGCTGTCGTAGCGGCTGTATGACAGGCCGGCGTAACCGTGGTCCCAATGGTAGGCACCACCGATGGCGCCGCCGTCCTGGCGCCCATCGCTGTTTTCCAGGCGGTGCTTGCTGCCGGGTTCGTCGGCATCGCGCACCTTGGCGCTGCGCGCGTAGCCAGGGATGCGCAGGTCATTGAACTGGCGGCTGTTGGCGTCCAGGTGCAAGGCGAACGCGCCGTTGCCGGCCTCCAGTTTACCGGCGCTGCTGCGGGTGGTGTCGGCGCCGCCGTAACGCAGTTCGCCGGCACCGTGGATGCCCTCGATCGGCGAGTCCGGAATGCGGTTGTCGAAGGTATTGACCACGCCGCCGATGGCGTTGCCGCCATACAGCAGGGCGGCTGGGCCCCGGACGATTTCGACGCGGTGGACGGTCACCGGGTCCAGCGGTACGGCGTGGTCATAGGACAGCGACGAGGCATCCAGTGCGCCTACGCCGTTGCGCAGGATGCGGATGCGGTCGCCGTCCAGGCCACGAATAACCGGGCGGCTGGCGCCAGGGCCGAACCAGGTCGAGGCGACACCGGGTTGTTTGTTCAGGGTTTCGCCCAGGCTGCCGTGCTGCTGTTGCAGCAGGTTGTCACCTTCGAGCACGGTGCTGGGCGCGGCCAGTTGGCGGTTGCCCAATGGGTTGGCGGTGATGACCTGGGGTTCGAGTTCCACGGCCTGGCTGGGTGATGCGGCCAGCCAGAGCGCGACGGCAACGGGGGAGAGGCGAAGCGGTGTGTACAGCATGGGAGTGGGGCGCTCCTTGGCAGATGCTTTTATAGTGTTACAACATAACATAACTATTTCAGCACAGAGGTTTTGCCCGTGGCCAGCAGTTTTTCTGTCTACTTGCCTGATCCCACCCGCCACTACACTCGTGTAAGGTGCGCATCTTTCCTACGGAGCACAGCATGAGCACGGCCCAACACAACGCGCTGCACGGCAAGACCCTCGAACAGATCCTCACCGAGCTGGTGGCGCACTACCAATGGCAGGGCCTGGCCGAGCGCATCGACGTGCGCTGCTTCAAGAGCAACCCGACCATCAAGTCGAGCCTGACCTTCCTGCGTAAAACACCCTGGGCGCGGGAAAAGGTCGAGCAGTTGTACGTGAAGCTGCAGCGTCAGGCCTGACATGCCGCGCCGCCCCTGGCTGACCGGCATGGCAGTGCTGGGCTGGTTCGGCCTGGCCGTGCAGGTGTACCTGGTGCTGCTGGCGCGTTGGCAGGAGCAGGCCAGCCTGATTGGCGGCCTGATCAATGTGTTCGGCTATTTCACTGTGCTGACCAATACCCTGGTGGCGACGGTGCTCAGTTATGCGGCGTTCGGTCATGAAGGCCGTGCCAGGCGTTTTTTCCTGTCGCCGTCGGTGAGTTCCGCAGTGGCTGCCAGTATCGTGCTGGTAGCGCTGGCGTACAGCGTGTTGCTGCGGCACCTGTGGCAGCCGCAGGGCTGGCAGTGGCTGGCGGACGAGTTGCTGCATGACGTGATGCCGGTGCTGTACGCCTTGTACTGGTGGTGTGAAGTGCCCAAGGGACGGCTGCGGTTATGGCACCTGGCGCCGTGGGCGCTGTACCCGGCGGTTTACTTTGGCTATGCCCTGTGGCGGGGGAGCGAGATTGGCGTGTATGCCTACCCGTTCATCGATGTGGCGAGCCTGGGGTATGGGCGGGTGATGCTCAATGCCCTGGGGGTACTGGCGGGGTTCTGGGGGATCGGGCTGGTGTTGCTGGGACTGGACCGGTGGCGTGGCATGCAGAGGCTTGCTTAGCCTGTTCCGGCCCTATCGCCGGCAAGCCAGCTCCCACAGAGATTGCACAGGGCCTGACGGCAATGCGATCGGTGTGGGAGCTGGCTTGCCGGCGATAGGGCGCGTGCAGGCAATACACAATTATTCGTCTTCCGCAGTCCCGTCAGCCCGCCAGTAGGCCGCAGCCTTCAGCGCATCTTCCGGCACACCTTTCTCCAGCAATATCGCCTTGGCCTGGCGGGTGAGTGCCTTTTCCAGCGCCACCCAGCCGTACAAACGGCCTTGCGGCAAGGTCAGGTTCTTCACCAGTGCCAACAAGTCTTCCTGCTGTCGACGCACCCAGATCACTTCCACCTGCGCCTTGCTCGGCAGCGGCTGGCGTTCCTGTTCGTCCTCGATCTGGATCACCGCCAGTACCTGGCGGCCTGCGGGCAACTCCTCCAGCCGCCGGCCAATCGCCGGGATGGCCGTCTCGTCACCAATCAGCAAGTAGCTGTCAAAAATATCCGGCACCACCAGCGAAGCCCGTGGCCCGGCGATGTTCAGGGTTTGCCCGGGTGCGGCCTGCGCGGCCCAGGTAGAGGCAGGGCCGTCGCCGTGCAAGACGAAGTCGATGTCCAGCTCATTGACCACCAGATCAATGCGCCGTGGCGTGTATTCGCGCATGGTTGGCCGTGCGCCGCCCTCCTTGCCCAGGTTGCGCGCCTCGATGGCCTGTTGCTGCTCTGGCGTTTCGCCGAACAGCAGCTTGATATGGTCGTCGCTGCCCACGCTGGTGAAGCCCTGCAGCTCGGCACCACCCAAGGTGATGCGGCGCATGCGCGGGGTCAGGTCGGTAACCCGCAGCACTTGCAGGCGGCGCTGGCGGATCTCGTGGTTGACGCGGTGAATGCTGTCACTCATGGGGAGTCTCCCTGACAGGTTCGGCCGGCCCGGAGGCAATGGCCTTGGCGGTATGGTTGAGCAGGTCGCGGACCCGCTCGATTTCTTCTGCTGTCCAGCGGCCGCTGTGCATGTGCAGTGCGTGGCGCAGGTTGCCGACGGCTTCATGAATTTCTGGCGGGCGGTCGTGACCGCGCAGGGCGCGCTTGCTGACTTCGATGCGCATGCGCACGCCGTCCAGTGCCACAGCCTGCTCGGCCAAGGCGTTGCGACCGGCGTCGGTAATGGCATACAGGCGTTTGCTGCCCTGCACCTGGCCGCTGATCAGCTCGGCTTCTTCAAGAAAGTTCAGCGTGGGGTAGATCACCCCGGGGCTGGGGCTGTAACTGCCGTCGAACAGGTTCTCGATCTGGCGAATCAGGTCGTAGCCGTGGCCAGGCTGCTCGGCGAGCAGGTCCAGCATCAGCAGCTTGAGGTCGCCGGGGGCGAACACGCGGGGGCCGCGCTCGCCACGGCCGGGGCGCCGCTCGAAGGGGTCATGGGGGGCATGTTCGCGCATAAGGAAAGGGCTCCGTCGTTTGCGATATATCGTAAGATATTACTCAAGATATATCTAAAGACAAGCCCTTTAATGCAGATGATTATCATCTATCTGATCGATAGGTAGCTTTCCGGAGTAGCCTTGTGTCGTATTAGGGCCTGTGTGAAATCCCGCGCAACCCAATTGCTGCGCCTCAAAGGACTGAGTTCATGTAGAGTGTCCGCCCATCGACGGAAAGGAATTCTGTGATGGGAAAGCGTTATGAACTCTCGGACGAGGCGTGGGAGGCGGTCGCTGACCTGTTTACCGAAACCCACGTCAGAGGCAGGCCGCGCACCAGTGATCGACTGATGCTTGATGGCGTATTGTGGGTGCTTTGTTCGGGGGGCTGCATGGCGCGATATGCCCGAGCGTTTTGGGCCTTGGCCGACGGTCTACCATCGGTTTCGAGGCTGGCGGAACCAAGGAACATTCGATCAAATGCTCAGGCGATTGCACCTCAAACTCAATGATCAAGGTTTGATCGACTTGCAAACTTGGATGATTGACTCGACAGTTGCGCGGTCTAGTCGTGACTCATCTGGGGGGCACGTTGCCGTCCATGTAGCGCTGTAAATGGTTGCCGGCAAAGGTAATTACGCCGAGGTATTGCGCCGCCACTGTGACCGATATCGCAGCTGCCCGTCATCCCACTGCACACTATGAAGCACAACCCAAGCTCGGATACATAGACTGTTTGCCTCAAGTATTGACAGCGCGACGATTCGACGACCTTCCCAAAGCTTCGCTGCTATTGTTTTGATGGCATGTTCTATGCGGCCGACACTTTTTATACAGGGCTAGGGCCGCAAAGCAGCCCTAGTATGAATAAGTTTCTCAAATAATTTATTCATTCTCTGCCAAAGCTGAAAGGTATTTTGTCGCGTCGAGTCTAGGCTGCAGGTGGGCGCCTAAATTTTGCATGAATTTCTTTTGACTGGCTTATCATTTGAGAAAATCATGTGTTTAGGGTGTTTGAAAACTGTCGTGTAAGTTGTTTAGGCGGAGAATCAAGTCGTCAAAAGGAATGCCATGTTCCAAGCACGCTTTTGGAAAAAGGCTGTGACTAGTTAATCCAGGAAGCGTGTTGAGTTCAATTAAATGCGGTGTTGAGTTTTGGATAATAAAGTCTGCTCGAAAATAGTCGAGTTCTAGTGCTTGTGCAATGGCTAGGCAATTAACGTTTAGCTTTTGATGGCAGTTTTTCTCGAGAGTGGTAAGTGTGGCTGTTGTTTTCGTGGAGGTGAACTTGGCATCGTATGAAAAAAAGTCGTTTTCGAAATCAATTGTGTAAATGGGAAGTAAGTGGCCATAGTAGTAGCATACTGATAGCTCTGGCCCTGTAATGAATTCTTCGATGAGAACTCCTGTGTTAAATGCTTCGGCTCGTTTAACTGCTGTCAAAAAATCAACAGCATTGTCACGGACAAGGGAGACGCCAAAACTGCAGCCTTCGCGATTTGGCTTAACAATGCACGTAGTACCGAGGTGTGCCGTTGCTGCTTGAAAATCAATATTACATTTGGACTTGAAATATATGTAGTTTGCGACACTGATGCCTAAACCCTGTGCGATGTGCTTGGTAAGAAGCTTGTCCATACATACTGCGCTGGCTTGGGGAGAGGGGCCGTTGTAAGGCATCCCAAGGGCCTCAAGATAACTCTGAGCCATTCCATTTTCACCGAAGCCGCCATGGAGGGCAAGAAACACGCGGGTAAACTTACTAAGGTCTAGTTCGAGAAGTTCTTTAAAATTAGCTATCGTGAATGTTTCATGGCGGACCTTTGATTTCTTTAAGGAATTAGATACGGCATCGGCGGTCTGAAGAGAAACATCCCGTTCTGAGGAGTCGCCCCCAGTTATGATGGCAATATTGCTATTCATCTTAATTGCTCCTGTGAGAGGTCTGGCTCAATGCTGATATGGTTTTGCAAATGACTTCAGCTCCGTTACGGATTAGGTCAATATCCGTGTCGCTTGTGAATGAAAGGCGAATTGAACTGGTGGCTCTTTTCATATCATGCCCTATGCCCGTGATAACATGTGAAGGCCTTAAGTCATGAGCGTTGCAAGCTGACCCGGATGAGATGCATACGTGTCCAAGGTGGCTAATCAATGTTTCAGCTTGAATTCCGGTGATGGTGATATTAAGGATGTGGGGGGTAGATTTAAATCTAGGGGAGTTGGTCAAGTACGGTATTTTATAAGCTTTAAAAATCTCGAGGATCGCTGTTCTACGTTGAGAAGCAGCATTCCAAGAGTCACGATTGTTTTGTAGTTGTATACGGCGCGCAGCCGCACCGAAGCCGACTATAAGTTGTGTAGGTAGGGTTCCACTTCGAAGTGGTGACTGTCCACCGCCAAATGTAAGAGGTTGCAAGCGTGAGATTGCAGATTGAGAAGCATAGAGAATGCCGATCCCTTTTGGACCGCCTATCTTGTGCGCAGAAAACGAGGCGCAATCAACTCCAAGCTTTTTAAGGTTTATTGGGATTTTTCCTAATGCTTGGGCAGCATCGACATGGAATAATGTATGCGGGTTTTTATTGAGCGCTAATCTTATTTCTTTCAAGTTTTGAAATGTTCCTATTTCAGAGTTGACGTAGGAAATTGAAAGTAAGGTTGAGCGTTCGTCGAGCAAGCTGCTGAGATGATCGATATCTACCCGTCCGTTCGAAGTTACACGCATTTTACGGACTTCGATATTTCTTCGCTCTAATTCTTCTGCCGCGGCAAGGGTGGATTTATGATCTATGGGGCATACTATAATATTACTGCCTTGGTGTGGTTTCGTAGACCCAAGAATCACAATGTTATTGCTCTCGGTTGCTCCGGAGGTAAATATAAGCTCGCTTGTTCGGCAACCGAGCAGCTTTGCAATGGTTGAAGTGCTTTCGCATATAGCACATCTTGCAAGCCGGCCCATAAGGTGGGAGGAGGATGGATTTCCAAAGGTTGATTTGCTAAATTCGAGCATCTCCTGGATAACTTCATCTGAGCACGGAGTAGTTGATGCGGCGTCTAAGTAAATAATAGGTGTCTGAGGCATGGTGTATTTCTCAGGTTTCATAAGTGATGACTTGAGCACCTTTGGTGAAGATCTCCTCCGGTGTGAACTCTCCAGAGCCTCCCAAATCTGCTACCAATATGCTGACGGATTCGAAGTCATAGAGTGATAGTGCGATTTCAATGCCTTTTCGAATCGGCGCATGACATTCGCTTGGTGCAAAAATTACTAAGAGACGAGCGCCTGATTTATAGGCCTCAGAAATCAGTTCCGTTATTTCGCCCGCACAACCAGTCATGCCGCAACTGATTAGTGGTAAAGTTATACCTGAAGAGTCAGTGAATGAAATTTCTGACATTTCTGGTCTATCCGGTAGATACCGTTTTTCGAGTTTTCTCTGTTTAACTAAGCGCGCAGCCTCATTTCGAAAACGATTTTTAAGCCAAGTCTCAGGGAAACATATTGAGTGTTTCCGACTTTTGGCAAAGATTGTTGGTTGAAATGATGTTCGACGCTTCCAGTAATGAAAGGTAAGAGTCTGGCAGTTTTGTAAAGCGCTTGTAGAACTCGGCCCTGTAGTCTGTGTCGTTTGGCTCGCCCGGTATGTACTGCCAGTCGTTTATTAGAAGTATGAATTTCGCCGATATGTTGTTGGTAGTTAACTGGAGCTCGGCAAGTTTTATTGCAAGTTTCCACGTGTATGTAGGAAATATGCCAACACGAGATTTTACTTGTTCCTGCAGAACGGGATTTTGGATGTCTTCGAATATGCCCGGTACTAGGTGTTTGCCTTGAGGATCATAAAATAACATGAAGTGGCCAGCCATGACGTGGAGAGTGTCGAAGTTATGGCGACTAATGAAGTCGTGAATTTTTCCGAGAAGTGTTTTTTCACTAAACGAATATGATTCTGTTGTGGCTATTTTCCGCATATTATCAAGTCTCATGATGGGATGGTTGAATTCAGTTATTAAGCATGTTGCCCAGGTCTGTCAGTAGATCATTTGGACCCTCCAGTCCTAAATACAGTCTTACACATGAAGTGCTAAGGTTGAGGCGTTTTGCCGATGGCAGGTTACTAGTCTCGGCAATATTTATAAGGCTTATCGATCCTCCCCATCCATACCCGATTTTGATAAGCCTCAGTCGGTTCATTCTTCTTGTTAAATCATCACTGGAACATGAGAGTTCAAGAGTCAGTAAACTGTTAAATCCATTTATCTTGAGTTGGCGCAGAGTGTCATCTGTGTATTGAGTTGTAGGGTGCAAGATTTTACTGCATAGTTGAGTGCTTTCGAGATATTTGATGGCTGCGCGAGTTGTATTCATCTGAAACGATAACCGGGCACCCAGTGTGCTGAGTGCTCGTATAGCGGCGGCGCAGGTGTGCGAGCTAACATGATTTCCAATTAAAGCAGAGGTTGTCTTAATCTTTACATAAAGATCCTTGCGTCGTGTGATCAGTGCGCCCAATGAGACACCTTCGATCGCGGCGTGTGTTTTACTCATTGAGATCAGGCTGATATCAGCACCCATTTCTAACGGATATTGAAAAATCGATGCTGCCCACGTGTTGTCGATAACAATGAGCGCTGGATGGGCACTACATGAATTGACAATTGTGCAGATATCAATGAGTTCATACGTGATGGAGCCGGGGTTTTCGATGAAAATCAGTTTGGTTTCCTTCCTCAGTTTGGAATTCAATGTGCAGGCGTCGGCAGGTGTAAAATATTCGACTGTAACGCCCATGTTATGACAGTTGTCAAGTAACCATTTTGTTGAATAGATGACTGTATCAATGGCAAGTATATGGTCGCCAGGCTTGAGAAAACTTAAAAGCAACAAACTGATTGCCGACTGTCCAGATGGTGTGAGTGTTGAAAATTGACCTTTTTCAATGCTTGCTATTTTTGATGCCAATTGTCGAGTAGTTGGAGTATCCACCCCTCCATAATAGAGGTCGTTAAGAGGTTGGTCGTTAATGCTTGTAAGATTGCGTTGATTTATTTTAGGGAGTTGCTGAACCGTATCGGCTAGGAAGGTAGTACATTCAATACTTGGTGTATGAGTAAGGGAGGTGTTACCTACTGGGAAAATTCCTATTTGGGCTAATTTGCTAAATTTTAGGTCAGACACGGATTGCCTCGAAATCTTTTAATAGATGATGAACTTCCTTAACCTCGTTGACTGTAGGTGGCGCAACATTGGGTAAAGGATATTCTAAGGAAGCTTCGCCAAAACTGTGAAAGTACTCTAGGAGTTCGCCCTCAGGCGTTCCCCAGCGTAGAAAATCTTCACTATCAGTTTCGTCGTCACTCCTTAATGGGTGTCTAACAGCCCAATTTGCGCTAATGAGAATCGGCTGTCCTATATCTTTTTTGAAAAGTGCTAGCCTCTGTATTAGTTTCTTGCGGCTTGTACGTTTCTCCCCTAGACCGAACAACAGGGCACATCCGCAGGAAATTCCATTGTTTTTAAGAATGTTTAGGACTTTGATAAAACGGTTTTCCCAAGTATCTTTTTTGCCTCCAAGATCTTTGCTCAAGCCGCCAATCTCATCGGGCTCCAGCGTCTCTAAGCCGATGAATACATATGTGAGGCCATTTTGCGCAAGACGTTCAATTATATCCATCTTGTTGATGATTTGATCTATGGTGAATTGGCCTCCGAAAACAATATCTAGCGGGTTTTGCTCTAGTAGGTGGCACAGTTGATTTATGGCCCGAGGGCTACCGCTGAGAAATATAGAGTCTTCAACGAATGCACTCGCTTTTTTGTATGGATGGTCTTGTTTTACCGTATCGACGGTTACTTTGAACTGTTTGTAGAGACGCGAGGCGGCGCTCTTGATTTCTTGAATATTTCCGGTCACGCTTCTACGCTCGCTACAAAAAGCGCAGTCATAAACACATCCTGGCCCGGTATCACTGAAGACATGTGAGGTCATTCGTTCACGAAAGACTTCAAAGGAGGCTGTAATTCCAAATGTCTCAACAACGGACGGCAGTTCATCGTGTTTTAAAGGAATGCCAGCGCTTACCAGTGTCTTGCCAAGGTGCGGAAAGTCAATAATCCAGCGCCCGGCGACTCGCCGATCAAGGTGGTTAGCAATATAGCGGGTGGGGTGGTGCGGGGACTGTGTGACCAACTCTCCGATCTGCTTGATCAATAATTCGGCTTCACCGGAAATGATGACATCAAAAAGAGGTGGAATTTTCCCTTCTCTGATAAGTCGTCCTGGCGACGCGGTGTGATGTATAACTGCTGATTGAAGCCGCTGACTCTCCTCCGTCAAGAAGATGGTTTCGTTTGCGTGTCGGCCACCGAGTACTATCAAAGCGTTATTTTTCAATACTTCTCTAGCTAACTTTGCGCATTCAATAGCGCCGGGCATGCACAAAGTCATTGCGCCGATGAACACTATGTTTGGACGTTCAGCCTGCAGGAGATCTCTGAATTGATGCATGTCATCCAGTGAATACATTAGTAGAAAACTGTTCCTGAGCTCTTTACCAGTTTGTGCCCAGTTACTTTTACCCCAAGCACCATCTGCTCGTAGCGCCGCATTCGCAGCACAGCGACAGGCATTGAAAAGGCTAACGGGATCCGGACTGTTCAGGGCCTTACGCGATTTGGTGCCCTTTATGCAGTCAGGCGCAGACACTGCGATGGCTCGGATTGCTTGTCTGGAGCAGCAGGTGTGCACGTCATGGGAGCACGTACTTGAGCAATTCCGGTTGGTGGGATTGAGCATGGTGTTCGTTACCTCGCTTTCGGCGATTGGCCGTTGTTATTCTTGTTGGATATTGGATACAGTAGCCAAAATCCGATCCAGCGAGGCAGCTAAAATGAAACAAATTGTGATTGCACTGATTTTCGGAGGGAGAAGCACTGAGCATTTCGTATCCTTGCGCTCAGCCGCAGCGATACACGCTGCGCTCATGGCGTTAGGCCATCGTGTGCATTGCATTGGGATTGAGCGGAATGGAACTTGGAGGTATCAGGGGCAGCCGGGCGCCTTTCCTGGGGAGGTGAACTGCGCTGCACCCATAGTTTCACTGCGCCCAGGCGGATGCTCGCTGACATATGCGTTGAACGGACAACGATCAGGTGAAGTTGAAATCGACCTGCTTTTCCCTGCGCTGCACGGACGTTGGGGAGAGGACGGGACCCTGCAAGGCCTGGCAGCGATGTGCGGCATTCCATGTGTCGGGACTGGAGTGCTCGGCTCTGCGGTATCGATGGACAAAGACATAACCAAACGGTTGCTCAGTTACTCGGGAATTGCTGTGTCGCCATGGATAGCGATGAGAACCATGCGTTCATGGGATGAGGTTGTCGAGTGCCTGGGTAGCACAACCCTTTTTGTAAAACCTGCGACTTCAGGATCATCAATAGGGGTATCTAGGGTTACAAATGAGTCCGAATATGTACAGGCCTATACCGACGCGGCGAGGATAGATAGCAAAGTATTGATAGAGGCTGAAATTTCCGCAAGGGAGGTAGAGTGTGGTGTATTGGAGTCAAGAAGTGGTTTGCTTGCCTCTGCATTGGGGGAGATTGTGCCCAAAACGGGGCAGAGGTTTTATGACTATCAAGCAAAATATGGTTTAACTGGAACGGTGGACATCTGCGTACCCTGTCAGTTGCCGCCAGCGATCGCCAACTCCATACAAAAGTCGTCAAAGAAAGTTTTTAGAATCCTTGAACTTTCAGGTTATGCCAGGATCGATTTTTTTCTCAAAAGTGACGGAACGATTTTGCTGAATGAGGTCAACACGCTGCCAGGTTTTACGAAAACCAGCATGTATCCTAAAATGCTTGAATGTTCTGGTTTTTCCTTGCCTAGGCTGGTAGGCGAATTAGTTGATCGTGCGCTTTTATGGAGCGCGTCTGATCAGCTATAGAAGGCCGCGATTGCGTCGGGCTTCAAGAAATGAAACGATCGAATCACGGCCCTCTGACAGGTGCCTAACTAGGTACTGTCGGGCCGACACCCGGTCACCCTGCACGCACGCGTTCAAGATATCTATGTGATCTAACTGCGATTGCCTGTGGTAGTCGAGATTCGTCAATAAGAAACGCAGATGACGATCGACTGAGTCGTGTAAAGATTTGATCAGAGCCAGCAATCGAGGACGCTCGGCTTTCGAGTACAATAAATGATGGAATTTCTCATTCAGCTCGCTGAGTCGGTGTGGTTCAGTAATATTCTCCATTTCACTGACAATTTCATGTAGCGAGGTCAAATCGTTTTCAACAATCTTGTCAAAACCGAAATCGAGTGCTGTACACTCTGCCATGATTCGCATGTCATAGATTTCGGTAATATCCGCAATGGTCATGACTGCAACAGAAGCACCCTTATGTGCCTCATACGTAACCAGCCCTTCGGCTTCAAGTTGTCTGATGGCATCCCTGATAGGCATGCGGCTTAAACCAAATTTTAATGCTAGCTCTTCTTGACGCAGCTGCGTACCTTCAGCTATCGCTCCTGACAATATAGCTTCGCGCAGCGACTCCACGACAAATCCCATAGCAGTCTTATGGCGATGCTTTTCGGGAACGTGAAAATTGTCCAGTGCGTTAGGCATACATATCTCCGAGTCTAGCAAGCTTCATGGCGGTGGCGAAGGTATCACAGAGTCTTTTAGGCCGCCAGAATCTAGAGTTAAGCTCTTCGAGAATAATGGAAGGTGGGAGGTGCAACACGATTGGGACACTGTGGTGTGGAAATCTACTGGTCTCCGTTCTTGACTATGTGATCGTGAACGTCCAACTGATTGTATGTGGTGCACGTAATTTTTTGGGGCGCTGCTTGGTGATGGATTGCTTACGATAGGGAAGGGCGCGGGTGTTGGCTTATGTATTTCGGGTCATCCAGTACTAGGTAGGAAAGGGCAAGCGGCTTGGCTCGTTAAAGGAAGACCTGGCGAGTTCACCAGACCTGCGCCGCAACAGGTTTACACTGCGCAAGGCTTCTGAACGCTTTAGTTGTGTACCCGCTCCCAAGCGTGCGGCGCTGTCTAGAAATAGCGGAGGTCCTTCAGTCCCCTGTGCCGTGAAAGGGTTGGTTCTACATGGTCTGCGCGGCAGTGTTGAGTGCCACCTGCGGCGGTTTGCACTCATTCGGATTGCCCGGCTGCAGGTACGGCATCAGGATCGGCGCCATGCCCTTGAGCACCTGCACCGGCAGCGCCGAGGTAAATTTGAACGCTTCCGCCGAGCGGCCTGGGACGAAGGCGGTCAGGGTGCCGAAGTGGTTTTCGCCGAGGAAGAACACGAAGGTGGCCGTCCTGTTCAACGAACGCGAGCCGATCAGCCGACCCCCGGCACCAAAGCTTTCGATGCGGTTGTCACCGGTACCGGTCTTGCCGCCCATCACCAGTGGTGTGCCGTCCTGCAGCTTGAAACTACCGGAAATGCGCCGCGCAGTGCCTGCATCCACCACCTGCGACATGGCGCCTTTGAGTGCGCGCGCCACTTCGACCGGCAGAATCCGCACACCGCGGTCCGGGTCGGTGAGCAGCTTGGTCTCGTAGGGTGTATTGGCAGCAAAGTGCAGGGTATCGATGCGCAGTGTGGGCAGGCGGACGCCGTCGTTCTGGATGATGCCGACCAGTTCGGAGAGGGCCGCAGGGCGGTCACCCGAGCTGCCGATGGCGGTAGCCAGCGACGGCACCAGGTGGTCGAACGGATAGCCCACGCGCTTCCAGCGCTGGTGGATGTCGAGGAAGGCTTCGATCTCGACCATGGTGCGGATGCGGCTGTCACGGGCGCCCTGATGGCGGCTCTTGAACAGCCAGCCGTATACCTCCTGGCGCTCGAAGCGGCTGGCGTTGACCATTTCGGTCAGGGTCGTACCCGGGTTCTTCAACAGGTAGCCGAGCAACCACAGGTCCAGCGGGTGAACCTTGGCGATGTAGCCCTGGTCGGGCAGGTCGTACTTGCCCGGGCCATAGGCTTCGTACATTTCCGACAGGCGACCGTCGGTCAGCTTGCCCAAGGCGATCTTGTCACCCTTGAGGTGGGCACGGACGAAGGCGTTGAAGGTTTCCTGCCCGGCCTCAGGGAACAGGTAGCGGTGCACCGCCGCCAGCCGCTGCGGGGTCACGCGCATGCTGTCGAGGAAGGTATCCAGGCGCTGCTGCGAGGTCTTGCGCTGGTACTTCTTCCAGAAGCGCATCAGGTAGTTGGTGCCTTCCTTGTCGGCAAAGCGTGCCAGGTATTCCTGGCGGCGCGGGTCGGCGTCATCCTTGAGCAACGGCACGCGGTTGTACGGCTGCTGGTAGGTCACATAGCGCACCAGGTCGCGCATCAGGCGGATGAACGGCAGGTTGATCGATTCGCGCAGCGCGTCCTTGAGGGTGGGGTTGCGGTTGTTGTCTTCCTTGCGGAAGTTGTTGAACACGTGCATGCCGCCGCCGGTGAAGAACGCCTCGCCGGTGTTGGCCGAGTACTTGCGCTCCAGCGCGGCGTCGAGCATGGCGTCCAGGCTCTGGTTCTTGCTGTTCTGCGCCAGCCATTCCAGCGACCACTGGGTGATGCGGTCGAGTTCGGCGACTTCCACCTTCTTCAGCTCTGCGGGCGGCTTGCCTGCGTATTTGTCGTGCAGCTCGGCGATGATTTCCAGGTAGGTGGTCAGCACCCGCAGCTTGGCCGTGGAGCCCAGCTCCAGCTTGCTGCCTTCGTTGATGTCGAAGGGCTGGTTGGTGCTGTCGGTCTGTACCCGTACCCGCGAGCCGTCAGCGGTGCGCTCGAACAACGTAAAGCTGTAACTCACCTGGTCGGTGGTCTTGCTGGTGAGCAGGCGTTCGCCAATCAGGCCGATCTGCGCCGCAAAGGCGGGGTCGGCCAGGTTTTTCAGGTACTGGCTGACCTGCAATTGCAAATCGGCCTGCAGCGTACTGGTGGCCGAAACGTCGAGGCGGTCGAGGTCGTACAGCGGGCGGTTGAGCATGGCCGCCAAGCGGTTGCGCGCCAGGCTGATGCCCTTGTTGGTAACGATCGGCACGATGGTCGGCTGTGCTACCCAGTCGCGGTACACCGCCTTGCTGGCCAGCGCGGCATCGGCCAGTGGTTGTTCGATGACCTGGTTGGCGGCGAGTACGCGGATGTGCGAATTGGTGAGCTCGGCCAGCTCGACCCGGCCTTTGGACAAGTAATGCGAAGGCCGGCGCTGGGCAATCATCAGTGACAGCACCTGGCGCAGGGCCAGGCCTCGGGCGGCCATGCTTTGCGGGTCAGTGGCGGTGGCGTTCAGCGCCTGGTTGACCTGGTCGAAGTCGGCGCCGTACCACACCCGCAGGCCCTCGGCCATGCCATGCACTTCGCCGTGCCCGGGCACGGCCGACAACGGTACGCTGTTGAGGTAGTCACGCACGATGCGCTTGCGCGCCTCGGTGGTGTCGGGGCCGCCCTGGTAAGCGCGCACGCTGGCTGAGACCATCTGGCGGATCTTTTCGGCACCCGACACGGTCAGGCCATCCGGTGAGTGACGGTATTTTTCCAGCTGCGTGGCCAGCGTGCTGCCACCGGCTGACTGGCCAGGCAGGGCCAGGTACTTGGCCACCTGGCTGTAGGCAGCCTTGGCGAAGCGCGGCCAGTCCACGGCCGGGTTGTTGCGCGGGTCCTGGGTATCGAGCAGGTCGCGGTTCTCAATGAACAACAGGCTGTTGACCATCACCGGCGGGATCGCCGCAAAGTCCGGGTAAAGGTGCTGCGGGTAGTTGTACTGGTACAGCATGTCGCCGCGGCAGTCGGTGATCGACAGGCCGGCCTGGATCTTCTCGATATAGGGGGCGAACAGCCCATGATCGACGTAGTTCATCAACGCCGGCGAGAACCTCACCTGCTCGCTGATCAGGTAGTCGCGCTTGAGCAGGCGCGGCAGAAACTCGCCCAGGGCGCTGTAGCCCAGGCGTTTGTCGAATGGCCCGTCACCGGGGTAGATGATGGCATCGCTGGGCCCGGGCTGCAGCGAATAGGTCAGCGTGCCGGCCAGTTTGCTGAATTCGCGCGATTGCAGCTCCGAGGTGCGGAATTCGTCATACGCGCCAACGCCGATGGCAATCAGTGCCACCAGCAGGATGAGAATGATAAGCCGCCACCATAGCCGACGCTGACGGGGGGACTTGGGTTGTGGCGTCTCGGCCGGAGGTATCTCGGGTGCTTCCGTTCTGCTTGGTTCCGATTGCCACAGTGCGCCCATAGTCTTCTATCCGGCCAGGTGTTTTCGTCTTGCTTGCCTGAAGCTTAGACGTTGAGCGGGTAGGGTGAAAAATTTGTAGGAAGTGGCGAAAGGTGGCGTAGGGCTATGCGGCTTTGGTGTGGGTTTCTTGGTACGGCGATGTTGTTATGGTGCCGGGGCGATTTTGGGGCCGCCGCGCGGCCCATCGCGACGCCAGGCCGCTCCTACAAGAGACAGCGGCCCCAGAGAACTTGCTGATTATTCCTGTATATACAGCGAAAATCCCTACAACGGTCTTCCTATACTGCTCGGCCCCTTCGCCCTGCCGGGTGCTCTGTTCCGGCATACGGGCCGGCCCACGAGGCCAGCCTGGCAAGCCAACGTCACGCCTATCGGCATGGCCGGTGCTGCACGAAGGTCAAATCCAATAACAAAATGAGGTTGTATTGCTATGCCAGTCGGCAACCACCCTGCCCATGGCCAAGCCACTGAAGGCGGCCCGCTCAAGCGTGAACTGGGCGAACGGCACATCCGTCTGATGGCGCTGGGCGCCTGTATCGGTGTCGGTCTTTTCCTTGGCTCGGCCAAGGCTATCGAAATGGCCGGCCCGGCCATCATGCTGTCCTACATCATCGGCGGCCTGGCCATCCTGGTGATCATGCGCGCCCTTGGCGAAATGGCCGTGCACAACCCCGTCGCCGGTTCGTTCAGCCGCTATGCCCAAGACTACCTCGGCCCGTTGGCGGGCTTCCTGACCGGCTGGAACTACTGGTTCCTGTGGCTGGTGACCTGTGTGGCCGAAATCACTGCAGTGGCCATCTACATGGGCATCTGGTTCCCAGACGTGCCGCGCTGGATCTGGGCCCTGGCGGCGCTGGGCAGCATGGGCGCGGTCAACCTGGTGGCGGTAAAGGCCTTCGGTGAATTCGAGTTCTGGTTCGCCCTGATCAAGATCGTCACCATCATCGCCATGGTCCTCGGCGGCATCGGTGTCATTGCCTTCGGCTTTGGCAATGACGGTGTGGCAGTGGGTATCTCCAACCTGTGGAGCAATGGCGGCTTCATGCCCAACGGCGTGACCGGCGTGCTGATGTCGCTGCAGATGGTGATGTTCGCCTACCTGGGCGTGGAAATGATCGGCCTCACCGCCGGCGAAGCACGCAACCCGCAAAAGACCATTCCGCAAGCCATCGGCTCGGTGTTCTGGCGCATCCTGTTGTTCTACGTGGGTGCGCTGTTCGTGATCCTGTCGATCTACCCGTGGAACGAAATCGGCAGCCAGGGCAGCCCGTTCGTCATGACCTTTGAGCGCCTCGGCATCAAGACCGCCGCCGGCATCATCAACTTCGTGGTCATCACCGCCGCATTGTCGTCGTGCAACGGCGGCATCTTCAGCACCGGGCGCATGCTCTACAGCCTGGCGCAGAACGGCCAGGCGCCGGCGCCTTTCGCCCGCACTTCGAAGAATGGCGTGCCGCGCAACGCGCTGCTGCTGTCGATCGGCGCGCTGCTGCTGGGCGTGCTGGCCAACTACCTGGTGCCTGAGAAGGTATTTGTCTGGGTGACCTCGATCGCCACATTTGGCGCGATCTGGACCTGGGTGATGATCCTGCTGGCGCAGCTGAAGTTCCGCGCCGGGCTTACCACTGCCGAGCGCAAGGGGCTGAAGTACCGCATGTGGCTGTGGCCGCTGAGCTCGTACCTGGCGCTGGCGTTCCTGGTGCTGGTAGTCGGCCTGATGGCGTACTTCGAGGATACGCGTGTGGCGCTGTATATCGGCCCGGCGTTCCTGGTGCTGTTGACGGTGCTGTATTACGCGTTCCGGTTGGCCCCGAAAGAAGTGCAGGGTGTGGCCAGTACCGCGTCCTGATTTGATATAGCCGGGGCCGCTTTGCGGCCCATCGCGACACAAGGCCGCTCCTACAAGGAGTACGCGTTCTCTTGTAGGAGCGGCCTTGTGTCGCGATCGGGCTGCAAAGCAGCCCCAGGGGCCTGTCAGGCGGCCACCTCACTGTGCGGCTCAAAGCTGTCCGCCCGCGCCAGTTGCCACATGCGCGAATAGAACTGGCCATTCACCTCGCCAGTCAGCAATTCCCCCGGCTTCAAGAACACATGCATCTGCGAGAACAGCTTGATCTCGGTGGCCGATATGCGCCGTACCAGGTGCTTGGCTTCCAGCTGCTCGGGATGGTTCAACCCTGCCGCAGCCAGCATCTCTGCCAAGGCACGCAAGGTGTTGTGGTGGAAGTTCAATACCCGCTGGGCCTTGTCCGGTACCACCAGCGCGCGCTGGCGTAGCGGGTCTTGCGTGGCCACGCCGGTCGGGCATTTGTTAGTGTGGCAGCTCTGCGACTGGATACAACCGATGGCAAACATGAAGCCGCGTGCCGAGTTGGCCCAGTCGGCGCCAATGGCCAGCACGCTGGCGATGTCGAAGGCGCTGACGATCTTGCCGCTGGCGCCCAGCTTGATCTTGTCGCGCAGGTTCAGGCCGACCAGGGTGTTGTGTACGAACAGCAGGCCTTCACGCAGCGGCACGCCGATATGGTCGGTGAACTCCACGGGCGCGGCACCGGTGCCGCCTTCCTTGCCATCGACGACGATGAAGTCCGGCAGAATGCCGGTTTCCAGCATGGCCTTGGCGATGCCCATGAACTCCCACGGGTGGCCCAGGCAGAACTTGAAGCCCACCGGCTTGCCGCCCGACAGCTCACGCAGTTGCGCGATGAACTGCATCATTTCGATGGGGGTAGAGAAGGCGCTGTGGCGCGACGGCGAGATGCAGTCCTCGCCCATCAGCACGCCGCGGGTTTCGGCAATTTCCCGGGTGACCTTGTGTTTGGGCAGGATGCCGCCATGGCCGGGCTTGGCGCCCTGGCTCATCTTGATCTCGATCATGCGCACCTGCGGGGCACGCGCCCGGGCGGCGAAGCGCTCGGGGTCGAAGCGCCCGTCCGGCGTGCGGCAACCAAAGTAGCCACTGCCCAGCTCCCAGACCAGGTCACCACCGTGTTCTCGGTGGTAAGGGCTGATGCTGCCTTCGCCGGTGTCGTGGTGGAAGTTGCCCAGTTTGGCACCCTGGTTGAGGGCGCGGATGGCGTTGGCGCTGAGCGAGCCGAAGCTCATCGCCGAGATATTGAACACCGACGCCGAGTACGGCTGGCTGCACTGTGGCCCACCCACAATGACACGGAAGCTGGCCGGGTCGGTCAGTGGCGCCGGGCGCATGGAATGGCCGATGAACTCGAAGCCGGATTCGTACACATCGATCAGGGTGCCGAACGGTTTGTCCGAGGCTTCATTCTTGGCCCGGGCATACACCAGCGAGCGCTGCGCGCGGGAAAATGGCAGGGCGTCGCTGTCGGACTCCAGCAGGTACTGGCGGATTTCCGGGCGAATGGCTTCGACCAGGTAGCGGATGTTGCCCAGGATCGGGTAGTTGCGGCGCACCGCATGGCGCTGCTGCAACAGGTCGAACAGGCCGATCAGGCTGAGGATGCCGGTGGTCAGGGTGAACGGCCACAACCATTCGTGGTGGATGAAGGGCAGGCTCGCCAACGTGAACAGTACACAAGCGGCGAAGAAGGCGTAGCGGCTGAGAAGTGACAGGCTCATACGGGGTCCTTGCGATGGCGCGGTCAGGCTCAGGGCCTGGGGGCAAACCCCGACCATAGCCAAGTTGCCAGGCCCTGCAAATTAAAATCGGGGTAGCGAAAATCATTCTCGAATCGACCCTAATCAATCGGGCGGGACGCATACCGTTGTAGGAGCGGGTTTACCCGCGAATGCGTCGCTAGCCTCACCATCGCATTCGCGGGTAAACCCGCTCCTACAACAATATGCAGTGCGCTTGGGATTTTCGTTCATACCCAATGCGCGTCGCGCAGCAGCTTCTGCCGCCAGCTGTCCTGCTCTTGTGCCGGCGCCTCGACCAGATACGAATAGCGCCCGGCCACCCGCACCGCCACCGGTACCCCGTCGCGATACAGCAGGCGATTTCCACCCACCGCCGGTACCTTGGCCCCCGGCAGCAACGAGCCGATCAGGTTCAGCGGGTCGCTGGCACTCACTACCAGCAGCGCGCCGTCCGTTTCTCGACGCCGTACCTGGCGCAGCAACCCCACCGCCTCCGGCAAGGCGAACTGTTCGCCGGCCAGCCCGGCAATGAAGCGCCCGCCCCGAATCTCGCCACGTGCCTCCAGCCGGTGATAGCAGCGCAACAGCTCACGCCAGGTCGGCAGTACATCGCTCTCGCGCTCCAGCAGCCGCCAGCAAACCACGCCATAACGGCGTAACAGCGTCCGGGCGATATGTTCCAGGCGCTGGCTGTCATCCACTGTGCCCCTGCGCAGCAAGGCCCAGCGCCCGGCATGGACCATGCTGCTGGAAAATGGCGCATGGCCGCGTCGGCTGTTGCGTGACGTGCGTTTCGCCGCCGGGGTAATCAGGCTGCGCAAGCCGGTAAAGCTGTCGGCGCCCACTAGGCCGGCGCCTACCAGTTCCTGCAGTGCTGTTTCCAGTTCGCTGGGCAGCAGGTGTGCATCGTGTGTCAGTTCGTCAAAGAACAGCGCGCCCTGTGCCTGCAGCACCTCGTGCACGCGTTGCGCCCGCGGCCCAAGGCTTTCCAGGGCAGGTACAGGGGCAAGGCTGCGCCACAGGTTCAGGTGCTCACGCGGTAGCAGCACCAGCGGTGTGCTGGACAAGGTATTGCTCGCCACGGTCGCGGCCAGCCTGCTCCAGGCGAACTGCCCGTTGCGGCAGGCATCATCGAGCCAGTGCGGGCTGTAGTCCTTGATGCGCGCCGGCAGCAACTCGGCCTCCCAGGCCCCGGCCGCGCAGGGGAAGCCCTGCAACTGGCCCAGCACTTCGGCCACCGCTTGCGGGCCACGCAGGCGTTCGTCAGTCGCCATATGCTGCCAGTCGAACAGAAAGCGCATGAAGTCCTGCAAGCTGACCGGTTCGATCTCGCGGCGCAGGCGTTTGACCGTGTAGCGGTGGATGCGCGCCAGCAGATGGCGTTCGCACCATTGCAGGTCGCTTGCACCGGGGCTGAAATGCCCGCGCAGCACATAGCCTTCGGTTTCCAGGCGGGCCAGCGCCTGCCCGATGTCGCTTGCCGATTTGCTCAAGGGCGCAGCGATTTGCGCCTGAGACTGCGGACCATGGCCGCTCAGGCGGGCGCGCAGCAGCTCGCTCAGTGCGCTATCGGCGTCGATGGCCTGGTCGAAGCCGGGGAGTAACTCCAGCGCGGGTTCCAATCGCGCTGCCGGGTAAAGCGCCAGCATCAGGTTCAGGCGTTCGCGGGCCAACCACAGTGTGTGCTCGGCCAGGCACAAGGCACGCCCGGCCTTGGCCAGTTGCCTCAGTAGTAGGTCCCAGCCGGGGTTGGCCTCGACTTCCGCTTGGCTGATGGCGCCCAGGCTCATTAGCGCTTCGTGCATTTCGTCGGCATTGCCCGGCTGTGGCCAGGCCTCGACCGCGACCGCGGCAATGGCATCGACGTCCAGCGCACCCAGGTCGTCGCCGCTTTGCACTTCGTTCCAACGCCGGTTCAGCACCGCCTGGGTACGCCGCTCTTCTAAAGGCGCATCGTCGAGGAAGGCGTACGGCCGGGCATTCAGAATCGCCGCAGCCAGCGGCGAAGGGGCGGGCAGGTCGCGACACAGCAGGCGCACTGCGCCGCTTTCCATACGCCGCAACAGCGCCAACCAACCTTCGCTGTCCATCGCTTCATGCAGGCAGTCGTCGAGGGTTTGCTCGACCAGCGGGTGCTCGGGAATCTGCCGCTCGCCGACGATGTTCTCCAGGCAAGCGATTTGGTCGGGGAATACCGCCGCGACCAAGTCTTCGCTCTTCATGCGCTGGATCTGTGGCGCCACCTTGCGCCCGCCCACAAAGCGCGGCAATGCCATGGCCACACCCGCATTCCAGCGCCAGCGCACGCCGAACAGCGGCGCCTCGAGCAGGGCCTGGATCAGGATCGGCTCGGCGCTGCGGCTGTTCAGGTAGCGCCACACTTCATCAAGTTCAAAGCTATGGCTGGTGGACAGCGACAGCACGATGGCGTCCTCGCTGGCTGCCGCCTGCAATTCAAAGTTGAAGGTGCGGCAAAAGCGCTTGCGCAAGGCCAGGCCCCAGGCGCGGTTGATGCGGCTGCCGTAGGGCGAATGGATGATCAGTTGGGTACCGCCGGATTCGTCGAAAAAACGCTCCATGATCAAGGTGTCCTGCGAGGGCAGGGCGCCCAGCACCTCGCGGGCTCGGGCCAGGTAATCGAGCAACTGCCCGGCACTGTCTTCGCCCAGCTCGAAGGTAGCCTGCAACCATGCCTGCACCTCCACCCTGTTGCCGCCGGCCAGCGTCAGTTGCTGGTCGATCTGCGCCTGCAAGCGGGCCACGGCAGCCGACAGCTCATCGCTGCGCCCCGGCGCCTCACCCAGCCAGAACGGAATGGTCGGCGGCAGGCCTTGGGCGTCTTCAACCCTTACCCGGCCAGGTTCGACCCGCAGGATGCGATAGGAGGCGTTGCCCAGCTGGAAGATATCGCCAGCGATGCTCTCGACCGCAAAGTCTTCATTGACGCTGCCGATGTTCAGCGCCTGCGGCTCCAGCAATACGCTGTAGTCGGCGTTGTCGGGGATGGTGCCGCCGCTGGTCAGTGCCGTCAGCTGGCTGCCGCGGCGGCCGCGCAAGGTGCCGCTCACTGCATCGCGGTGCAGGTAGGCACTGCGCACGCCCTGGCGGCCGTTGTAGCCCTCGGCGAGCATGCGCAGCAGGGCCTGGTAGTGGTTCTGGTCAAGTTCGGCATAGGGGATGGCCTGGCGCAGGGTGTCGAACAGCGCCTGTTCGTGCCATGGCTGGTTGCTGGCTTCGGCCACGATCTGCTGGGCCAGCACGTCCAGCGGTGCCCGGGGGATGTGCAGCTCGTCCAGCTCGCCCCGCCGCACACAGTCGAGCAGCGCTACGCATTCGATCAGGTCGTCGCGCGAGGTGGGGAACAGCCGGCCCTTGGGCACGCCATCGACCTGGTGACGGGCGCGACCGACTCTTTGCAGGAAGGCGGCAATCGAACCCGGCGACTCAATCTGGCAAACCAGGTCGATATCGCCGATGTCGATGCCCAGCTCCAGTGACGCGGTGGCCACCAGCACCTGCAGCTGGCCGCTTTTCAGCCGTTGCTCGGCATCCAGGCGCAGCTCCTTGGACAGGCTGCCATGGTGCGCGGCAACCGCCTCCTTGCCCAGCCGGTCGCTGAGGTGGCGGGTGATGCGTTCGGCCAGGCGCCGGGTGTTGACGAATATCAGGGTGGTGCGATGCTCGCGGGCCAGGCTGGCCAGGCGGTCATAGACCAGGCCCCAGACATCGGTGGCCATCACCGCGCCCAGCGGTACCGGCGGCACCTCGATGGCCAGGTCGCGCTGGCGCGCATGGCCGACATCGACAACGGCGCAGGGGCGTGCGCTACCCACCAGAAATTGCGCTACCCGCTCGACCGGGCGTTGCGTGGCGGACAGGCCGATACGCCGCAATGGCCGGCCGCCCAGGGCCTGCAGGCGCTCCAGCGTCAGCGCCAGGTGGCAGCCGCGCTTGTTACCGGCCAGGGCATGGATCTCGTCGACGATTACCGTGTGCACGCTGGCCAGGCCTTCGCGGCCTGATGCCGAGCCCATCAAGACGTAGAGCGATTCGGGCGTGGTGACCAGAATGTGCGGGGCCAGCTTGCGCATGGCGGCACGTTCCTTTTGCGGTGTGTCGCCCGTGCGGACGGCGGTGGTGATGCGTGGGGCGTTCAGGCCTTGCTCGGCGAGGGCCTGGCTGATGCCTTCGAGCGGGGCTTGCAGGTTCAGGCGAATGTCATTGGACAGCGCCTTCAGCGGTGAAACGTAGATCACCTGGGTGTGCGCAGGCAGTTCCCCTTGCTGCTCAAGGCCTTGGCGGAACAGTTCGTCGAGTACGGCCAGGAAAGCGCTGAGCGTTTTGCCCGAGCCGGTCGGGGCGGCCAGCAGCATCGATTGGCCGGCATGGATCAACGGCCAGGCCTGGGCCTGGGCATCGGTGACCGTGGCGAAATGGCGGCGAAACCAGGTGCGCACGGCGGGGTGGAACAGCTCGAGCACCGGGTGGTGTTTGGCGGGCAGGTTCATCAGTTGGTTATGGCGGGTGCAAGGCGGGTTGGCAAGGGGCCGTTCGTCTGGTGGGTCAGTCATTCCTGTGCCTGCCTGTTCACGCCGAACCGCCGCGAACAGGCCGGTGCAGGAGAGACTGGCCTTGTCAGGCCAATGACCCCATGGGATCCTCCCCGGCCAAATTTTTCAGCGAGCCCAGCCCATGCCCAATACCATCCGCATCGCCGCCGCCCTGCTGATCGACCCGCAGGGCCGCACCCTGTTGGTGCGCAAGCGCGGCACCGAGGCCTTCATGCAGCCAGGCGGCAAGATCGACGCCGGCGAAACGCCAGTGCAGGCACTGGTGCGCGAACTGCACGAGGAGCTCGGCCTGCAGATCGACCCGGCCCAGGCCGTGCACCTGGGCCAGTTCAGCGCCCCGGCTGCCAATGAACCAGGCTTTCTGGTTCAAGCCGAGCTGTTCCGCGTCGACAGTGCCGCTGCGGTGGTTCCGGCTGCCGAGATCGAAGAAGTCGTGTGGCTGGCCGCAGACCAGGCGCCAGGCATGCAACTGGCACCGCTGACCCGCGACCTGATCCTGCCGCTATACCGCCAGGCAGTCAGCGTACCGCGCTGACGCCGTCCAGGGTGGCGAACGAGGTGTCCTTGGCAGTCAGCAAGAAGTCGCGCATGTACGGTGCATCCAGCATGTCGGTGCGTACTGCCGCGTAAAGCGTGGCAAACAAGCCCTTCTCGCCCAGGCGCTTGCCTTTCACATAGCCGCGCGAGCTGTACTCGTGCAGCGCCCAGTGCGGCATGCCACACACGCCACGGCCGCTGGCCACCAGCTGCATCATCATCACGGTCAGCTCCGAGGTGCGCACGGCGGCCGGTTCGATGTCGGCGGGTTCCAGGAAACGGGTGAAGATGTCCAGGCGGTCGCGCTCTACCGGGTAGGTAATCAGCGTCTGGTCGAGCAGATCCTGCGGCACGATATAGGGCTTGCTGGCCAACGGATGCTGGTTGGCGACCGCCAGCATGGCTTCGTAGGTGAACAGCGGCACGTAAGTAATGCCGGCCAGGTCCAACGGGTCGGACGTCACTACCAGGTCTAGGTCGCCGCGGGCCAGCGCGGGTAGCGGGGCAAAGGCAAAGCCAGAGGCCAGGTCCAGCTCCACTTCCGGCCAGGCATCGCGGAACTGGTCGATGGTCGGCATCAGCCACTGGAAGCAGCTGTGGCATTCAATTGCCATGTGCAGGCGCCCGGCGGTGCCACCGGCCAGGCGCGCAATGTCACGCTCGGCACCGCGCAGCAGCGGCAGCGTAGCATCGGCCAGTTGCAGCAGGCGCAGCCCCGCGCTGGTGAAGCGGATCGGCTTGGTCTTGCGCACGAACAGCGGCAAGCCCAGGCGCTCTTCCAGCTCCTTGAACTGGTGCGACAGCGCCGACTGGGTCAGGTGCAGGCGCTCGGCAGCCTCCACCAGGCTGTCAGCCTCGCGCAGGGCATGAAGGGTTTTCAGGTGACGGATCTCCAGCACTGCTGACTCCGGGGTTTAGATTGGAAGGGTAGGGGAATGAGTTGAGTTTCCCTCATGTTGGCGGTGCTGTCGACTGGGCGTTCGGCCGCACCGCCTGGCGGCAGTCACGAAATTGTCACCGAACTGTGGCAGCGCGCCCGAACAGAATTCATCAGACTCACGCTCTACTGGGGATCTGCATTCTGGTGTTTCTTTCATGCGGGCTTTTTGGCTTTTTCTTTTCTTGTTTTTCAGCGTACCTGCGAGTTTCGCCGTACAGCGTTGTGACGCCCACGTACCGGTGCAGCGTGCCGAACTGGGCGCGGTCAGCCTGGTGTACCAGAGCGTCGGCGCGCCACGTGACCCGGCCTTGCTGCTGGTGATGGGCCTGGGTGGGCAGCTGATTCATTGGCCGGACGATGTGGTCGAAGCGTTGTGCCGGCAGGGCTTTCGGGTGATCCGCTATGACAACCGCGATGTCGGCCTGTCGCGCTGGAATCAGATGCCGCCGTCGGCCAACCTCACGGTCGAGTTGCTGCGCTACAAGCTGGGGCTGCCGGTGTCGGCGCCTTATACACTGAGCGACATGGCGGATGACGGCTTGCGCCTGATGGACGCTTTGGGCGTGCATCAGTTTCACGTGCTGGGCGTGAGCATGGGCGGCATGATCGCCCAGCACCTGGCAGCCATGGCGCCCGAGCGGGTGCGTAGCCTGACGCTGGTCATGTCCAGTTCCGGGGCGGCGGGGTTGCCGGCACCGGACCCGGCCCTGGTGCAGTTGCTGGCACGGCGCAGTGCGCCGAACCGAGAGGTGGCCATCGAGCAGCAGGCCGACCTGCTGGCGGCACTGGGCAGCCCCGACGTGCGCGATGATCGTGCGGTGTTGCTGCATCAGGCGGCGGTGGCGTATGACCGGGCGTTCAACCCGGACGGGGCCAAGCGCCAGATCATGGCGATCCTGGCTGAACCGAGCCGTGTCGAGCTGCTCAACCAGCTGCGGGTGCCGACCCTGGTGGTGCATGGCACGGCTGACCCGTTGCTGCCGGTGATGCATGGTGTGCACTTGGCTGCGCATATCCAGGGCAGCCAGCTGCGCCTGATCCCGGGGTTGGCGCACCGCTTCCAAGAGCAGTTCAAGGCGCCACTGCTGGGGGCCGTGCTGCCCTACCTGCAGGCGCATCGGCAGGATGTCACGCATATCGCAGGGCTTTGAACCGGCGTAGCCTTCTTCGCGGGTAAACCCGCTCCCACAGGTTTTGCACAGGCCTAAGGCATTGTGGGGTACCTGTGGGAGCGGGTTTACCCGCGAAGAAGGCCACACCGATTCAGGTCAGTGCATCCGCACCCACAAGGTCACCAGCACGGTCGCGGCCATCAGCCAGGCCACCGTGGCCAGCGCCAGCGATGCTTCCAGGCGCAGGCGGTCGACCAGCACATACAGGGTCGCCAGGTACACGAAGTACGGAATGATCGACCACATGCCGAACACAATGGTGGTTTTCAGGTCGGCAATGCTGCGACCCTTGCCGACGATGTAGTGGGCAATCAGGGCGAAGGTGGGAAACAGCGGCACCAGCCCGGCAATGTAGTAGTTACGCGTTTTCGACAGCACTGCCAGCAAAAGCACCACGCCAGCGCCCAGGGCAGCTTTGAATACCAGGTCCACGTTGTCTTTCCAGGTTGGGTTGAAATCAGCCGAGGCCGTACTTTTTCACTTTGTCGAACAGCGTGGTCTTGGCCATGCCCAGCTCCTGGCTGGCCTGGCTCAGGTTGCCGCCGGTCCGTTGCAGGGCATCGCTGAGCAGGTTGCGCTCGAACGCTTCCACCGCTTCGGCAAAGCCCAGGCCCTGGCTGGCGCCACCGCTGGGGCCTTTTTTGAAGGCTGGCAGGCCGAGGGCATAGCGCTCGGCCACGTTGCGCAGTTCACGCACGTTACCAGGCCAGTCGTGGGCCATGAGGCGGGACAGGGTCTGGCTGTCCAGCGTCGGCGTTTCCCGGTCGAAGCGCAGGGCCGACTGCTGCAAAAAGTGTTCGAACAGCTGCAGGATGTCTTCACGCCGCTCACGCAGCGGCGGCAGCTCCAGGGTTACCACGTTCAGCCGGTAATACAGGTCGCTGCGGAACTGGCCACTCTGGCCCAGGGTATCGAGATCGGCCTTGGTCGCGGCGATCACCCGGCAATCCACCGGGATGCTCTGGTTCGAGCCCAGCCGCTCCAGCGTGCGTTCCTGCAGCACGCGCAGCAGCTTGATCTGCAGGTTGATCGGCATGCTCTCTACTTCGTCGAGGAACAGCGTGCCGCCGTTGGCGTGCTCGATCTTGCCGATGCGGCGCTTGCCCGCGCCAGTGAACGCGTTGGCCTCGTGGCCGAAAATCTCGCTTTCGAACAGGTTTTCCGGCAGGCCACCACAGTTCAGTGCCACGAATGGCTGGCCCTGGCGGCGGCTGAAGTCGTGCAGGCAACGGGCGACCAGCTCTTTGCCGGTACCGGTTTCGCCTTCGATCAGCACGTTGGCCGAGGTGTCGGCAACGTTGGCGATCAATTCGCGCAGGTGTTCCATGGCCGGCGAGCGGCCAATGATGCGCCCCTCCAGGCTGCTCTGCTCGACCAGTTGGCGGCGCAGGGCCACCACCTCGCGGGACAGCCCGCGCTGCTCCAGGGCACGGCGCACCACATCGACCAGGCGTTCGGGGGAGAACGGCTTTTCCATGAAGTCGTAGGCGCCGTTACGCATGGCGCCGACGGCCATGTCGATATCGCCATGGCCGGTAATCAGCACTACCGGCAGGCTGCGGTCACGGGCCTTGAGGCGGTTGAGCAGTTCCAGGCCATCGATGCCCGGCAGGCGAATATCACTGACGACGATGCCGGCAAAGTCATCGCCGATGCGCTCCAGCGCCTGTTCGGCACTGCCCACGCCTTCGCAGGCGATGTCTTCCAGGGCCAGCGCCTGCTGGCAGCCGAGCAGCACATGCGGGTCGTCTTCGACGATCAGGACAGTAAGAGGCGCTTGGGTCATGGGTGGTCTGCCGATTCGCTAGGGGGAGAAACCAGCGGCAGGGCCAGGACAAAGGCCGTGCCGCCAGTGGCGGGGTGCTCGACGTTGAGGCTGCCCTTGGCGGCGGCTGCAAGGCTCGCCGACAGGGTCAGGCCCAAGCCCAGGCCGTGCTCGCCCGGTTTGGTGGTGAAGAAAGGTTCGAACAGGTGCTTGCGTGCCTCGGGGTCAATGCCGTGGCCGTTGTCGCGCACCTGCAAACGGTACTTGTCGCCCTGCAACTCGCCTTCCAGCCACAGTTGGGGCAGGGGTTGCGCGGCCATGGCGTCGAGGGCGTTACCCATCAGGTTGACCAATATCTGCTCCAGGCGGGTCTGGTCGATGGCAAGTTGGTGGTCCTCGAACTGGTGATGCAACTGCAGGCGGCAGGCAGTGATGCGGTTGGCCAGTACCTGCAAGGTGGCTTCTACCGCCTTGGCCAGCGAGGCCTGGCCGCTGTCGTCGCCACGCCGGGCGAACGAGCGCAGGCTGGCGGTGATGCGGCCCATGCGGTCGATCAGGTCGTTCATGGTGCGCAGGTTGGTGCTGGCGGTTTCCAGTGCCCCGCGTTCGAGGAAGCGTACGGTGTTGCCAGACAACGTGCGCAACGCGGCCAAGGGCTGGTTCAGCTCGTGGGCGATGCTGGTGGACATTTGCCCGATGGCCGCCAGCTTGCCGGCCTGTACCAGCTCATCCTGGGCGTGGCGCAGGGTTTGCTCGGCATGCCGGCGCTCGCGAATCTGGCCCTTCAGGCGTTCGTTGCTGGCGCGCAGGTCGGCGGTGCGTTCGGCAATCCGCCGCTCTAGCTGGCTGTTGGCTTCTTGCAGGGCTTCGCGGGCGGCCAGGCGGGTGGCGATGACCTTGCGCCGCTCGTTCCAGGCAATGCCGAGAATCGCCAGCAAGGCGAACGCCACGCCTACCAGGATGCCCTGCACCATGGATTCGCGGCGCAGGTCCTGCAGCGGCGTCAGCAGGGTGAAATGCCAGGGCGTGTCAGCCAGGCGCCGCGTTTGTGCCAGGTAGGCCACTTCGTGGGGCTTGCCCTGGGCGGTTTCGCTGTTGGCCGGGAAGGTCAGTTTTTCCACGCCATCGGCCAAGGTTTCCCGGGCCAGTGGCTGCAGCTCGTTCAACGGCCACCAGTAGTACTGCAGGCTCCGCGCCAGGCGTTCCTTGATTTGCGGGGTCAGCGGGCGCACCGACTTCAGGCGTCGGGCCGGGTCGCTGGAAAGGATGATGATGCCGTTCTCGTCGCTGACGAACGCTTCCAGGCGGGCACGCTGCCAGCGCTCTTCAAGGGTATCCAGGCGCACTTTGATCACCGCCACGCCAATGATCTTGCCGTGTTCCTCCAGGCCGTGGGCCAGGTAATAGCCGGCCTCACCCGTGGTGCTGCCGATGCCGTAGAAGCGCCCGGGCTCACCGCGTACGGCGGTCTGGAAGTAAGCGCGGAACGACAGGTCTTCACCCAGGAACGAGTCAGCATCGCGCCAGTTGCTGGTGGCCTGCACCCGGCCATTGGTGTCGAGCACGAAGATCGCCCGGCTGCGGCTGCGCCGGTTCAGGCCCTCGAGGTATTCGTTGACTGCCTGGCGCGAACCGCCATCCGGGTCGGTGAGCAGGTGCGAAACGCTGTCTTCCAGTTCCAGCAGGCTCGGCAGGTAGGTGTACTTGCTGATCTCGCTCTCGACCGTGCGCGCGTGCAGCTCCAATTGGCGTTCGCCGTTTTCGCTGAGGCTGCGGATACCGTTGCTCTCGCTGATCAGATAGCCAGCCATCCCCAGGCCGACCATCAGCAGGATGATCAGGGGCGGCAGCAGCAATTGGCGGAGCAGGCGGGAATTCACGGCAGGCTTGGCAGGGAGAAGAAGCGAAGGGTCGCATTTCATCACAGTGGCCTTGTCACGACCAGCGCCAGCTGCCCGAAAGGGCAGCGGCACCAACCGGTTCAGTGAAGCAAAATCAATGCTGCAGGATCTTGCTGAGGAAGTGCTGGGTACGCTCGTGGCGGGCGCTCGGGTCGCCGAAGAAGGCTTCCTTCTGGCAGTCTTCGATGATGTTGCCCTTGTCCATGAAGATCACGCGGTTGGCCACTTTGCGGGCGAAGCCCATTTCGTGGGTTACGCACATCATGGTCATGCCTTCGTGGGCCAGCTCGACCATCACGTCGAGTACTTCGTTGACCATTTCCGGGTCCAGCGCCGAGGTCGGTTCGTCGAACAGCATGACGATCGGGTCCATCGACAGGGCGCGGGCGATGGCCACGCGCTGCTGCTGCCCGCCAGACAGTTGGCCAGGGTGCTTCTTGGCGTGGGCGCTGAGGCCGACGCGGTCCAGCAGGGCCAGGCCTTTCTTGGTGGCTTCCGCTTCACTGCGGCCGAGCACCTTGCGCTGGGCGATGGTCAGGTTTTCGGTGATTGACAGGTGCGGGAACAGTTCGAAGTGCTGGAACACCATGCCCACCCGCGAGCGCAGCTTGGGCAAGTTGGTCTTCGGGTCGGCGATCGAAGTGCCATCGACCACGATATCGCCTTTCTGGAACGGCTCCAGCGCGTTGACGCACTTGATCAGGGTGGACTTGCCCGAACCCGACGGGCCGCAAACCACCACCACTTCACCCTTTTTCACTTCGGTGGTGCAGTCGGTGAGCACCTGGAAGTCGCCGTACCACTTGTTGACGTTCTTGATGGAAATCATACGGTGATCCTTTTTTGCAGGCGCTTGACCAGCCACGAAGCGGAGAAGCTGATGATGAAGTACACGACACCGGCGAAGATCAGGAACTCATGGGAGCGCCCGATAATGTCGCCGTTGGAGCGTGCCGAGTTGAGGAAGTCCACCAGGCCCACGGTGTACACCAGCGAGGTGTCCTGGAACAGGATGATGCTCTGCTGCAGCAGCAGCGGGGTCATCTTGCGGAAAGCCTGGGGCAGGATGATCAGGCGCATGGTCTGGCCGTAGGTCATGCCCAGGGCCTGGGCGGCGCCCATCTGGCCCTTGGAGATCGACTGCACGCCGGCGCGGACGATTTCGCAGAAGTACGCGGCTTCGAACATCATGAACGCCACCACGCACGAGGTGAAGGCACCCACCGGCGTGTCCTCGCCAGTGATCCAGCGCAGTACGAACGGAACCGCCAGGTAGAACCAGGTGATCACCAGCAGCAGCGGGATCGAGCGGAAGTAGTTGACGTAGGCACCGGCCACGCGCGACAGCAGCTTGCTCGACGACAGGCGCATCAGGGCCAGGAGGGTGCCCAGGGCAATACCGCCAACCACACCCATGACCATCAGTTGCAGGGTCAGCAGCATGCCGTCCCACAAGGCGGGCAACGCAGGGATGATTTCGCTGAAGTCCATTTCCATTTACTTGCCCCCCACGGAAATCAGGCCAGGCACGGCGACTTTCTTCTCGATCATGCGCATCAGCAGCATCAGGCCCATGTTCAGGGTGAAATAGATCAGCGTGGCCAGGGTGAAGGCCTCGAACAGGTTGGCCGAGAACTCGGCGGTCTGCTTGGTTTGCGCCAGCAGCTCCATCAGGCCGATCAGCGAGGCGACCGAGGAGTTCTTGAACACGTTGAGGAATTCCGACGTGAGCGGTGGAATGATGATCCGGTAGGCTTGCGGCAGCAGCACGTTGGTGTAGATCTGCGGCAGGCTGAAGCCCATGGCACGGGCGGCGGCTTCCTGGCCACGCGGCAGCGCCTGAATGCCGGTACGCACTTGCTCACAGACACGGGCGGCGGTGAACAGGCCCAGGCAGATGACCACGCTGATCAGCGCCGAGGTGGTCGGGTTGAGGTCTTGCTTGAACCATTCCTGCAGGCCTTCGGGCAGCAGGTCCGGCACCAGGAAGTACCAGATGAACAGCTGCACCAGCAGCGGCACATTGCGGAACAGCTCCACGTAGGCGGTGGCGATGCCCGATACCAGGCGGTTCGGCACGGTACGCATCACACCCAGTATCGAGCCCAGCAGCAAGGCAATGATCCAGGCGGAAATGGCGATGGCGATGGTCCAGCCCAGACCGGTGATGTACCAGTCCAGATAGGTTTCGCTGCCCACGCCGGTGGACTTGAAGAACACGCCCCAGTCCCAGTTGTAATTCATCGGGATTTCCCCTCAGACGGTTGTTTCACGGGCACCTTCCAACATCCGAGGGCGTTAAGCCCTCGGGTGAAAGGTTAGACACTAACGGGTGGCCTGCAGGTTTAATTCGCGCTTTGCAGCGCAGCAGGCCACGGGCTGGGGGTCAGGACTTCTTCTCGTCCGCTGCCTTGTCGGTCGGCTCGGCGATCAGTTTCTTCAGCTCGTCGCTCATCTTGAACTGCAGGTTCAGGCCCTTTGGCGGGATCGGCTGCTGGAACCACTTGTCGTAGCTCTTCTGCACTTCGCCCGACTTGTAGTAGGCGACGATGGCGTCATCGACCGCTTTCTTGAAGGCCGCGTCATCCTTGCGCACCATGCAGCCGTAGATTTCGTACGACTGTGGGGTACCGGTGATGACCCAGTCCGACGGTTTGCGCGCCTTGGCCATTTCGCCGGCGAGCAGGGCGTCGTCCATCATGAAGGCCACGGCGCGGCCGCTTTCGAGCATGTTGAAGGCTTCACCGTGGTCCTTGGCTGAAATCACGTTCATCTTCATCTGCTTGTCGGCGTTCATCGCCTTGAGCAGGCGCTCGGAAGTGGTGCCGGCGGTGGTCACGACGTTCTTGCCGGCCAGGTCCGGGAAGTCCTTGTACGCAGGTTGACCGTCCTTGACCTTGGTCAGCAGACGGGTACCGACTTCAAAGATGCCCACGGTGAAACCGACTTGCTGCTGGCGCTCGACGTTGTTGGTGGTAGAGCCGCACTCCAGGTCGACAGTGCCGTTCTGCACCAGCGGGATGCGGGTCTGGGAGGTGACCAGGTTGTACTTGACCTTGATGTCGGTACCCAGTTGCTTCTTCAGGGCATCGACGACAGCCAGCTGGATGTCATGCGAGTAACCCACGGGCTCGGGCTTGCCGGCCAGGTAGGAAAACGGGATGGAGGAGTCGCGGTGGCCCAGGGTGATGGTGCCCGAATCCTTGATCTTCTTCAGGGTGCCGGTCAGCTCTTCGGCCATGGCCGGCGAAGCGATCACAGCGGCCGCGATGGCGGCGCCCAGCAATTGACGAACGATACGCATCAAATTTTCCTCGACGTGTTTGTTTTTTTTATGGAGCCGTTGGCGGACTCTTCGTTCAACGAATACAGCAAGAAGCGAGTGCATTCGGCTCCAAGTGTAGAGCATGAGTCGTGCCAAGCCCTGATATCGATCATAACGCCAGCAAATTCGTGGCAAGCGGACATTTTTGCGTTGAAGACAGGTTTATTCCTTTCCGGATTACCGAACGCGTGCCTTGTGCGCGTTCGGTAATCCGAATGAGTGAGCCGAACGAACAGCTTTATCTACCGCGTGGGGAAGCGGCCGGCGTGATCTGCTCAGTGCTTTACAGCGCAGAGATCGAGTCATGGCTCCAAACCAAAGGTTTACCCCGGCGTCCGTCGAAGAATTGGTCGCCCAGCAAATTCCAGCATGGCTGGCGACCGCAGAGCCAACGCACCTTGCAGGTTATCACCAGGCGTTGGCATGGCATCAGCGCCTTGCCGAAGACGTACAGCATGTACTGGCAAGCATCGTGTCCATCGATGCGTTCGCAACGCCTCTTTTGCGTTCAGCACTTCGGGACGCCGGCCTCGATGAGGTGGACCCGGCCCGAGCCTATGTACAGATCAGCGAAGAGTTTCAGCTACCGTCCGCTGCCGAAAAACTCTACAAGCCGAGCATTACGCACACGACCCGCCAAAGCCTGCTCGCAGCAGCCCTGCACAACTTCGAAGCACACGAAACCCAGCCCTGGTTGCTGCGCAAAGCGCATCTGGCCACCCACGATGGAACACGGTTGGGAATGACCTTCGAACGCTTCACCCATTTGTGCCGCACACTGGATATCGGTGCCCAGTACCAGACACATCTGAACACGGTGCTGCAACCCAGGGCCGGGCGGGGACAGCCCGCGGACCACAACCGCAAGGTCATCGAGCAGCAATTCGAGGACAGTGTGCGGGCCCAGCTGACTACCTCAGTCTACGAGGCGAGGCTGAAGCGTCAGCTGGATGAGAGAGATCTGCAGCGCCTGTTGAGCATGCTGGACCCACTGCCTTCGGCGTCCAGCACGGGCGCATTTACGCCGCGCCAACTGTATTTGCTGGGCAAATGTATGGTCTCGATCATTGCCTTGGAGTGGCGCACGACGGGGCATTCGGAGGTAGATGAGGTGGTTGTCTGGATCCCCGGTGATCCGGACAAGCAGCTGCATTTCTACGACTCCTGGCCTGAGGTGTATCGCGATCTGGCGATTCGGCTGCAATCGACGCCATTTCGCAGTTTTTTCAAACGCTTCGTCAAAGCCCGGGACCGCAGCCAATTCGAGCTGGCCCTGTCAGCGCAGCTTGCGCCCGGTAATCGCACCGCGGTGGAACTGGACGGGCGCCACTTAGCCGTGCAAGGCGACGTGTTCAAGCATGTGCGCAGCTTGTTGGTCAGTAAACTTTATGACGATGCCCGCTATGTGGCCGTTCCCACGGGTGACCAGAATCGCCTGAGCAGGCACCGGCGCTTGCAGGAAATGCTCTCGGCCGGTCTGGATTTGCTGGGCCTGGCTGCGTTCGTGGTGCCGGCCCTCGGTGAGGTGCTGTTGGTAGTCAGCGCCGCACAGTTGCTCGATGAGGTGTACGAGGGTTTTCAGGACTGGCAACTGGGGAACAGGCAGGGCGCATTGGACCACTTGTTCGCCGTCGCCCAAACGTTGGCGCTCGCCGGCGCGACAGTGGGGGCGGTGGCCGCGCTGAAACGGGTACCGTTTATCGAGGCGCTGGAGCCTGCTTGTGTCGCAGGCAGCCGACTGAGGCTGCGCCACAATCCTCGCTACGCGGCGGCCGAGGAGGGGCCGTTGACATTGCTCGCGGGCCTGGACGGCGACAGCTTCGCGCAACTTGGCTCTGATCAGGCCGAGTATCTTTTACAGGCCACCGGTACGCGGCTCGATAATCTTCGACGTTTGCATCTCGAGCGAGCCCCTGTGCCTGCACGGCTATTGGACATGGCCGAGCGCCTTGAATTGCACGCGCGCCATCCCGAGCTTCACGGCGTGGCGCTGGACGCAGCACTCACCGCTCAGCGCCCGGCTGTTACAGCGGGCCAGCAGCTGTTATTGAAAGCGTTCGAAGGGTTGTCTGCTCGAGGCGCCAAGGAAATCATCGATCACGCCACTGCCACACAGCAAGCCCTGTTGGGTGGAGGTCGCATACCACTGGCCATGGCAGAACGCGCCCGTTGGTACATACGGGATACCCGGGTTGATCGTGCATGTCTCGGTATCCGCCTGCACAAAATGGTCAATGGCGACACCGAGCAACTGGTGCTTGGGCTTACTGAGGGCAAAGCGCCGTGGGCGGCTTCGCAACGTATCGAATTGCGTCTGGGGTCTCGTGACGGTTTGTTGCTGTGGGCAAGCAGCAGCAAGCCTGCGCAAAAACTGGCCACGATTATTCGGCACACGGATGGCTATACCGTTGTCAACGAGGCGGGCCAGCCTGGGCCTGCGGGTAAGCTCAGTTTCCTCAATGCGGTGCTGCATAATCTGGATGACCAGCAGAAAGCTGCGTTGGTTGCACCCGGGATGCGCCTGCAACAGCTGCGTGACTGGCTGCTGGAAAGCGCTGCAGCCGAACGTGAGCGGGCCGCTTCGCTGATCGGGCTGCCGGCCGTCGGTGCGGGGGTGCGACCGCCCAGGCGCTTTGCCGACGGGCGACTGGGCTATCCATTGAGTGGCGGTGGGGAAAGCAGCGGGCGGGCAATTCGACGCGGCATCCATCAAATATTTCCGACCCTCAGCGAAACACAGCTCGACGCCTACATCGACGCCGTACGTCAGCGTGGCGACAATCTGTGGAATCACTACATGATGCTGCAGCGCCAGCTGACCCAGCTTCGTGAAACCCTGCGAGCCTGGCAGAGCGACTG
Organism: Pseudomonas sp. NPDC089407; assembly: GCF_044900445.1. Lineage (NCBI taxonomy): Bacteria > Pseudomonadati > Pseudomonadota > Gammaproteobacteria > Pseudomonadales > Pseudomonadaceae > Pseudomonas > Pseudomonas sp. NPDC089407. The sequence continues at coordinate 284,694 of NZ_JBJDNB010000002.1, forward strand.
GGCCTCGCCAGCCGACGCTATTCGCCGTCGCCGGGTGGCTGACACGTTACGGCGCAGCTGGCGACGAAAGTTGGTGGATGGCGCGGACCAATACGAACTCACCATCGACGGTGAGCAGGTGCGGGCCCTCCCGACCTTGCCGCCGGGTGTCGACTTCGTTCATGTGCAGCGCCTGGCTTTGCGCAACATGCGTCTGGAAAACATCGATGCGCAGTTTCTAGCCCTGTTCCCGAATCTCGTCGACCTAGACCTCAGTGGCAACCGCTTCGAGCGCATACCTGAAGGTATAGAGCACCTGACCCAGCTGCGGGCGTTGAACCTCGGCAATAACCGCATTGAAATGGATGAAGCCGGCAGTGTTCGGCTTTCCCAGCTCCGCCGCCTCGATACACTGATCCTTAGCTACAACCCGCTCAATGGGTTGCCGGACCTGTCGGCCCTGCCACATATCCGGGACGTGCGTTTGCGCTCCACAGGGCAAACCGACGTCAGCCGGCTGCACCAGCACTTCGCATGGCAGGCGCATATCGACCTGCGGGACAACACCATTACCGAGTTGAGGCGTGAAATGCGTGGTTTGCAACTGCGGTTGCAGCGGTTGAACCTGCATGACAACCCGTTGACTGAAGAGTCGGCGCTCTACTATGACGACGCGCGTGGTGTTACAGACACGGGGGCGAGAGGCAGCGTGTCCTACCAGCATCGGCTGCTCAACGAAGAGACCCGCTCGCTGTGGGTAGCCACCAGCAATGACCTGCTGCGCGCGCAACGCGAGGGCACCTGGGACACCCTGCTGCAGGAGTCCGGTTCGGCTGGGTTGTTCAGGTTTCTTGCCGACTTCACCGCAACAGAGGACTTCCTGACCGAGCCCCAGCACTATCGTGGGCGTATATGGCGCGTGCTCGATGCCTGCGAGAACAACGAGGCGTTGCGTGAGCACCTGTTCCGCGAAGCCGACGCGCCGCGCAGTTGTGAGGATCGCCTGCTGTTGCTGCTCAACCAGATGGAAGTGGGCATCCTCGCTTACCAAGGCATCGACGGACTGCCACTGGCGTCACGGGAAGCGCGCCTGCTTCGCCTGGGCCGCCAATTACACCGGCTCGACCTGCTTGACAATGTTGCCAACCGCCATACCCAGCGGCTGCTACGGGAGGGCTTGCGCAGAGTGGATGAGATCGAAGTCCGGCTCTACTACCGCTCGCGCTTGAGCGCTGCGCTTGACCTGCCGGTGCAGCCCGACGAAATGCACTTCGCCTCGTTTGCCAATGTCAGCAGCGCAGACCTTACACGTGCCGAAATCGAGGTGCTACGGGCCAATACGCCTGTTGCGATGCTGGCCAGCCTGGCCGACCGCCATTTTTGGCAAACCTACCTGCGCCAGACCTACCCGGAGCGCTTCGAGGCCGTGGCGGCTCCTTTTCATGAGCGCATGGAGGCCCTGGAGGCGCACGCCAGGCTCAGCCAGGAAAACGACTACGTCCAGCGTGCATCAGAGCTGATGCGCCAGCATGCGGCCGAAGAATCAAACCTGATCCGCACGCTGACGGCAGAGATCTGGGCGCGTTCGCAATATGCCAACCCAGAGCGACTGGTATGACGCAGCGGGCGCAGTGCTCAACGTCAAGCGGCCTCGATATCCCGCTGCTGCCGTTCACGCTGTTGCAAGTACTGCCTGAGGACCTGCTGTTCAGCCGCGCTGGTGAATAGCCCCAGCTTGGTGCGACGCCACAGGATATCGTCGGCGTTGCACGCCCACTCCTCGTGGCACAGATAATCGACCTCACCGCTGAACAAGCCTGCGCCGATCGGCTGACCCAAATCTTCCGGCCCTTCCACGCCCTTCAACAGCCCCCATACCCGGCTGCCGTAAGTCAGCGACCAGCGCTTGGCGATGTCCACTGGCAACCAGCCGTAACGGGCCAGTAAGGCGTCCACCAATGCTTGGGGCGAGCGCATGTCTTCACCGCCCGGCAGTGGAGCAGTGGCCGTCCAGCTGCTACCCATGTGAGGAAAATGCGCCTTGAGCTCGGCCATGGCCGATTCGGCAAGCTTGCGGTAGGTCGTCAACTTGCCGCCAAACACGGAGAGCAACGGTGCCTGGCCTTCGCCGGCGGAAAGCGCCAGGGTGTAGTCACGGGTGACGGCGGACGGGTTGTCCGATTCGTCGTTGCACAGCGGCCGCACGCCAGAGTAGGTATGCACGATGTCGTTGCGACCGAGCTGATGGTTGAAGTGCTCATTGACCACCTTAAGCAGATAGTCGGTTTCCTGCTCGGTAATGGCTACCTTCGCCGGGTCGCCGCTGTACTCGCGGTCGGTTGTGCCGATCAGGGTAAAGCGTTCCAGATACGGGATGCAGAAGACGATGCGCTGGTCTTCATTTTGCAGGATGTAGGCCTGTTCGCCTTCGTACAGGCGCGGCACGATGAGATGGCTGCCCTGGATCAGGCGGATGCCATAAGGCGCATCGAGTTTAAGGTCGTCCTTGATGAAGCTGGCGACCCAAGGGCCGGCGGCGTTGACCAGAGCACGGGCGCGAATGCTCTGCAGGCTGCCATCGGCATGCTGTAGCTCAACCTGCCACAGGCCGTCCACGCGTTCGGCGCGCAGGCAACGGGTGCGGGTATGAATGTGCGCACCATTTTCGCGGGCGGCCATGGCATTGAGCACCACAAGACGGGCGTCATCCACAGCGCAGTCGGCGTATTCGAAACCGCGGGTGATCGCAGGTTTGAGCGGGTAGCCAGGCCCGAAGCTCAGGCTGCGCGAGGCGCCCAGGCGCTTGCGCTTGCCCAGGTGGTCATACAGGAACAGCCCCGCGCGGATCATCCAGGCCGGACGCAGATGCGGGCGGTGCGGTAGCACGAAACGCATAGGTTTGACGATGTGCGGCGCCTTGGCCAGCAGCACTTCGCGCTCGGCCAGCGCTTCGCGAACCAGACGGAACTCGTAGTGCTCCAGGTAGCGCAGGCCACCGTGTATCAGCTTGCTGCTGGCCGACGAGGTGTGCTGCGCCAGGTCGTCCTTCTCACACAGGAACACTTTAAGGCCGCGCCCGGCGGCGTCGGCAGCGATGCCCACGCCATTGATGCCTCCGCCGATCACGGCGAGGTCATAGCAGTCGGCGAGTGCGGGCTGGGACGAAACGGGCTGGGACACGGGCAAGGCCTCCTGGGGCTGTTCACATCGAATATGAACATTGATGTTCGTTTCCGAAAATACTAGCGCAACAGAAAGCCAGTCGCCAGTCAGTCTTTATAGAAAAAACTGATTAGATGACAATAAAGTGAACATTTTCGAAAATTTTGGGTGGTCGGGGTGATCGGTTTGGAAGATGTGTCGCCTGTCAGATCGAGCGCCGCCCGCGCGGCGTTTCGCGGGGCAAGCCCTAATGCCGGTCAGTTAAGCAATTTGGGGCCGCGTTGCGGCCCATCGCCGGCAAGCCAGGCTCCCACAATATGGCGCATGGCTTGAATCCGATGCGGTCGGTGTGGGAGCTGGCTTGCCGGCGATGGGCTGCACAGCAGCCCGGCAGTCTTAACTGACTGGCATTAGGGCAAGCCCGCTCCCACAGCTTGTTTCGGACCAGTCACTTCTGTGAGCTCACCGCTGTCCGCCTTGTTTGTTTCATTCGAACGAAGGGAGCGCAGTTGCTCATAATCAATCTCGAGGCATGCACCAAGGCCGCAACCCACCTGGCACAGGAGTCATTGGCCCGAAACAGATGTGGGAGCGGGCTTGCCCCGCGAAGCGCCGCGCGGGCGGCGCTCGATCTCACAGGCGCCAAAAGGCTCAGGGCATGCATCCTGCGCCCCAATAGTCACACCACCTCAAGCCGAATCTTGTACTGGTTCAACAACTGTGTAAGCGCTGAAGTAGGCGCCAGGTCGGTCACCAGGCAGTCGACCAGGCTGATGGAACCCAGGCGCACCATGGCGTTGCGCCCGAATTTGCTGGAGTCAGCGGCGAGGATCACCTGTCGGGCGTTGGTGATGATCGCCTGGGACACGCGCACTTCCTGGTAATCGAAGTCGAGCAGGCTGCCGTCTTCGTCAATGCCACTGATACCGACCAGGGCAAAATCGACCTTGAACTGGTTGATGAAATCGACGCTCGCCTGGCCCACCACGCCGCCATCACGGCGCACCGTGCCGCCGGCCACCAGCACTTCGAAATCATCCTTGGCAGCGAGGATTGCGGCCACGTGAAGGTTGTTGGTGATGACTTTCAGGTGGTTGTGGTTGAGCAGTGCCCGGGCGATGGACTCGGTGGTCGTGCCGATATTGATGAACACAGACGCGTGATCGGGAATTTGCCGGGCCACGGCTTCGGCGATGCGTTGCTTTTCGTCACGCATCTGGTCGGCGCGCATGGCGTAGGCGGTGTTCTCGACACTCGAGTCATACGCGGCACCACCGTGGTAGCGACGCAGCAGGTTGAGCTCGGCCAGCTGGTTGATGTCACGGCGAATGGTTTGTGGCGTCACGACGAACAGCTGCGCCATTTCTTCGATACTGACGTAACCGCGCTCGCGCACCAGTTCGAGGATTTGTTGTTGGCGAGGGGGCAGATTCATGGGCGGTCCTTTTGGGCTGCCGGACAAATTCTGCAATGATGCCGTAGGAAGGGGACTACGGCCAGTAGACGAGCGATGCCATTGCCTTACACGGTCCCTGTAGGAGCGGCCTTGTGTCGCGATCGGGCCGCAAAGCGGCCCCAGGTTTTTCACGTCAAGGCGAGTATTGCTGGGGCTGCTTTGCAGCCCGATCGCGACACAAGGCCGCTCCTACAAGCGATCGCAAGGCATCAAGCCTCGTGATCTTCCCAGTCACGGGTGCGGTCGACCGCCTTCTTCCAACCGGCGTACAGCTTTTCTTTCTGCGACTCATCCAGCTGCGGGCTGAACTCCCGCTCGATGATCGCCTTGTCACGCAGTTCTTCCAGGCCACTCCAGAAACCACAGGCCAGGCCCGCCAGGTAGGCGGCACCCAGCGCCGTGGTTTCGCGCATCTTCGGCCGCTCTACGCAGGTGCCGAGGATGTCGGCCTGGAACTGCATGAGGAAGTTGTTGGCTACCGCACCACCATCCACGCGCAGTTCGGACAGGCGCTGGCCGCAGTCCTGCTGCATGGCATCGAGTACGTCGCGCGTCTGGTAGGCAATCGACTCCAGTGCGGCGCGGATGATGTGGTCCACCTTCACCCCTCGGGTCAGCCCGAACAGCGCGCCACGGGCATACGGGTCCCAGTACGGCGCACCCAGGCCGGTAAAGGCTGGCACCAGGTAAACACCGTTGCTGTCCTTGACCTTGCTGGCAAAGTACTCGGTGTCCAGGGCGTCGTTGACGATCTTCAGCTCGTCACGCAGCCACTGCACAGTGGAACCACCGTTGAACACAGCACCCTCCAAGGCATAGGCCACTTCGCCGCGGGGGCCGCAGGCGATGGTGGTGAGCAGGCCGTGGGACGACTTCACCGCCTGGTCGCCCGTGTTCATCAGCAGGAAGCAGCCGGTGCCATAGGTGTTCTTGGCCTGGCCAGGCTCCACGCACATCTGCCCGAACAGTGCCGATTGCTGGTCACCGGCGATACCGGCGATGGCGATGCCGCTCTTGGTGTGGCCGTACACTTCCGAGGACGGGCGCACCTCGGGCAGCATTTGCCGCGGGATGCCGAGGATTTCCAGCAGCTTGTCGTCCCACTGCAGGCTGTGGATGTTGAACATCAGCGTGCGCGAGGCGTTGGTGTAGTCGGTGACGTGTACCTTGCCACCGGAGAATTTCCAGATCAGCCAGGTGTCGATGGTGCCGAACAGCAGTTCGCCACGCTCGGCGCGCTCACGGGCGCCTTCGACGTTGTCGAGTATCCACTTCAGCTTGGTCCCGGAGAAGTACGGGTCGGTAACCAGGCCTGTGGTTTCGCGAATGTAATCTTCATGGCCTTCGCGCTTGAGCTGGGCACAGATTTCGGTGCTACGGCGGCACTGCCAGACAATGGCGTTGTACACGGGGCGCCCGGTTTCCTTGTCCCACACCACAGTGGTTTCACGCTGGTTGGTAATACCCAGCGCAGCGACCTGAGCGTGGCTTATACCCGCCTGGGCCAAGGCTTCGACCATGGTCGCGCTCTGCGTGGCAAAGATCTCCATCGGGTCGTGTTCAACCCAGCCCGCCTGCGGGTAGTGCTGGGCGAACTCGCGCTGGGAGGTGCCCACCACATTGGCGTCACGATCAAAGATGATCGCGCGCGAACTGGTGGTGCCCTGGTCCAGGGCGATGATGTAGTTCTTATCCTGGGTGTCTGTCATGGTCGTAGGCCTTGCAAGAATAGGGGGTCAGGGCTGGGCGTGATGCCGGCATCAATTGGCTTGAGTATCGCCCTGGCGATTGTCATTTGTCTCAGGGTTCGCGGCAGACGCCGTTGGCAGGTTGCGGGCAATCAGGCCGCGATAGGTCGCGGCACCCACGCAGGCGCCAAGGATCGGTGCGAACACCGGAACCAGGAAATAAGGAATGTCCCGTCCGCCAGTGAAGGCGATTTCGCCCCAACCGGCCAGGAAGGTCATGAGTTTCGGCCCGAAATCGCGCGCCGGGTTCATCGCAAAGCCGGTCAGCGGGCCCATGGCACTGCCAATCACGGCGATCAGCAGGCCGATCAGCAGCGGTGCCATGGCGCCGCGTGGCAGGCCGTTGTTGTCGTCGGTCAGGGCCATGATCACCGCCATCAGGATCGCGGTGATCACCACTTCGACCAGGAACGCCTGGCCGGTGGACAGCGATGGATGCGGGTAGGTGGAGAACACCGAGGCCAGCTCCAGGCTGGCTTCGCTTCCGCGCAGCATGGCGTGGGCCTGTTCGAAATCGAAGAACAGGTTGCTGTACAGCGTGTAGACCAGCGCCGCGCCACAGAATGCGCCGCACACCTGGGCCAGCATGTAGAAAGGCAGCTTGCGCTTGTCGAAACCAGCGAACAGGGTGAGGGCGATGCTCACCGCCGGGTTCAGGTGTGCGCCGGAAATACCAGCGGTGAGGTAGATCGCCATGCTCACGCCCACGCCCCAGATGATACTGATTTCCCACAGGCCGAAGCTTGCGCCCGCCACCTTGAGCGCGGCGACGCAGCCGGTGCCGAAGAAGATGAGCAGGGCGGTGCCGAGGAACTCGGCCAGGCATTGGCTGGACAGCGTGGGTTGGCGTAGAGCAGTCGTCATGTATGACCTCGTTTTTTTTGTTGTGAGGCGCGTGGCGCTCGACAGCAAAGCCCGGTGTCGATCCCCATTGACCCCAGGCAGATGTTGGAAGTGCACCTTAAAAGGGCACCATTTATTCAGAAACGAAAAAATATAGACAAGAAACGCTGATGTCAAAGGTCGAAAGTGAACGACCAGTCACGAAATGGTCGCTAAAAGTAGCCGCAGATGCCCATGTTAGAGGTGCGCGATTGCGGTGCGCTGGCTGCGATGTGGGAATTGTCCTAAAGTAGCCGCCGAGCCGTCCCAGACCGGAGCCCATGCATGACCCCCGCCCTAGACCTGTTGAAGAAGCATCGCGCGGAGCACCGCGTGCACAGTTATGAGCATGACCCCAAATCGGCGTCGTATGGCCTGGAGGCGGCGGAGAAGCTTGGGCTTGACCCGCAGCAGGTGTTCAAGACCTTGCTGGCGAGCAGCGAAAAGGGTGAGCTGCTGGTGGCGGTGGTGCCGGTGGTGGGCACATTGGACCTCAAGGCCTTGGCACATGCGGCCGGCGTGAAGAAATGCGAGATGGCCGACCCGGCGTCGGCGCAGCGCGCTACGGGTTATCTGGTGGGTGGGATCAGCCCGCTGGGGCAGAAGAAACGCCTGCGCACCTTTATCGATGATTCGGCGCAGAACTTTGCAACCATCCATGTCAGCGCCGGGCGGCGAGGGCTGGAGGTGGAATTGGCGGCTGTTGTGCTGGCCGAGCATACCCAGGGCAAGTTTGCTGGCATTGGCAGAGGCTGAGAATTTGGGGCTGCTTTGCAGCATCGCCGGCAAGCCAGCTCTCATAGAACAAACTCTAACTTATTGATTTAGCGAAACTTGTGGGAGCGGGCTTGTCCCGCGAACACCGGCAAAGCCGGTGCCAGACACCGG
>NZ_JBJDNB010000003.1:0-120288 GCF_044900445.1 Pseudomonas sp. NPDC089407
CGGATTCAAGCCATGCGCCATATTGTGGGAGCCTGGCTTGCCGGCGATGGGCCGCAACGCGGCCCCAAATTGCTTAACTGACCGGCATTAGGGCATGCCCGTGAACACCGGCGCAGCCGGTGCCATGCACCGCGCTGGATTCTTCGCGGCTAAAGCCGCTCCCACAGGGTATTCAACCTGGGCGGATTCAGAAGGTGCCGGGATACGCCCCGCCATCGATCAGCAGGTTCTGCCCGGTGATGTAGCCGGCATGTGCACTGCACAGGAACGCGCAATACGCACCGAACTCGCTGGCATCGCCAAAGCGCGCCGCTGGAATGGCCTTGCGCCGGGCTTGGGCAGTGACCTGCACATCACCACCTGCTGCCTTCAGCGTCTTTTGCAACCGCGCGGTATCAAACGCCCCTGGCAACAGGTTGTTCAGCGTGACATTGCTGCCCGCCAAGCGCTGTTGCCGGGCCAGGCCGGCTATGAAACCGGTCAGGCCGCTGCGGGCACCGTTGGACAACCCAAGGATGTCGATCGGTGCCTTGACTGCACCGGAAGTGATATTCACCACCCGCCCGAAACCCCGCGCGGCCATGCCATCGACCACTGTCTTGATCAACTCGATAGGCGTGAGCATGTTGGCGTCCAGCGCCTTCAGCCAGTCTTCACGCCCCCAGTCACGAAAGTCCCCCGGTGGCGGGCCGCCGGCGTTATTGACCAGAATGTCGACCTGCGGGCAGGCAGCCAGCAGCGCCTGGCGCACCTCGGCGTCGGCAACATCACCGGCCACGGTGCGTACTTCGATGCCCGGGCAGGCGGCGCGCAATTCGGCAGCGGTCTGCTCCAGGGTGGCCTGGGTGCGGGCATTGATGACCAGGTTGACACCTTCTTTGCCCAGCGCCTCAGCGCAGCCTTTGCCCAGGCCCTGGCTGGCCGCGCAGACAATGGCCCAGCGGCCGCTAATGCCTAGATCCATAGGGTTGCTCCTTGATGCAATACGGTTACAGGGTCACTGGATGGGTGAGAACGCGGCAGGCATCAACAGTTTCGACTCCATCCGCACCAGCATCGGGAACGCCACGGGAATGAAGCGCTCCAGCCAGTCCGCATCGCGGTAAAGGGCGGCGCGGCGTTCGATGCGCGCGTCAAGGCTCTCATAGGCCCAGATATGCACGACCTGGTTCAGCTCGCCAATCTCGGTGTACCACCAGCCCACCAGCTTGGCGTAGCGCGAGATCACCGGCAAGCCTTCCTTTTCAAAGTGTTCCAGGTACTGCTTCATCTTGCCGATGTGCAGGGTGTAGGTACGCATTTCATAAAACATGGTCGTGGTTCCGCTTCAGGTTCAGAGGTTGCCGTGATAGGCATCGGTGATCAGGCGCTCGACATCGTGCGCCGTGGTCAGCCGTGGGTTGACCAGCACATTGCCGCTGCGCATCGAGTCGCTGACCATCTGCGGCAAAAACTCCAGGTCCACGCCCAGCTCTCGGATGGTCGCGGGGATGCCAATGGCATGGTTCAACGCCACCACTGCGTCCACGGTGCGCGCTGCGGCCTGCTCCAGGCTGAGCCCGGCAACATCGGCGCCCAGGGCGATGGCGATGTCGCGAAAACGCTCCGGGCAGGCTGGCAGGTTGAACTTGATCACGTAGGGCAGCAGCGCGGCGTTGGCGATGCCATGGGGGATGTTGAACACCCCGCCGAAGGTGTGGGAAATGGCGTGTACGTTGCCCAGTTTGGATTGCGAGAACGCCACCCCGGCCAGGAACGAGCCCAGCAGCATCTGCTCGCGGGCAACCCTGTCTGTACCCACGAAGTAGGTCTTCTCCAGGCTGGCGGCGATCATGCGAATCGCCTGCAGGGCCATGGCCTGGCTGATCGGATTGGCCTGGCGCGACACGTATGACTCAATGGCATGGGTCAGCGCATCCATGCCGGTGGCAGCAGTGATGGCTGCGGGCAGCTTCAGGGTCAGCGCCGGGTCGAGGATGGCCAGGCGCGGGAACAACCGCGGGCTGACGATGACGGTCTTGAACAACGTGCGCTTGTTGGTGAACACGGTCGACGCCGTGCATTCACTGCCGGTGCCCGACGTGGTCGGAATGGCGAAGATCGGCAGTGGCGGCTGCGCCAATTTGTCGTAGCCCTCGTAATCGAGGATGTTGCCGGGGTTGGTGGCCATCGCCGCCACACCCTTGGCGGTGTCGATGCTGCTGCCGCCGCCTACGCCGATCACCGCCGTGCAGCCGCGCTGTTTGAGCAGCGCCACCGCAGCATCCAGCACATCGGTGCTGGGGTTGGCTTCAACCGCCGAGAACAGTTGATAGTCGATACCCGCTTGCTCCAGCGAAGCGAAGAAGCCCGCAAGGATGCCGGCATCGATCAGGCCCTGGTCGGTCACCACCAGCAGCGGGCCGTCAAGGTAGCGCTTGAGCAGCGCACCGGCCTGGTCGGCAAGGCCCGCGCCGCATTTGGCAATGGTCGGGAAATGGAACTGGAATTGGCTCATGAGGGGTCCTCAGGCAACTGCGTTGTTCTTGTTGTGCCCACCGTGACGCTGGCGGGCCGTGCCGGGGCAATCTAGAGCGCAGGCCGGGGCCACCGATAATGAAAAGAGCTGATCCGCCAATAACCCCTGCTTATCCCCCGCAAGGCAATAAGCAGGCGTTATTGGCGGATCAGCTCTTTTCATTACCCGCCCTGCCGGCAGTGCTCCAACAATCGGCCTGCGTAGCCACTACGCCTCCCGATAATCACAACAACGAGCTCCTGCGATGAAGACCTCACCCTCCCCGTCTGCCCTGGCGCTGCCTGCTGCAGCACCGATGACCACGGTGCGCTGGCGCATCTTCCTGATCCTGTTGCTGCTGACCGCAATCAACTACATCGACCGCGCCTCGCTGTCGGTGGCACTGCCGCTGATTGCCCCCGAGTTCGACCTGACGCCGGCCATGGAGGGGCTGATGCTCAGTGCCTTCTTCTGGTCCTATGCGCTGATGCAGATCCCCGGCGGCATGCTGCTGGACCGCTTTCACACCCGCGGCATCATCGGTGCAGCCACCGTGGCCTGGGGCTTGTTCCAGGCGCTGGGCGCGGCCTCGCACAACTGGCTGGTACTGCTGCTGACGCGCATCGGGCTAGGCGTGGCTGAGTCGCCAATCATGCCGGCTGGGGCCAAGCTCAATGGTGCCTGGCTGACACCCAACGAGCGCGGCCGCGGCGCAGTGCTGGTGGATGGTGGCGCACCACTGGGCAGTGCCCTGGGGGCGATCCTGATATCCGGCCTGATCGCCTGGCTAGGGTCGTGGCGCCTGGCGTTCGTGGTGGCCGGCGTTGGCACGGTGCTGGCCGGCATCCTCGCGTACCGGTATATCCGCAACCACCCCAGCGAGCACCCCGGGGTGAACCAAGCCGAACTGCGCCATATCACCGAAGGCAACGCCAGTGCCCATGCCGCCGCGGCCAAGGCCAGCCTGCCACTGCGCGAGCTGCTCAAAGACCGTTCGATCTTTGCCATGTTCGCCGGCTACAGCTGCATCTTGGCCGTTTTCTACGGTTTGCTGACCTGGATGCCCAGCTACCTGCACAAAGCTCATGGCCTGAACATATCGGCCATGGGTGGCGCAACTTTCCTGATCTTCATGTGCGGGTTTGTCGGCGAGCTGATCGGTGGCTGGATCGGTGACCGCTGGCGCGCCAGCGGTGCCTCGCCCAACCTGGTAATGCGCAGCATGTTCAGCGGCTCGGCGCTGGTGGCGGCGGTGTGCATCCTGGCGGCGGCCTATGTGGGCGAAACCGTTGCGGTGATCAGCCTGCTGTGCGTGGCGATGTTTTTCATTCGCTGGTGCGGCATGTACTGGTGCCTGCCGGCGATTATTGGCGGGCCGTCGCGCACCGGGGTGCTGGGCGGTACGATGAACTTCTGCGGCAACATGGCCGGGGTGCTGGTGCCCATCGTGATCGGGCTGATCGTTCAGTACACCGGGGACTACTTCTATGCACTGATCTTCTTTGTTATCGCAGCGGCGTTGATTGCGCTGTTTTCGAGCTTGATCGATTACCGTGAGCGGCAGTTCTGAACTTGAGTCGGTCGGGGCTGCCTTGCAGCCCATCGCCGCGATTCGTCGGCACGACAAGCCAGGCCTCAATCGGCCGTCAATTCTTCCACCAGCAACCGCGCTGCCGGCGACAGCGGCGCGGCCACCCGATGCACGATGCCAAAAGGCTCGCTCAATGCTCGCAGCTTTACCGCCAACGACACCAGCAAGCCGCGCTGCTGGGCGAAGGCAGCTACCGCGCTGGGGATGACCGCCACCAATGTCGGGTCGTCTTGCAGCAGCATGAAGGTGGCAAAGGTGGAAAACGTCTCCAGGGGATAGCGCGGCACTTCGACCCCTGCTTCGCTCAACTCGCGCTCCAGCGCCTGGCGCATGGGCGTGTTGGCCGGGTAGACCACCCAGCGGTACTGGCTCAGGTCGCCGACCTCCAATGCCTTGGCCCCGGCCAGCGGATGCTGCGGGTGGGCGACGACCGCCAGCGGCTCCTGGGCCAGCTCGACAAAGGCATAGTCCGCAGCGTTGCGGCCCAGGTTTGGCCGGCAGATAGCCAGATCGAGGCGCCCCTCATCCAGTTTGGCCAACAGGTTGGCGCTGGTATTCTCGGCGATTTCCACCGCCAGCTGCGGCTGCTTGCGGCGCAAGCGCCCCAAGGCACTGACCAGCGTCGGCATGGCGCCCATGATGCTGCCAACCGCCAGCCGCCCACCCTGGCCCTGGACGATGCCAAGCACCTCTTCGCGCAAATGCCCCAGGTCACTGTGGATCAGCCGCGCATAACGCACTACGCAGCGGCCTACGTCATTGGCCACCAGGCCACTGGGCTGGCGCTGGAACAAGGCAACCCCCAGCACCTCCTCTACTTCGCGCAAAGCCTTGGTTGCCCCAGGCTGGGAAATGGCCATGGCTTCGGCCGCCTTGTGCAGTGAGCCGCAGCGGTCAAGTTCGATCAACAAACGCAACTGGCGCAGGCGCAGGCGGGAGAAAATGGAGTCCAGGGAAGGAATCATCAGGCAGCTCGGCATTGGTTTTGTAATGCCGAGCACTATAGAGGGTCGTCAACCGGCGATTGTTGAGTTTGCGGCAAATGACCTTTGAACTGAGGGCATGCATGGTGCATGGCTCGGGCTAAACGCTGGCGCGTAAATCGAGCGCCGCGCGGGCGGCGCTCGATCTCACAGGCGCCAAACCTCTTCAGACAAACAAACATCAAACCCCGTCAAGGCTAGGCGAATGCGCCACCAGGTTGCGGGTATAGGCATCCGTCGGCCGCTCCAGCACCTGCCCGGCACTGCCCTGCTCCACCACCTGCCCCTGGCGCAACACCAGCACGCGGTCGGCAATTGCCCGCACCACACCCAGGTCATGGGTGACAAACAACAGGGTCAAACCCTCGCCCTGCAAACGCCGCAGCAAGGCCAGGATCGACGCCTGCACCGACACATCCAGCGCCGAGGTGATCTCGTCGCACACCAGCAACTTCGGCTCGCAGATCAACGCGCGGGCAATCGCCACGCGCTGCCGCTCACCCCCGGAGAGCCCCTGTGGGTATAGGTCCGCGACCCGCGCCGGCAACGATACCCGCTCCAGCACCGCCTCGACCCGTTGCCGGGCCAGGGCACCGCGCAGGCCAAAAAAATGCGCCAATGGCGTGCTCAAGGTTTGCCCGACCGTCTGCCGCGGGTTCAGAGCCCGGTACGGGTTCTGGAACACATACTGGACCTGGTGCCGCAACCGTGCAGCACGCTGGCGGGCAGCAAAGGCCAGTGGTTGCCCGGCATAGCGCAACTGTCCCTGCACATTCTCGCCCAGCCCGGCAATCGCCCGGGCCAGGCTGGTCTTGCCCGAACCGGACTCACCGACCAAGGCCAGGCACTCACCCTCCCGCACCTGCAGCGAAACGTCGAATAACACCTGGCGGTCATAGGCGACATCCAGGCCCTGCACTTCCAGCAGCACGGCACCCACCACTGCGGGGGGTGTTTCGATCGCCGTCGACTCCAGGGCAGCAGGCTCCAGCTGTGGCAGCAGGCACGCTACCTGATGGCCGCCCCGGTGCTCCCGCAACGCCGGTTCCAGCACCGAGCACTGCGCCCGGCGCTGGCCGCACCGCGGGGCAAAGGCGCAGCCATGCGGGCGTTGCCCCGGTGCTGGCGCATGCCCGGGCAGCGCTTGCAATGGCTTGCGCCGGGCAATGTCGGGAATGGCCGCGAGCAGGGCGCGGGTGTAGGGATGCGTTGGGGCGCGGAACAGCGCGTCACGGCCGGCCACTTCCACCAGGCGCCCGGCGTACATCACCATCACCCGGTCGACCAGGTCGCGCACCACTGCCAGGTCATGGGTCACGTACAGCGCCGCCACCCCCTGGTCACGGCACAACTGCTTGAGCGTCTGCAGCACATGCGCCTGGGTGGTGACGTCCAGTGCGGTGGTGGGTTCGTCGAGCACGATCAGCGTTGGCCGCAAGACAAACGCCAGCGCCAGCATCACCCGCTGTTGCTGCCCACCAGACAACTGGTGCGGGAAGCGCCGCAACAACGCTTCATCATCAGGCAAGCCGACCGCTACCAGGGTTTGCGCAATACGCTGGCGCGATGCCTCCGGCGACAAGCCCGGCAGGTGCGCCAGCAGGGTTTCGCGCAGCAAGGCACCGATGCGCAACGCCGGGTTCAGCGCCGTTGCCGGGTCCTGGGCGACATAGCCGACCAGCCCGCCACGGGCCAGGCGCAGGGCCTCGCCTGCCAGTTCGAGCAGCGGCTGCCCCGCCACGGCCACTTGGCCGCCGACAATGCGCGCGCCCTGTCGGGCATGGCGCAACAACGCCGTGGCCAAGGTGGTCTTGCCCGAACCGGACTCACCGACCAGGCCCACGATTTCGCCTTCCGCCAGGCTGAAGGACACGTCGGCCAGCACATCGACCTGCCCCGCCAGCTCCACCCGCAGGTCACTGACCCGCAACACTTCACTGGCAACCTTCAATGGCGCATTCATGGCTGCTTCTCCCCGATCCGGGCACTGGCCCGGCCAATGCCTTCGGCCAGGATGTTGGTGCCATAGGCAAACACCCCGATCAGCAGTGCCGGTGCCAGCACCGCCCATGGCTGCACCAGCAGCCCGGCCTGGTTTTCATTGATCATCAAGCCCCAGTCGGCAGCCGGTGGCGCTACCCCGTAACCGAGGAAACTCAAACCCGACAACATGCCCACCGCCCAGGTCAGCATGTTGCCGAAGTGCACCAGCAACGGCGTGAGGATGTTCGGCAAAATCTCTTGAAAGAGAATGCGCCAACGCGGGTAACCCATCATCTGCGCCGCCTCGACAAACTCCTGCCCGGCCACCGCCACCGCACTGCCACGGGCCAGGCGAATCACCCCGGGGGTGAAGGCAATGGCCACAGTCAGCACGATCAACCAAGGCGCCCGACCCAGCATGGACACGATCAGCAACACCAGGATCAGGTCGGGAAACGCCAGCGACACATCGGCCGCCCAACTGATCGCCTGGTCCAGGCGCCGCCGCGAGAACCCGGCCAGCAGGCCCAGGCTGCCGCCAACCAGCAAGGCCAGGGTGGCCGCTGCAAGTGACATCCACAGTACCGACAGGCCGCCACTGAGCAGCCGCGACAAGAGGTCGTGGCCGAGAAAGTCATGCCCCAGCGGTGCCCCGGCAGCCGGTGGCCCATACACCGGCCCGACCATCGCCGTGGGCGCATGCGGTGCCAGCCAGGGACCGAGCACGGCCAACAATGTCACCAGCAAGGTAATCACCGCACCCCGACGGATCTGCGGGTCGGCCAGCCAACGGGAATCAGTCATGGGTCGCCTCCTGGGCAGGGGTGCTGCGCGCCCGCCGCCACCATGGCCGGATGCCACGGCGGATACGGCGGATCATCCGCACGCGGCGGGCGGTGCGCAGTTTGGGGGTAAGCAATACGGTCAGCAGGTCGGCCAGCAGGTTGATCAACACCACCGCCAAGGTGATGACCAGCACCACGCCCTGGATCATCGGCAGGTCACGCATCTGGATCGCCGCATTCAGCGCCGTGCCGATGCCCGGGTAGCTGAAGATCACCTCGGCCAACAGCGCACCGCCGACCAGCGTGCGCAAAGTCAGCGCCACACCCTGGATTGCCGGGGTCAGGGCGTTGGGCAAGGTGTGCCGCCAGACGATGCGCCGCTCGGGGATGCCACGCAGGCGCGCCGCAATCACATACTCGGACTCCAGCGCCTCGATCATCGATGCCCGCACCATGCGCGTAAGGTACGGCAGTGCCGACAGGCTCAGCGCCACCACCGGCAATACCAGCGACGGCCACTGGCGCCACAACGCCAGCTGCGGGTCGAGGATCGACACCGCCGGCAGCCAGCCCATGCCCGGCATGGAGAACAGCAGCACCAGGCCGATGGCCAGCAGAAAACCCGGTGTGGCCTTGAGCAGGATCAACGCTGACAGCCCCCAGCGGTCCAGCCGGCTGTCACGGCGCAGGGCCAGGCTCACCCCCAGCAGCAGCGCCACTGGCACCACCAACGCCAGCACCCCGGTCAGCAAGGCCAGGGTATGGCCCAGGCGGCCGAACAGCAGCTGCGCCACCGGCACCTGGGAGTCCAGCGAAACACCCAGGTCGCCGCGCAACGCCGCGCCCAGCCAGCGCAGGTACTGCAGCAGGATCGGCTGGTCGAGGCCCAGTTGCCGTTGCAGGGTGAGGATGCTTTCCAGCGGCGCATCCGGGCCGAGAATCACCCGTGCCGGGTCCGAGGGCAGCGCCTGGGTGGCGATGAACACCACCAGGCTGATCACCCAGGCGGTGAGCAGCCCATAGCCGAGGCGACCGATGAACCAGGCCAGCCAGGCCGGTGTGCGCGGGGTGTGAGGGGTGTGCGGGATGTGCGGGGTGTGCGGGGTGTGCGGGGTGTGCGGGGTGTGCGGGGTGTCAGGCATTGGGGTTCAACCAGAGTTCGTCGAAGCGCCAGGAGGCGAAGGTGGTCTGTTCCGGGGCCAGCCCGCCGACCTTGGCCGACGCGGCATCGAGCACGTCGGAGAAGCCCCAGATCAGTAACCCGCCCCGTTCGTGCTGGATGGCCTGGGCTTCGTGTACCAGGGCCTTGCGCTGCGCAAGGTCGGGCTGGGCCAGGGCCTGCCGGAACAGTTCGGTAAAGCGCGGGTCATGGAAATTGCTGCGGTTGTAGATGGCTTGCGGCGCATCGTTGTGCAGCGCCGAAGCCAAAAAGCCGCGCGCTGGGGTCGAGCCCGGCGACAGCTGCCACTGCTCGCGGTGCGGGCCATTGAACACCGAGCCGTCGACCTGGCTGACCTTCACCTGCACCCCGGCTTTCAAGGCCTGCTGGGCAAACACCAGCGCTGCGTTGACACCCGGCCCGGGCGTGGTGGTGAGCTCGACGCGCAGGTCGCTGTGCCCGGCCTGGCGCAGCAGCGCACGGGCCTGGTCGAGGTCGTACGGGCGCTGGGCAATGACGTGGTTGTAGGTAGGGTCGTGCGGCGAATACAGGTCGTTGGCGACCCGGCCAAAGCCGTTCAGCCCACGCGCCACCAGTTCCTGGCGGTCGGCCAGCAGGCGAAACGCCTGGCGCACGCGCACATCCTGGAACGGTGCCTTGGCCAGGTTCAGGTTGAAGCCGGTGAACGACGTGGTGGGCGAGGCGTACAGGCGCAGCCGTGGGTCGGCCTTGAGCAGTGCGCTGTGTTCGGCCTGCACGCCACTGGCCACGTCGATCTGCCCGGCGCGCAAGGCTGCGGCCCGCGACACCTGGTCCTTGAATTCGATGATTTCCAGCTCATCGGCATAGGGCTGGTTGGGCTTGTAGTAGTTTTCGAAGCGGGTGTAGAACGAGCGCTGGCCGGGGATGAAGCTTTTCAGCCGGTACGGCCCGGCGCCGACCGGGTTGGTCACCGGGTGGTAATCGGTCGGTACGATGCCGCCGAAGCTGATCAGTGTTTCATCCAACGGGTAGAAGCTCTGCCCCTGCTTGAAACGGATCTCGAGGGTGCGCTCATCCAGCTTGCGCAACGCCTGCCGATCGATGGCACCGACCAGCCCGGCAAATGGCGAGGCCAGTTGCGGGTCGGTCAGGCGCAGGATCGAGAACAGCATGTCATCGGCGCCGATGGTTTTGCCGTGGTGGAACTCCAGGCCAGGCTTCAGGCGGATGGTCCAGGCACTGGCATCGGCGTTCGGCTCGGCGAATTCGGCCAGAGCCAGGCGCGTGCTGACATCGGCGTTCCATTCCCAGAACTTGGCGTACAGCGCCCAGCCGCGGATAATCCCGCCGCCAACCGGTTTGTGTGCATCGAGGTTGCCGGCCTGGTCGCCATCGATAATGCCTACCCGCAGGCGCCCGCCGCGCACCGGCGTGCCCGGCAGCACCGCACTTGTAGCGGCCGGCGCACCGCTGTCGCAGCCACTGAGCAGCCCGCCGCCGAGCAGCAGGCTGCCACCCACGGCCAGGCTGTTGCCGAGAAACACCCGGCGCGAAAACAGCTCGCTCATTGCCCTCTCCTTACGCCGGTTGCGCCACGCGCGGCGTGCTCGCCGCACCCAGCTGCGGCACTTCGAAACCATGGTCCAGGTCCAGCAGCGGGAACAGCAGGTCGGCCACCCGGTGCGCCTCGTCGATCAGCGGGAAACCCGAGAGAATGAACGCCGAGGTGCCGTGGGCTTCGTACTCGCGGATGCGCTCGGCAACCTGTTCGGCGCTGCCGACCAGGTAGGTACCGGCAGCCGGGCCGAGGATGTTGAAGCCGAACAGGCTGGGGCCCAGCCAGACATTGGGATAGATCTCCAGCTCGCGCGCCGTGGGCAGGCGCCCGGCGCGAATGCTGTCGAGGTTGCGCTGGATGCGCGGGTCATCGCTGACGTAGCTTTCCAGCGTTTGCCCAGGTGGCAACTGGCGCTCGATGGCAGCGCGGGCGGTGGCCAGCGAGGTACGCTGCAACAGGCGCTCGGCGTGGGCCCAGGCTTCTTCTTCGGTCTCGCGCACGATCACCTGCAGGCGCGTGCCATAGGTCAGTTCGCGGCCAATCTTCGCCGCCTCGGCCGCCACCCGGCGGAACTTGTCGCCCAGTTTTTGCGGGGTGTCGGCGAAGCTCAGGTAAACGTCCAGCAGTTGCACCGAGTGGGCCACGCCAGGTGCCGAAGTGCCGGCGCCCCACAGCGGGATACCGGGCTTTTGCTTCGGCGGGTGCCAACCGCCCAGCGGGTGGCTGGCTGCCGCTGGCGAGCGTGGTGCGAGCTTGACGTAGCGGCCGTCATAGCCGGCGGTTTCACCGGCGTAGATGCGCTGGAAGGCGCGCCAGTATTCCAGGCTGAAATCGTAGCGTTCATCGTGCGGGTAATGCACGCCCAGGGTGGCCAGGCCGGCGTCGTTGCCGTTGACCACGTTGAACAGCAGGCGGCCGTTGGAGAACTGGTCGAAGGTAAGCGCCCACTTGGCCAGCACGGCCGGCGACAGCTCGCCCGGGTGCTGGGCAACCAGGAAGCGCAGGCGTGAGGTGGCGTCGATCAGCGCGGCCGATACGGCCAGGCTTTCATTGGGGCTGGAGCCGAGCAGCGAGCCGTAGAAACCCAGGCGGTCGGCGGCGATGGCCAGCTGCTTGAGGTGTTCGAAATCGGTGTGCCAGCGGCCTTCGGGTTCCCAGGGGTGGGGGCCGTCGGGGGTGGTGAGGTACCAGAGGATTTTTACTGCCATGGGGAGATGTCCATTTTATGAGAGAGGTGCAGGGGTTGTGGGTATCGGGGCTGCTTTGCAGCCCATGTGGGAGCGGCCTTGTGCCGCGAATGGGCGCACAGCGCCCCCGGCAATCCGCTCAACTACGCCGATCAATACCTGGCACAAGGCCCAGCTCGCTCGCCCGCTCATACAGCCCGCTCATCTTCCACTGCTGGGTCAGCACCCCAGGCCCATAAGGCCGCGACCCACCGAGGGCATCGGCCAGCAACTGGATCTGCGCGCCCTCCTCCAGCAACAGGATGAACTCCGCCGTGGCCCGCAGCCCTTGCTTGCCCCACACCGTCGAGCCGCCGTTGGCTTCGAGAATCGCCAGGTTGAACGGGTTCTCGGCGATCTTGTCGAGGATGAAATCGACCTCGGCCTGGCGCCGGTCGATGTACACCGGCAGCTCGCGCGCCAGCTGGTAGCGCTGCACCGGCACGTAGTGGAAAGGCAAGGTGCGGTGGGTCTGGGCCCAGGCGCCGAGGTAGGGGCTGTGCACATGCGACACGGTGGTGATGTCGGCGTGGGTCTGGAACAGCTTGGTGTAACGGCCCAGGCCACCTTTGCCCTTGCCGACGATCACGTTGCCGGAAAAGTCGGTAACCGTGGCCTGCAACGGTTTGCGGTGGTTCCACGGCCCGCCGTAATTCACCGACACCAGCAGCTCTTCACCGGGCACACGCTCGATGAAACCCACCGTGCCATTGGCAGTGATGGTGTGGGTTTCGCGGAACACGCTGAACGCTGCTTCGGCTTCGGCCACTACCTGGTCGACGAAGGTTTGCAGTTCGGCAGTAACGGGGCGTTCGTGGATGAGTACGGTCATGGTCAGTCTCCAGAAAGGTCAGGCGCGGCGCTGGGCCAGCAGTTGGTGGGCAGCGTGCAGAGGCCGCGGGTCGACCCAGTCGGCAATGGCGAAATCGGCTTCGAGGAAGCCATGCAGGTAGAGGAAGTCTTTTTGCGTGCCAAGGAACGCCAGGCGCTGTTCGGACAGGTCTGGCGCCAAGGTGGTATGGAAGTCGCCACGGTAGGCTTCGGCGACGCCCTGGCTGCCGGCGCGGGTTTCTTCTTCGAGAATGCGGTTGAGCGCATCGCGGTTGCTGGCGGCCCACTCGGCGGCGCGCAAGGTCTGGGCAAGGAAGCGCACCACCAGGTCGAAGTGGGTGTCGAGCAAGTGCTGGTGCACGGTGATTGGCCGCGGCGTGCCGTTGTTGATGCGGTAGCGCGGGTCGGCCAGCAGGTCAAGGTCAACGCCGACCACCAGGCCCAGGCGGCGGGCCGCATCGGCGGCTGCCGCGCCCTTCACGTACACCGCATCGACTTCGCCACGGGCCAGGTAATCCAGCCCCGACCACAGCCGTTGCAGGCCCAGCTGCGGGGTGGCAGCGCCGCCCTGGTCGAGCAGGGCCACTTCCACCAGTTGCACGTCATCCAGGTGCAGCCCGGCCGAGGCCAAGGCGCCCTTGTAGCCGTGCAGGCTCATGGCGCGGGCAATGCTGCCGGGGCGGCTGTCACCCCAGGCCGGCAGGGCCAGTCGCTTGCCACGCAGGTCGGCGGCGCTGCGAATGCCCGAGTCCGGGCGAACCAGGATGGTTTGCCATTCCTCTATCCAGGTCAGGCCGATCAGCCGGCTGGGCGAGCCTGCAGCCCGAGCGGCCAGTGCCGGCACGTTGCCGCCTTCGCGGAACAGCCCGGGCAGTTGGTGATCGTAATGGTGGTGGCCCAGGTGGCGGGCCTCCTGCAAGGTCGAGACCGGCAGGCCGTCGGCGGCGAATTCCTGCTCCAGCCAGCCGAGTTTGTAGGCGATGCCCGAGGCGGTAGGCACCGGGCAGCGGGTAAACCAGATGCGCTCCAGGCCGGACAGGTCGTCTGCAGGGCGTTGTGCGGAAGCGGTTGCGAGGGTCATGGGGTGGCTCCTTGGGCGTCGTGCAAGCAGCATTGCAGTGTGCGTGCCAACCGCTGGAGGCCTTGAGTTACGTGGAGTTGGCTGTTGCGACGGGGGGCTGGGTGCTGGGCTGGGAACAGGATTGCGGGTGGGGTGCTGCCAGATCAGCAAGGAGGCTGCTGCTGGGGCAGCACAAGGTTGTGCAAGCCGCGCAGGATGGGCCCTGGCGCGGGGTGGCAGAGATATTGCTCAAGGGCTTGGGACCGCGGTGTGGCCATTCGCGGGTAAACCCGCTCCTACAGGGACCGTTGTAGGAGCGGGTTCACCCGCGAATCAGGCGCACTGGCCCTTACAGACAAACCGAGATCCCTCCATGAGCGCCATAGAACCCTCCCCCGCCCGCCGCCTGACCAGCGAAGCCGAGGCCATCGAAACCGCCCGCCAGGTCGCCGTGCAAATCGCCGAGCTGGCCGCCGACCCGCGCAACAACGGCCAACTGCCGCGCCGTCAGGCCGAGCTGCTGTCCAGCAGCGGCCTCACCGCCATCGCTGTACCCACCCAGTTCGGCGGCCTCGGCGCTTCGGTACAGACCGTGGTGGAAACCGTGCGCCTGATCTCCACCGCCGATGGTGGTGTCGGCCAGTTGCTGCAGATTCACAATGTGATGCTGCGCGGCATCTTTACCGGCTACCCCGACGAGGTCCGTGACCGGCTGATCGCCGACGTGCTCGCGGGCAAGCGCTTCGGCAATGCCTTGGCCGAAGTCGGCGGTAAGAACAAGTTCGCCCTCAAGACCCGTGTCGAGCACAACGCAGATGGCCAGTGGATACTTAACGGCAGCAAGTTCTACTCCACCGGCTCCTACCTGGCCGAGTGGATTTCGCTGACCGCTGCCAGCGAGGACGGTGGTGTCGGCGTGC
This sequence comes from Pseudomonas sp. NPDC089407, assembly GCF_044900445.1. Lineage (NCBI taxonomy): Bacteria > Pseudomonadati > Pseudomonadota > Gammaproteobacteria > Pseudomonadales > Pseudomonadaceae > Pseudomonas > Pseudomonas sp. NPDC089407. The sequence goes on from NZ_JBJDNB010000003.1 coordinate 14,576, forward strand.
TGCTGCATCGTGACACCCCAGGGCTGACCCTGGTCGATGACTGGCAGGCTTTCGGCCAGCAGCACTCAGTGAGTGGCACCGTCAACTTCGACAACATCGTGCTCGACGAACGCTACCTGACCCGCCGCAGCGGGCCGATGAAACGCACCGGCCTGACCTTTCCGCAGATCCTCCACGCCGCCATCGACACCGGCATCGCCGCGGGTGCCTTGCACGCTGCGGTCGAATACCTGCGCGAGCACGCCCGCGCCTGGGTGGAGAGCGGCGTCGAGCGCGCCAGTGACGAGCCGCATGTGATTCGCCAGGTGGGCGAATACGCCGTGGCGCTGCGTGGTGCCGAGTCGGTGCTGCGCGAAGCGGCGCGGGTATTCGACGAACACGAGCGCGACCCGGACAACAAAGTTTTGCAGGATGAGCTGATCCTGTCGGTGGCCACCGCCCGTGCCCATTCCGATGCGGCGTCGCTGAAGATCTCCAGCGATCTGTTCTCGTTGCTGGGGGCCAGCGCTTCGCTGAGCAAGTGGAACCTTGACCGCTTCTGGCGCAATGCCCGGGTGCACACCACCCACGACCCGATCCGCTGGCGGCTGCACAACGTCGGCAACTACTACCTGAACGGGGCCGACCCAGGGGAGTACACGGCGGTGCTCAATGCCAAGGAAAACCAGGGCGCTACACGTCGTTGATACGGGGGTTGGACGGGGGCGCTTTGCGCCCCTATCGCGACACAAGGCCGCTCCTACAAGGGGCGGTGCAGCATTCTGATCGAGCATTTACATGAACCACCCGCTTCTTCGGGCTTTAGCCATTTATCGTGAAATGCCCTGGCGCTTCGCGCTGGTCACGGCCTTGTACATTGCCGGCAACCTCGGCCTGGCCTGGCAACAGTGGCTGATCGGCCATGCTGTCGACGATGTCAGCACCGGCCGCGCCGTGCAGCGCCTGGCCGACGGCAGCCTGGACGCCCGCGTGGCCTGGCACTGGCTATGGCTGCTGCTGGCCATTGCCTTTGGTCGTGGCCTGCTGCAATATGCCGCCGCCGTGCTGTCACTGGTACTCAGCCAGGCCCTGCTCACGCGCCTGCGTGAGCGCATTCTCGACCAAGTACAGCGCCTGCACCTGGGCTACCACTGGGGCCATGGCATGGGCGAACTGGTCACCCGTACCACCCGCGATGCCGACAAGGTACGCGACGCACTGATCACCTTCTGGCGGCAGATCATCGAAACCCCACTTGTGGTGATCGCCGCCGTCGGCCTGCTGAGCTGGTACGACCCGTTGCTGGGCCTGGTGCCGTTGCTGCTGACCGGTGCCGGGTTGTGGCTGTTCGTCATACAGACCGACCGCCTGGTCAGCCTGGACCGCGCAGTAGGCACGGCCTATGACCAGGTCAGCCAGGACCTGGCCGAAGGCATCGGTGGTGTGCGGGTGATCAAGGCCTTCGGCCTGGAAAACCAGCGCATCACCCGCTTCGCCAGCCAGGTCGAGATGTTCACCGGCCATGCCCGCGCCGCCCTCGCCTACGCCAGTTCGCGCATCCCGCTGCCGCAGGCCGTGGTGGCGCTGGGGCATGTGTGGATCCTGGTCTATGGCGCCCACCGGGTGGCCGCAGGGGCGCTGGGCATCGGCGAGCTGGTCACTTCGCTGCTGGTAGCCACCACGCTGGTGTTCCGTATCGAAGGCATTGGCCGGGTGATGCAGACCTTTGCCGACGCCCGCGCCAGCGCCGAACGCATCTGGCAACTGCTGGACGAACGCCCGGCCATCGTCGGTGGCAAGGCCACCCTGCCCGCCGGGCCACTGGGGCTCAAGATGAACCAGGTACAGGTCAGTGCTGCCGAGGCTGACCGGCATATCCTGCGCGACTGTTCGCTGACCCTGCAACCCGGCGAGGTGGTGGCGCTGGTCGGCGCCACCGGTACCGGCAAGAGCCTGCTGGCCAGCCTGTTGCCGCGCCTGGCCGATGTGCAGCTCGGCAGCGTGCAGGTTGGTAGCGATGCCAGCGGCTGGCACGATGTACGCAACCTGGACCTCGCCGACCTGCGCCGCCGCGTGCAGGTGCTGCCGCAAGAAAGCTTTCTGTTCTCCGACAGCCTGGCCGCCAACCTGCGCCTGGCCGCGCCACAGGCCAGTGATGCCCAGTTGCGTGAAGCGCTGCGCCTGGCCGCCGCCGAGGATGTGCTGGAACGCCTGGCCCACGGCCTCGATACCCCGTTGGGCGACCGCGGCGTGACGTTGTCTGGCGGCCAGCGCCAGCGCCTGTGCCTGGCCCGGGCGCTACTGGCGGCGCCCGACATCCTCTGCCTGGACGACGCCACCAGCGCCCTGGACGCCTTGGGAGAACGCCAGGTGCTGCACAACATCCGTCGCCTGCACAGCGCAGGCGGCCAAGGCCCGACCTTGCTGCTGATTACCAGCCGGCTGTCCACCCTGCTGCTGGCCGACCGCGTGCTGATGCTGGAAAACGGCCGCATCAGCGCCAGCGGCAGCCATGCCGAACTGAGTGCCACCAACGCCCATTACCGAGACCTGCTGGGGATCGACCATGACTGATGTGCCGCACACCCCCGCCAGCGATATCGACATCGAACAACGCCTGGCCCGCCAGGCGCTGGACCGCGGCATGTTCCAGCGCCTGCTGCCGCTGTTGCGGCCGATTCGCCGGCAGATCCTGGCGGTGATCGGCATCGAATTGCTGCTGGTGTTTACCGTGTTCCTGCGGCCATGGTTCGTCCGCGAGCTGCTGGACAAAGGCCTGGTGCCCAATGCCGGGCACTGGCTGCTCGACGAGCGCCTGGTGCTGTGGCTGGGCCTGGGGCTGGCGGCGAGCTGGCTGGGGCGCTTCCTGCTGGCCGGGGTATCGCAGTTCATTGCCGGGCGCGCCGCGATCCGTGTGCTGAATGATTTGCGGGTGAAGGTATTCGCCCATGTGCAGGCGCTGTCGGTGAGCTACTTCGACCAGACCCGTGCCGGGCGCATCATCTCCCGCGCTGACCGCGACGTCGACGCGCTGGAGCCACTGCTGGTACAAGGCCCGCCGGAGCTGCTCGGGGCCTTGCTGCGCTGCGGCCTGGCGGCAGTGATGCTGTGGCGTATCGAACCCGGCTTTTTCTACAGCCTGGCCGCCACCGTGCCGTTGCTGGCCGTGGCCACCTGGCGTTTCAAGCGGGTCTCGCAGCGCAACTGGGCCAACGTGGCCGAGCAACGCAGCCGCTTCACCGCGCACCTGGTGGAAAGTGTCAGCGGCGTGCGGCTGATCCAGCAATGCGGGCAGCAGCAACGCAACCAGGCACGCTACCGGCGCCTGCTGGAAGACTTCAACCAGGCGCTGATCCGCGGCAGCCTGCGCGCCGGCTGGTTCGCCCCTTTCACCGCACTGTTGAGTACTGCTGGCATGGCGGTATTGCTGCTGGTGGGTGCCCATGGCCTGGCCGAAGGCAAGGTCAGCGTGGGCCAGGTGGCCGAAAGCCTGTTCTACGTGTTCCTGTTCCTTGGCCCGCTGCAGGAGTTGTCGGACCTGTTCGAACGCTACGCCACCGGCAGTGCTTCGGCGCAGCGTATTTTCCTGCTACTCGACACCCGCCCACAGGTGCTGGACCCGCCAGCGCCACAGGCACTGGCCAGGGCACGTGGCCAGGTCGACTTCGACCGCGTCGGTTTTGCCTATGCGCCGAACAGCCCACGGCCGGTGATCGACGGGCTCGACCTGCACATCCGCGCCGGCGAGGTACTGGCCATTGTCGGCCCCTCGGGGCATGGCAAGAGCACCCTGGTGCAGTTGCTGACGCGCTTCTACGAGGTGCAGCAGGGCGCCGTGAAACTGGACGGTATCGACCTGCGCGCACTGGCCCAGCATGACCTGCGGCGTAACGTGGGCGTGGTGCTGCAGGACAACGTGCTGTTCAGCGGCAGCATTCTTGACAACCTGCGCCTGGCCGCACCTGCTGCCAGCGATGCCCAGCTGATCGCCGCCGCCCGCGAGCTGGGCGCCGACGAAGTGCTGGAACGCCTGCCACAGCGCTACCACAGCGAAGTCGGCCCGCTGGGCGCGCACCTGAGCCATGGCCAGCGCCAGCTGGTGTGCCTGGTGCGCGCCTACCTGGCCGACCCGGCAGTGCTGGTGCTGGACGAGGCCACCTCGGCGGTGGACGTGCACACCGAGCGACGCATCCAGCGCGCCCTGCGCCGGCTGTGCCAAGGGCGGACGGCGATTATCATCGCCCATCGCCTGGCGACCATTCGGGATGCTGACCGGATTGCCGTGGTAAAGCATGGGCGTGTAGTGGAGCAAGGGGCGCATGCCGAGTTGATGGGCCAGGGTGGGGCGTATTCAGCGCTATATGAAGCGTACCTGCGCAGTGCCGGGGAGGTTGCCGCCGAGGCATGACCTGAGGGCCCTATCGCCGGCAAGCCAGCTTCCACAGGATTTCCACTGCGCCAAAGGCGTGCGGGCTACCTGTGGGAGCTGGCTTGCCGGCGATAGGGCCAGTGCAGGCCGGCCCTGCTGCTGCCCCAACACCCACTGCTGCCCCACTGCTGCCACAGCAGCACCCCTGCTCCTGCCCAGCCCGCAAGCCCCCGCCCCACAGGCCCTGCGCCCCCATGGCACAGCCGTTGCACCACCCTCCCCACTCGCACACCTCCCCCTTCAGGAGCCCCCATGACCACCGAATTCTTCTGGCGCCTGCCCTTGGGCACCGACGGCCCGCAGCTGTCCACCGACCGCCATAATCGCGGCAACCCCGTGCACCGCGCCGGCAACATCGCCCCCGGCCGCCTGCCAGACGGCCAAGCCGATGGCTTCACCTACATCGACTACATCGCCCAGGTGGCCAAGGCCGCCGAACTGGCCGGTTTCGAGGGCGCGCTGCTGCCCACCGGCCCGGAGCCATGGATTGCCGCTGCCGCGCTGGCCCGGGAAACCCGGCGCATCCGTTTCCTGATCGCCTTCCAGGCCACCTGGACCCTGCCCGCCTATGCCGCCCAGCAGGCGGCCATCCTGCAGAACCTCAGCGGCGGTCGGCTGGACTGGAACATCATCACCGGCGGCAACCCGGCCAGCCAGCGCGCCAATGGCGACTTCCTCGAACATGACCTGCGCTACAAGCGCACCGGCGAGTTCCTCGACGTCATCCAGGGCCTGTGGACACAGGACAAATTCTCCTACGATGGCGATATCTACCGCCTGGAAAACGGCAGCCTGCCACCGGGCCTGCAGCATGAACGCAAGCCAGGGGTGTACTTTTCCGGCTTTTCCGATGCGGCATTGCAGGTCGCCGCGCGCCATGCTGACGTGTACCTGAACTGGGCCGAACCGATCGACAAGCTCAAGCCGCATATCGAGCAGGTGCGCGAGCTTGCTGACAAGCAAGGGCGCACGGTGCGCTTCGGTTTGCGCGTCGACCTGTTCGCCCGCGAAACCGAAGAGCAGGCCTGGCGTGAGCTGCGCCAGCAGTTCGAACGCCTGGAAGGCAAGGCCAGCAGCACCGCGAAGCATTTCGTGACCGGCTCCGACTCGGTCGGCGGCGCGCGTCAGGCGGCCTACCACCAGTACCTGCAAGGCTTCGACGAGCTGGTGCTGGCGCGCAACCTGTGGGCCGGTTTCGCCAAGGCCAAGCCCGGCCCGACGGTGGGCCTGGTGGGCAGCCACCAGCACATCGCCGAACGCCTGGCCGAGTACCGCGACGCCGGTTTCAGCACGTTCATCCTTGCCGCCAACCCGCACCTGGAAGAAGCCCTGCGCATCGGCCAGGAAGTGCTGCCGCTGGTTCAGCAGGCCGCCACCCCCCCTTTGCAGGCCAGCGCCTGACCCCGACCGGAGCCCGACCATGAGCCAACCCCTCGATACCTTGTGGTACACCCGCTGTCCGGTCCCCACCGGCCTGGGCATTGCCGTGCAGCAAGGCTGGCTGCAGGAAGACCTGGCCAGCCTGGGCACCCAGGTGCAGTCGCTGCGCGAAGCCGAGCAGCAGTCCGTGCGCGAATCGCACTTCGACCACAGCCTGCGCAACTCGGTGCGCCACGGTGGCAGCATCCCGGCCATCTGGGCCCGCGCCCAGGGCCGTGAAACCCGTGTGATCGGCTTGTCGTGGGCCGATGAAGCGCAGGTGATCCTGGCCCGGCCAGACAGCGGCATCCATACCGTCAAAGACCTCAAGGGCCGCCGCTTCGGCTTGCCCGATTGGGCGGCGGCGCAGATCGACTTCACCCGTGCCCAGGCCCTGCGCGGGTTGGAAAACGCCCTCAAGCTCGAAGGGCTGCAGGTGGGTGATGTTGAGCTGGTCAACTACCGCTACGATGGCACCTTCAGCGACCGCCCAGTGCGCAACGTGGCCGGCACGCCGGTGTCCAGCACGCAAAGTGAAGGCCGCAACCTGGAACTGGCCGGCCTGCTGCGCGGCGAAGTGGACGCAATCTTCCTTAAAGGCGCCAGCGCCGTGCAGCTGGCCCACGCCTTTGCCCTGCATACGGTCATCGACACCGGCAGCCACCCCGACCCGCTGATCCGCAGCAACAACGGCACGCCACGCACCCTGGCCGTAGACAGCCACCTGTTGGCGCAGCACCCGCACGTGGTGCGCACCCTGCTCGGCTCGGTACTGCGCGCCGAACGCTGGGCCCACCAGCACCCCGACGAAACCCGCCGCTACCTGGCGCGGGAAACCAACAGCAGCGAGTACTGGGTGCAGGTGGCCTACGGAAACGACGCTCACCTGCGCCTGGGCACCCGCCTGGACGAACAGGCCATCGACGCCTTGCAGGACTTTGTCGAGTTCCTCAAGCGCTGGCGCTTCATCCCGGCCCGCTTCGAGGTACGCGACTGGATCGCCCGGCAACCGCTGGAGCAATTGTTGGCCCCCACCCCCATGGACAGGAAAACCGTTAGCCCATGACCAAGCCCCTCGAAACCCTCTGGTACACCCACAGCCCGGTACCCACCGGCCTCGGCATTGCCGTGCAGTCGGGGCGCCTGGCCGAGGCCTTTGCGCCGTACGGCACCAATATCCAGTCGCTGCGTGAGTCCAGCGAACGCGAAGTGCGCGAGGCCCACTACGACCACCACCTGCAAAATTCCGTACGCCACGGCGGCAACATCCCGGCGATCTGGGCTTACGCCAGCGGCGTTGAGACCCGCGTGCTGGGCCTGTCGTGGAGCGACGAGGTGCAGTTGATCCTCACCACCGAAGAAAGCGGCGTGCGCAGTATTCGCGACCTGAAGAACCGCCGCTTCGGCCTGCCCAAGTGGGCCAACGTGCAGATCGACTTCACCCGCGCCCAGGCCCTGCGAGGGCTGGAAAATGCCCTGAAGCTGGAGGGCCTGGCGGTGGCCGACGTGGAACTGGTCGACTACCCCTACGGCGGCACCTATAGCGACGACGCCAAGCAGCACCTGTACGGTGCCGAAGTGAGCCTGGACACCAGCCGCTTCAGCCGCCGCAACAACGAGCTGATCGGCCTGTTGCGCGGCGACATCGACGCCATCTTCCTCAAGGGCGCCCACGCGGTGCACCTGGCCCATGAGTTTGGCCTGCGCGTGGTGGTCGACACCGGCAGCCACCCGGACCCGCTGATCCGTAGCAACAACGGTACGCCGCGCACGTTAACCGTGGACCGCCACCTGCTGGAGCAGCATTTCGAGGCCAGCCGCACGCTGGTCGACACGGTGCTGCGCACCGAGCAATGGGCCTGGGCCAACCCTGAAGAAACCCGGCGCTTTCTGGCCCGCGAGCTGAACACCAGCGAGTACTGGGTGGCGGCGGCCTATGGCGACGATGCGCACCGGCGCTTGCGCACCACCCTGGACAGCCGCTCGATCGAAGCACTGCAGGACTTTACCGAGTTCCTGTTCAGGTGGGGGTTCATACCGCGGCGTTTCGATGTGCGTGAGTGGATTGATTTTCGTGTGCTGGAGAGTGTGATCGGCTCGACTTCGCGGCTGGCGGTTTGATCTCTATTGCCTGAACCGGCCCTATCGCCGGCAAGCCAGCTCCCACAGGTCCCCGCTGAAGCTGAGCATTGTGGGGTACCTGTGGGAGCTGGCTTGCCGGCGATAGGGCCCTCAATCCCGACCCATTACGTTCAGCCCCACTGCTGCCCCAGCAGCACCCGCCCAGCACCCCACTGCTGCCCAATCTGCAACACACTCCAAAAATCCAGATAAAACCTATACATATCAATAGGTTACAAACATGGCACAGTCCCTGCTCTAACCCTCCCCAACAACGCTTTACATACGGGGAGATCCACCATGCACCAGCTCAATCCACTCGCCCGCCAGGTCAGCCTCGCGCTGCTGCTGGCCGGCAGCGGCAGCCAGGCCATCGCCGCCAACGAAGAAAACAACAAAGAAGCGGCCCTGGAAACCGTCACCGTGACTGCCCAGCACCGCGAGCAAACCCTGCAGGAAGTGCCGGTCGCCGTGTCGGCGATCAAGGGCACCAGCATTACCGCCGACGGCGTGCGTGCCATGGGCGACATCACCACTTTCGTGCCCAATGCTTCGGCCAAGAACCCCGACGGCGATGGCCGCCCGCGCTGGTACATCCGCGGCCTGGGCACCGGCGACACCGGCGCGGCCACGGTGTACCCGGTGGGCATTTACGCCGACGACGTCTACCTGAACGCTCCCGTCGCCGGCGGCGGGCCGCTGTTCGACCTGGAACGCATCGAAATCCTGCGTGGGCCACAAGGCACCCTGTATGGCAAGAACACCACGGCAGGTGCGGTCAACGTGATTTCGAAAAAGCCGACCTTTGACACCGACGGCTACGGCACCGTAGGCTTCGGCAGCAAGAACGAGCGCATCGTCACCGGAGCCATCGGTGGCGCCCTGGTCGACGAAAAACTGGCCGGGCGGGTGGCGTTGTACTCCGAGGAGCGCGACGGTTTCCAGAACAATGACTTCGACGGCAACACCTACGGCGACGTGAACAAGAAGGCCATCCGCCTGCAGTTCCTGGCCCAGCTCAACCCCAACCTGGATGCCCTGCTCAAGCTGCACAGCCGCCAGTTCAAGGGTGACGGCAGCAACGGTTCGCTGCCGGTGGGCCGCTACTACAACGTGGGCTACGAGCGGCCGCATGGCCGCGATATTTCACTGAACGTCAACGAAGACTACCGCCTGGACCATGACGGCGCGTCGCTGACCCTGAACGGGTACCTGGGCGACTACACGCTGACCTCGATCAGCGCCTACGACTACATTCGCAACCGCTCCACCAGCGACGCCGATTACACCCCCTACGAGGTCAATGGCGCAGCCATCACCGACAACAGCTACCGCCAGTGGTCGCAGGAACTGCGCCTGGCCTCGCCGGAAGACCGCCCGCTGCACTGGCTGCTGGGCGCGCACTACTTCCACGAAGACCTCGACAGCTCGGCGCAGCGCATCGTCAACCCCGGGCCAACCCCCAACGGTACCGGCTCCAACCAGGTGGGCACCACGGCCTTTCGCGACTTGGGCTACGACCACCGCACCGACAGCTATGCGCTGTTCGGCAACCTGACTTACGACTTTACCGATGACTTCAGCGTCACCGGCGGCCTGCGCTGGACCCAGGAGAAAAAGGACATCGACCTCGACCTGGTGCAACTGACTCGCGCCAGCGCCGACGGCCCGCTGATCCCGCTGGGCGGCGTGGGCAGCAACGGCAACCGCCAGGAAGACAAGACCTGGGAAGCCTGGACCTACGACCTGACCCCCGAGTACCGCATCAATGACAACCTGCGGGTGTTCTTCCGCTACGCCCATGGCTTCCGCTCGGGGGGCTTCAACACCGGGCTGTCGACCAGCCTGGCGCAGCTGACCACGGTCGACCCGGAAAAACTCGATGCCTACGAAATCGGGCTGAAGTCAGAGTGGTTCGACCGCCGCCTGATCGTCAACGCCAACGTGTTCTATTACGACTACTCCGACATCCAGGTGAACCTGCTGACGGTGAACAACGGCGTGCTCACCACCGCGCTGACCAACGGCGCCAAGGGCAAGGTCAAGGGCGCCGAGCTGGAGATCGAAGGCCAGCCGACCGAGCGCCTGCACTTGCGCGCGGCGGTGTCGTTCCTCGACACCGAGTACACCGACTTCAAGAACACCAACCCCACCACCGGCGCGGTGACGGGCGACTACAGCGGCAACAGCTTCGTGCGCTCGCCGCGCAACGTGGTGTCACTGGGTGCTGACTACACCCTTGCGCTGGAGGTGGGCGGCAAGCTGGTGGCCGGTGGCGACGTGAGTTTCCGCGACAAGGAGTACTTCCTCGCCGACCGCCAGAGCAGCGCCGACGCTACCCTCAGCCAGCCCCACTACACCCTGGCCAACGCACGCCTGAGCTGGTTCAGCCACGACGACAAACTGAGCGTGACCGGCTTCGTCAACAACCTCACCGACCGCCGCTACCAGGTACATGGCCGGCCCAACGGCACCGCCGGGCAGTACGTGATCACCTACGGCGACCCACGTACCGTCGGGCTTAGCGTTACCAGCCGGTTCTGAGTCGCCCTCTTGGGCCCTATCGCCGGCAAGCCAGCTCCCACAGGAACCCACAAACCTCAGGCCCTGCACTGTAACTGTGGGAGCTGGCTTGCCGGCGATAGGGCCAGCACAGCCAACGCATTTTTCAGCAGGATTACCCCATGCCCCACCGCACCCCCTTGGCCAGCGCCATAACCCTGGCCATCGCCGGCTTCGCCGTGCCCACCTTCGCCGCCGAAAGCAACGACCGCCTCGACACCGTGGTCGTGGTCGGCACCCACCGCAGCGACGTCACCGCCCTGCAAAGTGCCGCCCCGGTTGATGTGCTGAGCGGCGAAAAACTGCAGGAAACCGGCGCCAGCGACCTGTCCGCCGCGCTCACTGCGCTGTCACCTTCGTTCAGCTTCCCGCAATCGCCACAAGGCGCCTTTGCCGGCTCCATCGCCCAGGGCGCCTCACTGCGCGGCCTGGCCTCAGACCAGGTACTGGTGCTGGTCAACGGCAAGCGCCGCCACACCAGCGCCAACGTCACCCGCCAGGGCCTGGTCAACGCCCGTGGCGCGGCAGCGGTAGACCTCAGCCTGATCCCGTTATCGGCCATCGAACGGGTGGAAATTCTGCGTGACGGCGCTGCCGCCCAGTACGGCTCGGACGCCATCGCCGGGGTGATCAACATTGTGCTCAAGGAGCGCGACGAAGGCGGCAATGCCGGCTACCGCTTCGGCGGCTACAAGAAAGGCGACGGCCTGCAACGCAAGCTCAGCGGCTGGAAGGGCTTCGCCCTGCCCAACGACGGCTTCCTGACCCTGGCCTTCGACGCCGGCAGCCAGGACCCGGCCAGCGATACCCGCGACGACAACCGCCTGTTCTACCGAGGCTCCACCAGCATCGACACCCCGCGCGAGCAGAACAACCGCTACCGCAATTGGCGCTGGGGCTCAGGCAATGTCTCGGACCAGTACAACTTCACCGCCAACGCCGAAATGGGCCTGGGTGAAGGCCTGAGCGCCTACGGCTTTGCCACCTACGCGCACAAGAACACCAACGCCGAGAACTTCTTCGACCCGCCCACCACCCTGCGCAGCAACTACGGCAGCGTGGCCCTGGCGCGCTACCCGGATGGCCGCCTGCCGGTCACCCGCTACGGCCTGGAAGACTTTGCCGTCACCGGTGGCCTGCGCTTCGAGGACCAGACGCTGGGCAAGTTCGACCTGGCGCTGAACTACGGCAACAACCGCGTCGACTCCACCGACCGCGACGCCATCAACCCCAGCTGGGGCACGGCCAGCCCGTCGACCATCTACACCGGCCGCCGCGAAGCCGACCAGACCAACCTGACCCTGGACTGGACCCGCGATTTCGCCAACGACTGGCTGTTCAAGCCGTTGACCGTGTCTGCCGGGCTGGCCTGGCGCCAGGAGAACTACGACCTCAGCGAGGGCGACGCTGCCGGCTGGTCCAACGGGCCGTTGTTCAACACCCTCGACCCGGTCACTGGCCGGCGCATTCCGGGTTACTACTCGGGCATCACCCAAGTCGATGCCGTGTCGCTGGACCGCCGGGTGATCGGCGCGTACTTCGACGTCGAAGCCCAGCTTACCGAGCAATTCCAGGCGGGCGTGGCGGTCCGCAGCGAGCATTACTCGGACTTTGGCGACACCACCAACGGCAAGCTGTCGCTGCGCTACGACTTCACCCCCGAGATTGCCGCCCGGGCCAGCGCCAGCACCGGCTACCGCGCACCGTCGCTGGTACAGAGCGGGCTGTCATCGTTCAGCGTGCAGGTGGTGGAGCAGCCACCGGGCAGCGGCAACTGGGTCGAGGTGCAGCAACGTACGCTGCGCGCCGATAGCCCGGAAGCTGCGTTGCTGGGTGGCAAGGCGCTGAAGCCTGAAGAGTCGACCAACTTCTCCGTGGGCCTGGTGTGGCGGCCACTGCCCAATGCCTCGGTCACCCTCGACGCCTACCGCATCGACATCGACAACCGCATCACCCTGTCCGACCAGCTGCCGGCTGCGGTGGTGGGCCCGATCTTCGCCGGCACGCCCTACGCCAACATCCAGAGCGCGGCGTTCTACACCAACATCGCCGACACCCGCACCGACGGCGTCGAACTGGCCGGCCACTACCAGTTGGACCTTGCCGGCTGGGGGCGGCTGGACTTCAACGGCGGTTACGCGCGCAACAACACCCGCATCACCGGGCTGGACGACGTGGGCAGCATCCCCGGCAACCAGATCATCGGCCGCAACACCCAGGGCCTGATCGAGGACGGCACGCCCAAGGACAAGCTAACCCTCAGCGCCAACTGGTTGTATGACGGCTGGAGCGTCACCGTGGCCCAGCGCCGCTATGGCGAGTGGCAGAGCCGCAATGCTGCCAACCCGGCACTGGACCAGACCTTCAGCCCGCAGTGGGTGACCGACCTGGACGTGTCGTACCGCTTCGACCTGGGCCTGACCTTGTCGGCGGGCGCGATCAACCTGTTCGACAGCCACCCGGACAAGCTGGAGGGCGCGCAGTTGTATGGCGTGCCTAAGTATTCCATCACCAGCCCGGAGGGGGCGCAGGGGGCGTTTTACTACACCAGCGTGAGTTACGATTTCTGATCCAGGGCCGGCTTGCACGGCTCATGTAGGAGCGGCCTTGCCGGGGCGCCGGACCGGTCGGATGGGCCGCAGAGCGGCCCCAAAATTTCAGCTTTTCCGCATAAATTGCAGGGGCCGCTCTGCGGCCCATCCGACCGGTCCGGCGCCCCGGCAAGGCCGCTCCTACAAAGACCGCGACAGCCTTTGAGCGACACTGCTGACTGACTGTTGCCATGGCAGCACCCCGCTGCTGCTGCAGCACCACCCTTTCCCTGCAACCCTGTAAATCAGGCCATGCTCAGGCTGGCACAGCTCTTGCGATACCCCCTCTACCCTCTGCTCCCCCAAGGCCAGCCATGCGCGTGCTCTTCCCTCTTTCCTGGTTCATCTCCCCGCTGGCCCTGCTCACCCTCTGGGCCGTGATCGCCAACGCCGGGCTGTTCCCGGCCAACCTGCTGGTCCCGCCGCAGGAGGTGTGGCTCAGCCTCACTGAGCTGCTGGCCAGCGGCGAATTGCAGAAGCACCTGGCCGGCAGCTTGTCGCGATTGGCCTTGGGCTTTACCGGCGGCGCGCTGGCCGGCCTTGGCTTTGGCGCGGCGCTGGCCTTGTCGAACAGCGTGGAGGCCTACTGCGCCCCGCTGTTCCACACCCTGCGCCAGGTGCCGAGCATCGCCCTGATCCCGATGTTCGTGCTGCTGTTTGGCGTTGACGAAACCTTCAAAGTGGTGATCGTTGCCAAGACCGCGTTCTTTCCGGTGGCGCTGGCCACCTGTGAAGGCATCCGCGCCATCCCGCGCAGCCATTTCGAAGTGGCGGCGGTGTACCGCCTGCGCTGGCCGACACTGGTGGGCCGCATCGCCCTGCCCGCTGCAGTGCCGGCGATTGTCACCGGCATACGCGTGGCGCTAACCCGTGCCTGGGTAGTGCTGGTGGCCTGCGAGCTACTGGCGGCCGACAGTGGCCTGGGGCAGATGATCGAGATGGGCCGGCAGATGCTGCGTATCGATGTGGTGATGGTCGGCGTGGTGCTGACCGGGCTGATCGGCTTCACCCTGGACTTCACCCTGCGCCGCGTGGAGCGGCGCCTGTCGGCCTGGCAAAGCCGTTAAAGGAGGCTGTGATGAAACTGCACGATTTGCGTGGCCTGGTGTTGCCGCTGTTGCTGCTCGGCGCCTGGGAATATGCCTCGCGCCAGAGCACGGCCGGCGCCTATGCCTTCGTGCCGCTGGCGCAGGTGGGCACGGCACTGGCCGAACTGCTGGCCAGCGGTGAACTGCTGGTCAACCTGTGGGCGAGCCTGTTGCGCACCTGCAGCGGCCTGGCCATCGGCATAGCCGGCGGCATTGGCCTGGGGGCGCTGATGGCCCTGTGCGCACCGGCCAACCGCTTGATTGCGCCGCTGTTCCACGCCCTGCGCCAGGTACCGATGCTGGGCTGGATCCCGCTGATTGCCTTGTGGCTGGGTAACGGCGAAGGCGCCAAATTGCTAATCGTCAGCCTGGCGGCGTTGTACCCGATGGTGCTGAATACCTTCGAAAGCCTGCGCCAGGTTGCTGGCCAGCACCGTGAAGCCGCACAGGTGCTGATGCTCAGCCGCTGGCAACAACTGTGGTTGATCCTGCTGCCTGCCGCCCTGCCAGGTATTGCCGCCGGGGTGCTGCAAGCCCTGGCCTTCGCCTGGGTGACGTCAGTGGGCAGTGAGCTGTTCCTGTCCGCCGGGGCCGGCCTTGGCAGCCTGATGATGAACGCCGAAGCCGCCGCCCGCATGGAAATCATCGTGGTCTGCGTGCTGTGCATCGGCCTGTGTGGCTACCTGATGTCCTGGCTGTGCTCCCTGCTTACCCGCCGCCTGCTGCGCTGGCGCCCTACCCGTTGAAAGGCCCGACCATGAACGCCATCGCCCATGCTCTACTCACCAGCGCCAGCACCGGCGCCCTGACCATTCGCGGCCTGAGCAAGGCCTACCCGCTCAAAGGCAAGCCGGTGCCGGTGCTCGAAAGCATCGACCTGGACATCCGCCCCGGCGAGTTCATCAGCATTCTCGGCGCCAGCGGCTGCGGCAAGTCGACCTTGCTGCGGCTGATTGTCGGCCTCGACCAGGACTACCAGGGGCAGATCCTGCTGGACCAGCACGCCGTGCGAGGGCCGGGCCTGGAGCGCGGTATCGTGTTCCAGGACCACCGCCTGTTCCCGTGGATGACCTTGCAGCAGAACATTGCCCTGGCCTTGAAGAACCATGCGCTGCCGGCCGCCGAAAAAAACCGGCTGGTGGCCGAACACATCGCGCTGGTGGGCCTGAGCGGCTACGAGCAGGCCTACCCGCACCAGCTTTCCGGCGGCATGGCCCAGCGCGCGGCAATTGCCCGGGCGTTGGTGAACAAGCCCAAGGTACTGTTGCTGGACGAACCGCTGGGCGCGCTGGATGCCCTGACCCGGGTGCGCCTGCAGCAGGAGTTGCAGCGTATCTGGGTGCAGGAGCGCTGCACGGTGATCATGGTGACCCATGACATTGAAGAAGCGCTGTACCTGGGTGACCGGGTGATCGTGATGGATGCGCACCCAGGGCGGATTCGCGAAGACCTGCGGATCGAGCTGCCGCATCCGCGTCAGCGCGATAGCCAGGTGTTGCAGGGGTACAAGCAGCGATTGCTGGGGGAACTGGTGGGGCACTGAGCGGCGCTGCCCTGAGCGAATGCCAGGGGTACTTGGGGCAGCGGGTGTCTGTCTTGGGTTTTGAGGTGGTGCGCAAATCGAGCGCCGCCCGCGCGGCGCTTCGCGGCACAAGGCCGCTCCCACATTTGTTTCGGGCCAATTATTCCTGTGGCGGAGGCGCGCGCACCCTTGGAGCATGGCTGGAAATTGAAGAAGAGCAGTTGTGCAACCTTCGATATTGAAGGGAACAAACAAGGCGGACAAAGGTAAATCCACAGAAGAGACTGGCCCGAAACAGATGTGGGAGCGGCCTTGCGCCGCGAAGCGCCGCGCGGGCGGCGCTCGATCTCACAGGCGCCAAACCTCTCAAGACGAACACCGCTAAAAACCCTTGCATGCCCCTTGTCTCACTCCCGCGACCAACACCATAATGATAAATATTCCTATTTAAGTACCGCTGCGGACCGAATGAAAAAGCCCTGCATGGATGCACACGCCCAGGTCGATGGCCTTTACCGTGACCACCACCGCTGGCTGCGCAACTGGCTGCAACCGCGGCTCAGCTGCCAGCACCTGGCCACCGACATGGTTCAGGATGTATTCGTGCGTATCCTCACGGCAGACAATGCTGCCGAACGCTTGCAAGCCGTTCGTGAACCCAAGGGCTACCTCGCCACCATCGCTCGTCGGCTGATGATCGACCACTTCCGCCGCGCGCGCCTGGAGCGGGCCTGGCTGCAGACCCTGGCTGAACAGCCCGAGGCGCTGGGTATCTCTGAAGAAGACCGCGCCGTACTGCTGGAAACCCTGTGCGAACTGGACACCATGCTGGCCGGGCTGGGGCTGGAAGTGCGCCGGGCGTTCTTGCTGTCGCAACTGGAGGGCATGCCGTACAAGGCCATCGCCGAGCAACTGGGCATCTCGCTGTCCACGGTCAACCGGCACATGGCCACAGGATGCCTGGACCCAGGGCCTGCTGGTGGCCAATGAGCAACGGCTGGACACGCTGCTCGCCGAACTGGGCCGTTACCGCAGCGGCTGGTTACGCTGCGACCCAGCAGTAGCCGGGTTGCGGGTAAGCGGCACCTTCCCGGTAGACGACAGCGACAAGGCCCTGCGCGCGATCACCAGCGTTTTGCCGGTAAGCATCGTACGGCGCACCCGCTACTGGGTGACGGTCAGCGCGTTGCCCGGCGCGTGAAATTTTTTTGCGCAGCGATGAGATTTCTTCTCTTTCTCATCCGACTCAGGGGTAACGGGTGCATGACCCGCTTGCCAACATAAGAGAAGCCCTCCATGAAAACGCATCATCCGCTCCGCCCGCTGGCGGCCGGTATCCGCAATGCCCTGCTGGTGTCGGCGCTGCTCGCTGCAACCCCTGCCCTGGCTGAAACCACACCCCGTGAGTACCACATCGGCCAGGGCGACCTGGGCCAGGCGCTGACCCGCTTCGCCACCCAGGCCGGCATTGTGCTGTCGTTCGACCCGGCCGCCACCCAAGGCCGCAAGTCGCCGGGCCTGGAGGGCGTGTACGGGGTGGACGAAGGTCTGCGGGCGCTGTTGTCGGGCAGTGGCCTGCGGGTGATGCGCGAAAGCGACGAGCGCTGGTTCATCCTTCCGCCAAGTGAAGAAAGCGGCGCCATGGAGCTGTCGGCGACGCATGTGAACAGTGTCGGGCTGGGCGCTACCACCGAAGGCACCGGGTCGTACACCACCGGAGTGACCAGTACGGCGACCAAGATGAACCTGTCGATCCGGGAGACGCCGCAGAGCATCAGTGTGGTCACCCGCCAGCAGATGGACGACCAGCATCTGGCCAGTATTACCGATGTGCTCAAACAGAACCCGGGCATCACCATGTCCCAGGACGGCGGCGAGCGCTTTCACATCTATTCGCGTGGTTCCGAAATCAGCACCTACCAGCTCGACGGGGTCAATACCGTCCAGGAATACCTGACCCGCAACATGCCCAGCACGCTGATGGACATGGCCATCTTCGACCGTGTGGAGATCGTGCGCGGGGCTACGGGCCTGATGACCGGTGCGGGAGAACCGAATGGCGTGGTGAACATGGTACGCAAGCGCCCCACACACGAGTTCCAGTCCTACATACAGGCTGGCGTCGGTTCCTGGGACTACTACCGCACCGAGGCTGACGTTTCCGGCCCGCTGGTCGAAGGTGGCAAACTGCGCGGTCGGCTGGTGGCCGCCAAGCAGAACAATCACAGCTTCATGGACTGGTACAGCCAGGACCGTGACCTGTTGTACGGCGTACTTGAAGCGGACCTTACCGACACCACCACCGCGCGCCTGGGGGTGGACTACCAGACCTACAACGCCAACGGTGCCCCCGGTGTACCGTTGTTCTACAGCAACGGCCAGCCGACTGACTTCTCCCGCTCGACCAGCAGTGGCCCGCGCTGGATGTATGAAGACTACACGACCAAGAACTACGCCTTTGGCCTGGACCAAGAGCTTGCCAACGGCTGGCAACTGAAACTCGCGGCCAACTACATGGACGTTGATCGCGACTCGCTTTCTGCGTTCTATCGCACCGGTGCCGGCGTGGCTACCCTCGACCAGGCTACGGGCCAAGCCACCCTCGACCTGCTGGAAGTCGAGGCGCATCAGGTGCAGCGCGGCATGAACGTTACCTTGCAGGGCCCGTTCGAGCTGCTTGGGCAATCCCATGACCTGATCGTAGGCTTCGATTACCTGGATTACCGCAACAACCACCTGACCGGGTCGGCGGGTTCGCCAACGTTCAACTTCTTCACCTGGGGCAACCGCATACCGCAGCCAGGCAGCTACACCCCTGTGCTGGATTACGACGTCAATATCCGTCAAACCGGCTACTTTGCTGCCACCCGGCTCAACTTTACCGATGACCTGCACCTGATTCTGGGCGCGCGGACCACCGACTACCGCTACGACGCCCACCAGGTTTCGCTGCCCAGCGGTTTCGACAGGCCGTCCAACCTGCAGGAGACGGGTGAAGTCGTACCCTACATGGGGCTGATCTATGACCTGACTGCCGATCAATCGCTGTACGCCAGTTACACCGACATCTTCAAGCCGCAGACCGCCCGGGACCGGACCGGCAAGGTGCTGGACCCCGTCACTGGCAACAACTACGAAATGGGTTGGAAAAGTGAATTTTACGAAGGCCGGCTCAACGCCAGCGCGGCGATCTACCTGATCAAACGGGACAACTTTGCCGAAGACGACACTGGCTTTGCCATTCCTGGTGAACCGAACTCAACGGCATCACGCGCGGTAAGCGGCGCCCAGACCAAGGGTATTGATCTGGAGCTTTCCGGAGAGGTGGCCAACGGCTGGAACGTGCATACCGGGTACAGCCATTCACGCACGGAGAACGCCCAAGGCGACCGCCTGACACCGCAACTGCCGCTGGATACATTCCGGCTGTGGTCAACCTATCGCTTGCCGGGTGAATGGCAGCGCCTGACCGTTGGCGGTGGTATGAACTGGAACTCCAAACAGTCACTGGTCACCACACGCAGCACCCGTATCACCCAGGAAGACTATGCCGTGGCAAGCTTGATGGCGCGTTACAAGCTCAGCGAAAACCTGGCCGCTACTGTCAATGTCGAAAACCTCTTCGACAAGAAATACTACGCCGGCCTGGCGGGCAACTATGGCCACTACGGGGCGCCGAGGAACGCCACGTTGAACCTGCGTTATGACTTCTGAGCCAACTGATGTGCTGTGCTACTGTCCTGCACCACCCTCAAGGAGTTGCACACATGGACGTACGTTGCACATCGATTGAAGAAGTTCGCACGCGCATCGATCACATCGACCGCGACCTGGTCACCCTGCTCGCCCGGCGCTGTCAGTGGGTGGCCCAGGCAGCGGCCTTCAAGAAAACCACCGATGACGTGCGCGCACCGGCGCGGGTCGAGCAGGTAATTGCCAAGGTGCGCGGGATTGCCGAGGAAACCGGGGCTTCGCCGGAGGTGGTGGAGCGGGTGTACCGGGTGATGATCGCGGCGTTTATCGATGAAGAGCTGCAGGTGCATGCAGGGTTGACTGGCAAGTAAGCCGGGGGCCGCTTTGCGGCCCATCGCCGGCAAGCCAGCTCCCACATCGAGTGCATCAAGTTCAAGTCATGTGCAGTCCCTGTGAGAGCCAACTCCCACACCGGCGCATCGAGTTCAAGCCATATGCAGTCCCTGTGGGGGCTGGCTTGCCGGCGATGGGCTGCAAAGCAGCCCCAGTGTTACTTTTGCCCAAGCGCCGCAACCGACACACCC
The DNA here is from genome assembly GCF_044900445.1 of Pseudomonas sp. NPDC089407. NCBI lineage: Bacteria > Pseudomonadati > Pseudomonadota > Gammaproteobacteria > Pseudomonadales > Pseudomonadaceae > Pseudomonas > Pseudomonas sp. NPDC089407. Next base: position 34,564 of record NZ_JBJDNB010000003.1, read on the forward strand.
GAAGCCACAAACGTGGCCCCTGCCCCAAGGTTCAGGCCATTCACCAGCCTGGGCCGCGCGCGCAGGAAGCCGGTCAGCACCGTGGCAAACACGCCCATCAGGGCAAAGCCGACGGCCGTGAGCAAGGCAAACCACACCCCATACACCAGCATCTGCACGGTCACCGAGCCGCGCTGCGGGTCGACGAACTGCGGGATGAAGGCCAGCACGAGCCAGGACCAGCAGGACGCAGGCCAGGGTGTACATCAGCCAGGTATCGAGGGGAAACATGCGGCGACGCCTTTCGCGAGTGAATGGGGCCGCTTTGCGGCCCATCGCGACACAAGGCCGCTCCTACAGGAATTACGCGATTCCCTGTAGGAGCGGCCTTGTGTCGCGATGGGCTGCGCAGCAGCCCCTGCATTTGAAGCAACAGCTTATCCCTCAGGCCCTCAACCCGCCAGGATGAAGTCCGCTGCGGTCACCGTGGTCGCATCCGCCACCCCCACCAGGCGGATGGAGTCGGCCGCGCCGATGCTAACCAGTGTATCCGCGCCAACATCGGCGATGATCACGCTGGCAGCAAAGGTGGCCGCGGTGATGTTGAGGGCGGTGATATCCAGCCGGTCCTGGCCACCCGCCGCGATGGCATCGAAGTTGATGATCAGGTCGTTGCCGAAACCAGCCGCAAACTGGAACACATCGTTGCCGTCAGTGGCCATCATGGTGTCGTTGCCGGCACCACCCGTGACCGTGTCGTTGCCTGCTGCACCGTTGAGGAAGTCGTTGCCGGCGCCGCCGAGCAAGGTGTCATTGCCAACATCACCAAACAGCGTGTCGTTGCCATCGCCGCCCTGCAGGGTGTCGTTGCCGTTGCCACCGTCAAGGCTGTCATCGCCAGCACCACCGTTCAGCGTGTCGTTACCGGCATCGCCCAGCAGCGTGTCGTTGCCGTCACCACCATCCAGGCGGTCATCCCCGCCGCCACCGTTCAGGCGGTCGGCGCCCAGGCCGCCGAACAGCTGGTCGTTGCCCGCATCGCCGTTGAGCGTGTCGTTGCCGGCATTGCCGTTGAGCACATCGTTGCCACCGTCACCACTGAGCGTGTCATTACCTGCCGCGCCATTGATGATGTTGGCCAGGCCATTACCGACACCGGTGAAGTTGCCCGCCCCGGTATAGGTCAGGTTTTCGACGTTGTTGGCCAGGGTATAGCTGGCCAGCGTGGTACGTACCAGGTCCGTACCTGCCCCCGTGGCCTCGACCACCACATCACCGACGTTATCCACCACGTAGGTATCGTTACCGACCCCACCCACCAGGCGGTCAGCCCCTGCACCGCCGTTGAGCAGGTCGTTGGCAGCGCCACCGGTGATGGTGTTGGCCAAAGCATTACCGGTACCCGTAAAGGCGCTGCTGCCGGTGTAGGTCAGGTTCTCGACGTTGGCACCCAGGGTGTAGCTTGCCAAGCTGGTCTGCACCAGGTCGGTACCGCCGTTCAGCGCCTCGGTGACCGTGTCGCCGGTGTTGTCGACCACGAAAGTATCGTCGCCGGCCCCGCCGATCATTACGTCCGCACCCAGCCCGCCATTGAGGATGTCGTTGCCGTCCTCGCCGTTGAGCAGGTCGGGGTCGTCACCGCCGTTGAGGGTGTCGTTGCCGACACCACCAAACAGTTGGTCGGCGCCACCCAGGCCATTGAGGATGTCATTGCCACCCAGGCCCGAGATGATGTCGTTGCCCGCGCCACCGGTCAGCGTGTTGGCACCGTTGGTACCGACCAGCACCACGCCAGGTGGCACTGTCACCGCTGCGGTGGCTGCCGAGGTCAACGACTCCAGGGTGCCGAAGCCATCGGTGTAGCGCACGATCACCCGCAGCTGCTGGTTGCCTTGGGCAAAGCCCGGGGTGAAGGTGGCAGCGGTAGCACCGGCGATGTTGGCGAAGGTGCCGCCAGTGCCCTGTTGCCACTGGAAGGTGAAGGCACCCAGGCCGTCCAGGTCGGCAATGGCCCCCGTGAGCGCGGTCAGCGTCTGCCCCTGGTCAGGGGTGGTGTCGCTGATCAGCACCGCACCGGTCGGGGCGTCGTTGACGTTGGCCACCGGGTCGAGGATATCGGAGGCGACACTTTCCTGTACGCCAAAGTCATCCACGTAGCTGACCACCACCCGCATGTTCTGCCCCACTTGCGCCTGGGTCAGGACAAAGGTACTGCCGATGGCACCAGCAATGTTGACCCAGCCGACACCGCGGTTGGACTGCCACTGGAAGCTGAACTGCGGGTTGCTCAGGCCATCGGCATCGACGATGGTTGCCGGGTTGGCGGTGAGCGTCTGGTTCTGGCGCAACAGCCCGGTCACGGTCGGCCCGGCACTGGGCGCGCTGTTTGGCGATGAGTCGACGATTTCCAGCGTGCCTTTGGCGTCCTGGTACACCCCACGTACGCGGATGCTCAGGCCGGCCACATCGTCGGTCACCCGGTAGGTGCTGCCGATGGCCCGCGAAACCTCGCCGGCCGCGACGAAGGTGATGTCTTCGTACACCCCCGAACCTGGCAGGCGCTCGACCTGCCAGTAGTAGGCGATCGGGCCGTTGACGGCACCGCTGGCATTGGCCGCGCTGGCGTTGTCGGCATCGTGCACCGCCAGGTTGGTGACTTTCAGCAACTGGCCGCTGACCGGTGTGTCGTCCCGTACGCCGCTGGCTGCATCGAGAATCACCAGGTGCCCCGAAGGGCCTGCGTTCACCGCAGTGCCCACGCCAGAGGCCCGCGCGGTGTCCGAGAACTGCAGCCGCTCGATGCCAGTCAGGTGATCGACACCATCACGCCCGGCCACCAGGTCGGTGACGGTCACCGAGTTGCCATCGACCACCACGTTGTAGTCGGTGGACACCCCCGAGAACAGCGCGGTGTCGTAGTTGTCGGTACCGCTGAGAATTTCCCGCACGATCACCAGCTGGCCCGGGTTGTAGGTGCCATTGAGCATGAACGGCACCATCGGCTCCATGCTGTTGAAGCTGGCGATTTCCGGGCCGCTGCCGTCGTGGTTGGCGCGTATGCTGATGCGTACGTTCAGCCACTTGTCACCGTCGAGGATGTCGTCCCCGCCACGGCCTTCGAGCAGGTCGCTGCCGCTGCCGCCGAGGATGATGTTGCCGCCGTCGTAGAACGTCGCGCCAGCAGCCAGCAAGCCGGCCAGGCCGTCGATCAGGCTGATGTTGGTCAGCACACTGCCCGTCGCGCCAGCGGTAGGCAGCGAGGTGGCGTCTTCGTTGTCACCGCGCAGGAAGTCGCCATGCGCCGAACCCGACAAGCCTTCCATGATGTCGAAGCGCACCAGCGCCGAAGCGCCAGAGCCCGGTACCGGCGGTACATCGAAGAAGCGATCGCTGTAGTCGATGGTCACGCCCTGGGCGAGGTCCTTGAAGGTTGCCCAGTCATAACCCGAGCCGCCGATGTAGCGGTCGCCGAAGCCCAGGCTGCCGACCATGATGTCGTCGCCGCCTTCACCGTTGAACTTGTCGTTCTCGTTGCCGCCGATGAACACGTCATTGCCGATGATCGGGTCGTTGCCGAGCGGGTCGAAGTTGTCGCCGGGCGCGCCGTCCGAGGTGCCCTTCTCGATCCAGTCGTCGCCTTCGTTGCCCATGTCCTGCTCGTTGGCCTTGCTGCCGAGGATAAAGTCATTGCCCTGGCCGCCAATGGCTTCGGAGGCATCCTCACCCGTAACGATGAAGTCGTTGCCGAAACCGCCGATGATCAGGTTGATGCCGTTACCGCCGTGCAGCACGTCGTTGCCGTCGCCGCCCTGGATGTTGTCGTCACCGCCCATGTCGCTGATGATGTCGTCACCGGCACCGCCGCGCAGCTGGTCGTTGCCGTCGCCACCTTCGATGCGGTCGTTGCCGGCATCGCCCCACACCGTGTCGTCACCCTCGCTGGAGACCAGGATATCGTCACCATTGGTACCGCCCAGCACAATGTGCTCGGTACCGGCATAGCGGATGTAGTTGCTGTCCGGGCCAACCGTCAGCGGGCTGTCACGGAACACCACCTGCTGGCCGTTTTCGCCCAGCGGGTCGGCATTGCCCAGGCCGTCGTTGTACTGCTTGCTCTGGTCCAGCTCCAGGTAGAAGCCAGGGTCGGAGAACACCAGGCCTGGCAGGTGCGTGGCCGAGGTGTTGGCCATGATCAGCTTGGCGAACGAATTGCTTTCCAGCTCGGCGTTCATCGACAGGCCGGCGGTGCGTTCCAGGTAATAGAAGCGGTCGCCGTCCTGCAGTTTCTCCATCTGGTTCTCGAACACGAAGTTGAAGGTGGTGCCGAGCATGCCGCCGAACGGGGTTTTCTCTTCGGCCAGGCCACCGATCCACAGGTCGATGGCATCGACCCCGGTGATGGTCACCCCTTTCAAATCATCGACGGTGCCCAGTACGCCATCCTTGCCGGCCAAGGTCTTGTTGGCCCAGGCGCCGCTGCTGTTGAGGAAGTCCAGGCGGTCGGCCGGCGCGCCATTTCCGCCGAACACCAGGGCCATGGCCGCAGCACGTTTTTCCAGCAGCGTAGTAGCCCCGGTGATGCTGCTGTGGGTGCCATAGGCGGCGATGAAGTTGATCAGTGACTCCGGATGCTTCAGGTGCTGCACCAGGTCAACCCAGCTGGTGTACGGCTTGAGCTGGGTATCGCCGGTTTGCCCGTAGATATCACGGCGCAAGGCGTTCAGCGAGGGGATGCCGACGTCGCGGCCACGGGCGATGTTGATGGCCGGCAGGTCCAGCGGCAGGCCCAGCAGGTTGTTGCGCAGCGCCTCGGTGACGAACTCGTCGATTTCGTTGCCGGCCTGGCGGGTGACCCCCCGCACGATGGCGCTGGTGGCGTCCTCGGGGGTAACGCCACTGGCGGCATAGGCCAGCGGGTTGAGGAACGCCGCGATCAGCCCCAGTTGCTGGTCGGGGTTGGCACTGGACGGGTCCTTGATGACGTTGAAGTCGATGTCGAAACGGTCGACGGTCTCGGTCAGCATCGAGTGGCCAAAGCGGTACACGGTGTGGGCGAACTCGGCGACGATCGAGGCGTCGAGGTCGACGTCGTACACCTGGGTCGGGGCGAAGAACAGGTCGACCCGTGGTTGCACGGTACGGGCGAACTCTTCGAACACCAGGTGCTGGTACTGCATTTCGGTGCCGAACTTGGCCGCCTGGAACAGCCGCTCGCCGTTCCACACCAGGGCGTCGACCTGGGCCTGGGTGGTGGGCAGCGCGGTGACCGGGTTGAGCAGCCATTCGTTGAGGAAGGCCAGGTCCTTCGAATCAAGCACGGTGTCCTTGGTCTGCGCCACCAGCCGGTTGTGCTCGGCGTGGAAGATCGCGTGCACGGCGGTCAGGCCGATGTTCTCGTTGACCCGGCCATCACCGGCGATGTAGTGCGCGTCCAGCAGTTCGTTGTCGTAGGCCAGGTTGGCCCCGGTATTCGGGTTGACCGGTACCGCGTTACCGGCAACGTTGTCGGCATCCGGCGCCAATGCCCCGGCACTGAACACCGGCACGGCATTGTGGGCAATGTCGGCCAGGAACTGGTGGCCGGTGCGCACGGCGTTGACCAGGCTGATCGGCGCCAGCGGGTTGCCTTCTATTTGTTGGTCATCGGCAGTACCGGCGATGCCGTCGGCCCCCTTCATCACTACCATCGGGTAGCCGTGCGGCCCTTTGATGAAGTTGCCGTAGGCGTCGGTGGCCAGCAGCGGCACGTTGTCGACATCGGCGTCGGTCAGGTTGATACCAAGCAGGTCACGGGCTTGTGCCTTGACCACCTTCCAGGTGGCCATGCCGCCGATTTCGTGGTCATCGGCAGTACCGAACTTGCCATCGGCGCCCAGGTCGCGGTTGGTGATCAGCTGGCCGGTAGCGACCGGGCCATTGGCCGTCATCATGTACGCGCGCAGGAACACCTGGTGCGAGGGGTGCGAGCTGTAGGTCTGGTTCTGGTCCACGAACGGCGTGGTGGTGTTGGTGTGCTCGTGGATGTCATCGGCCGTGCCGAGTACACCATCGGCGCCCGGCAGGTTGGTGGCACGGGTCACTACCATGAAGTTGGTGAAACCGTTCTGCACATACAGCGGGTCGTCAGGCTTGAGCGGAATGTAGATGGTGCCCGAACCGCCCTTGGTGACCAGGTCCAGGCCATGGTCGAAGAACTGCCCGAAGAAGGTCATCCAGGCGTTGAACGGCGCCGACAGCCCAGCATCGGCGGCGGTGTTCTCGAACAGGTACACGTCATGGTCGTCAGCGGTACCGAACTGGCCATCCATGCCCGGGCTGGCGACAACGCGTACGCCGTCCTTGAGCACGTCGTCATTGCCTTGCGCGCCGAAGTCCAGCTTGCCGTTCAGGCCCGGGTCATAGGCGGTGGCATAGGCCGCCGGGTTGTTCGAGGTCTGGTCGACGATCAGGTTGCTGATGGTACGCGGCTGCGAATCGAACACCGGGCCGTTGGTTTGCTGGTACGAAGAGCCCGGAATGGCTGGCGAGCCAGGGCCGAAGAAGCCGGCCGGCGCGCCTTCTGCCGGGTTGAATACCGGGTCGGCGAGGCGCGGGAACACGTTGTCGGCAGCACCGTACTGGGTGTGGTTGTTGCCGTTGAGGTTCATCAGGTTGTTGTTCGAACCATCCACCGCGCGCAGGCCCAGCGGCGCGCGGATGTTGGGGATCAGCGAGAGGATGTCCTGGCCGTGGGCATCGGCCTCGGCGATCTTGATTTGCGCGAGGATGAAGTTGAGATCGGAACGGACCATGTGCAGGCCTGCGCCACCGTCACTGGCATCCACCACCGGCACGGCCGGTGTCGGTACCACCGGCGCGCCCGGCAGCACGGCACCGGTGGGCTGGGAGAACAGCACTTCGGTGGTGCCGTGGGCATCCTGGTAAATGGCCTTGACCCGCAAGTTCAGGCCGGCCAGGTCTGGCGAGACCTTGAACGAGGTGCCGTCGGCACTCTGGAACGCCAGGTCGCCGGCGGGCAGCAATATGATGTCCTGGAACACACCGCTGCCCGGGTCGGCCTCGAACTGCCAGTAATAGGACACAGAGCTGTTGGCCAGCGTACCCAGCGGGTTGCCGGTGCCAATGTTGTCGGCATCGCGCACGCCGGCCACGCTGACGGTGAGCATGTCGCCCACCGTGATGGTACCCGCGTTGCCACCGGTTACGGTGGGGCTGCCGGTGGGCTGTGCGTTCACCCCTTGCACCAGCACGCGCTGGCTGTCGGCGAACTGCAGGCGCTCGATGTGCAGCAGGGTATCGACGCCGTCACGGCCGGCCACGGTGTCGGTCACGGTCCACACATCGTCGGCGGTATCGGCCGTACCCTTGTCGTTCTGGGTGACTACGTACTCGCTCTGCACCCCCGTGAACACCGCGGTGTCGAAGGCCGCGCCGCCCGTCGAGGTGCCGGGCAGGATTTCCCGCACAGCCTTGAGCTGGCCGGGGTTGTAGGTGCGGTCGAGCATGAACGGGATCATGTCGACCATGCTGTCGAAGCTGGCGATTTCCGGGCCGGTGTGGTTGACGTCGCCTGGGGCGTACACCGCGATGCGCACGTTCAGCCACTTGTCGCCGTCAATCAGGTCATCGCCGCCACGGCCTTCGATCAGGTCACTGCCGTTGCCGCCCAGCATGATGTTGCCGGTGGCAAAGCCGCTGGTTGGCAGGCCGGCATCGGTCAGGAACTGCCGCAAGCCGTGGATCAGGTCGACGTTGGTCAGGGCGCTGCCCGTGGCGCCACCATGGTTGAGGATGGTCACGGCATCGACGTCATCGCCTTTGAGCACGTCGGCGAACTTCGAACCGGACACCCCTTCCACCTCGGCAAAGCGGTCGAGGATGGAGGCCGACGATGCACCGACCGGGTTGAATACCCCGGCGTTCTGGTTCGGCGCATTGCCATGGGGCTGGGCCAGGGCGGCAAGGCTCAGGTCGACGGTGACGCCCACCTGGTCATTCTTGTAGGTCACCCAGTCGAAGCCGGACATGCCGTCCATCTTGTCCTGGGCATCACTGCCGACGAAGATGTCGTCGCCGCCCTCGCCGATCATTTCGTCAAAGCCGCCGCCCCCGACGAAAATGTCATTGCCGACCACTTCGTCACCCAGCAGCGGCGCAAAGTTGTCGCCGGGCGCACCGTCCTGGGTGCCCTTCTCGATCCAGTCGTCGCCCTCGTTGCCGGTGGGTGGCAGGTTGGTCTTGGCACCGAGGATGAAGTCATCGCCCTGGCCGCCGAAGGTGGTGCTGATGTCTTCGGTGGTGATGATGAAGTCCTGGCCATCGCCACCGAGGATCAGGTTGCCGGCCGCCAGCATGCTGCCGGCGACGATCACGTCGTTGCCGGCGTTGCCTTCCAGGCGGTTGTCACCGAACGAATCGGTGATGATGTCGTCGCCTGCGCCGCCGAGCACCGCGTCATTGCCCGCGCCGCCTTCCAGCACATCGTCGCCGGCATCGCCGTAGAGGGTGTCGTCGCCGTCACCGGAGATGATGATGTCGTTGCCGGAGGTGCCGCCCAGTACCACGTGGTCTTCGCCGGTGTAATGCAGGTAGTTGCTGTCTGGGCCGACCGTGTCGGGGTTGTCGCGGATCACCAGCGGCACCAGTTCGACGCCATTGATCATGATGCCGCCAGTCGGGTCGGCGCGGCCGTCGGCGCCCAGGCCGGTGAACTGGTTGGCCTGGTTCACTTCGAGGGTGAAGGTGGGCGTGAGGAACACGGTGTTGGACAGGTGGGTGACGTCGGAGTTGAGCATGATCAGCTTGGCGAACGAATTGTTCTCAAGCTCCGTGCCGAAGTGCATGCCCGCCGTGCGCGACAGGTAGTAGAACCGGTCACCGTTCTGCAGGGCTTCCAGCTGGGTTTCGAAGACGAAGTTGAAGCTGGAACCGAGCATGCCGCCAAAGGGCATTTTCTTTTCGGCCAGGCCGCCGACCCAGAAGTCGATGGCATCGACACCGGTAATGGTCACCCCCGCGTTATTGGCCCAGGCGCCAGTGCCGTTGAGGAAGTCCAGGCGGTCAGCCGGTGCGCCGTTGCCGCCCAGCACCAGCGCCACCGCGGCCGCGCGCTTGGCCGCTTCGGTGGTGGCCCCGGTGATGCTGCTGTGGCTGCCGTAGGCGGCGATGAAGTTGATCAGCGATGCCGGGTGCTTGAGGTGGTCGGCAAAGTCGACCCAGCTGATGTAGGGCTTGAGCTGGCTGTCACCGGTGGCGGCGTAGAACTCGCGACGCGCCTCATTGAGGCTGGGGATACCGGTGTCACGGCCACGGGCGATGTTCAACGCCGGCAGGTCCAGCGGCAGGCCGAGCAGGTTGTTGCGCAGGGCTTCGGTGACGAATTCGTCGATTTCGTTGCCCAGTTGGCGGGTGACACCGCGGATGATCGCGCCGGCCGCTTCGTCGGCAGTGGCGCCACTTTCGGCAAACGCCAGCGGGTTGAGGAAGGCAGCGATCAGGCCCAGTTGCGGGTCGCCGTTTACCGTGTCGAAGTCAGCATCGAAACGGTCGACGGTTTCGGTCAGCATCGAGTGGCCGAAGCGGTACACCACATGGGCGAACTCGGCGAGTATCGCCGGGTTGATCGAGGTGTCGTAGCCGTTGGGCGCGAGGAACTCGTCGATCTGCGGCTGGATGGTGCGGGCGAACTCTTCGAACACCAGGTGCTGGTACTGCATTTCAGTGCCGAACTTGGCAGCCTGGAACAGCCGCTCGCCGTCCCACACCAGCGCGGCGATGCCGGCGGGCGTGGTGGGGATGGCGCTGACGTCATCGATCAGCCATTCGTTGAGAAACGCCAAGTCACCGGCAGCCAGCAGGGTGTCCTTGGTTTGCTGCACCAGGCGGTTGTGCTCGGAATGGAACACATGGTGCACGGCAGTCAGGCCGATGTTCTCGTTCACCCGGCCATCGCCAGCGATGTAGTGGGCGTCGAGCAGTTCGTTGTCGTAGGTCAGGTTGTTGCCGCCCTGCCCCACAGGCTGTGCGTTGCCGATGGCAGCGTCGGCGTCGGCCTGCAGCACCTCACCGACCACCACGGGCGCGGCATTGTGGGCAATGTCATCGAGAAAACCATGACCGGTGCTCACGGCATTGGCCAGGCTGATGGGCGCGGCGCGGTTGCCTTCGACCAGCGTGGTGACGTCGTCGGCGGTGCCCGCGATACCATCGGCGCCATTGTTCACGCGCATCACCACCTGCGGCATGCCGTTGGGCCCACGCAGGAAGTTGCCATAGGGGTCGGTGGCCAGCAGCGGCACGCTGTGCACGTCGGCGTCGGTCAGGTTGATCCCCAGCAGGTCACGGGCCTGGGCCTTGACTACCGCCCAGGTGGCCATGCCGCCGTTTTCGCTGTTGCCATCGTCGCCAGTGCCGAACTTGCCATCGGCACCCAGGTCGCGGTTGGTGATGAGCCGCCCGGTAGCCACCGGGTCGCCAGCGGCGTTGAGCGTGTACTCGCGCAGGAACACCTGGTGCGACGGGTGCGAGCTGTAGGTCTGGCTCTGGTCGACAAACGGCGAAGTGGTGTTGGGCTGGCCATCGTCGGCGGTGCCTAGCACGCCATCGGCACCGGCCGTACGCACGGCGCGCGGTAGCACCATGAAGTTGGTCGGGCTATTGGCTTTGTACAGGGGGTCGTCCGGCAGCAGCGGGATGAACACGATGTCGCTGTTGCTTTTGGTGACCAAGTCCAGGCCGTGGTCGAAGAACTGGCCGAAGAAGGTCATCCAGGCGTTGAAGCCGGCGGTCAGGCCGACGTCCGGCGAGACGTTAGGGATGAAGAACACCGGCTTGTCGTCGGCGGTACCAAAAACCCCGTCGATGCCTGGGCTCATCACCGGGGCCGCGCCACCATTGGCCTCGACGGCGGCCGGGTTGTTCGCCGTCTGGTCGACGATCAGGTTGCTGATGGTACGCGGTTGCGAATCGGTGACCGTGCCGGTGCCGACATAGTTGGCGCGGTACGAGGCATCGAGCAGGCGCAGGAACGAATTATCAGCGGCGCCGAACTCGCTCTGCCCTGCCACCAGGTTGTTGTAGCTGCCATCCACGGTGCGCAGGCCGAACGGTACCTGGCTGTTGGGCAGCAGGTCGATCAGGCTGGTGCCCGCGGCATGGGCTTCGGCGATGAAGATTTGCTTGAGGATGAATTCCAGGTCCGACTTGCTGAAATTGGCCATTTCAATTGCCCTCGATGTCGGGAGAAATCACAGGGCAACAGGGTCCTTCCCGCGCCCAGTCAGGTTTGACGTGCGCAGCTTCTGGTCATGGGTTCTGGGGCTGCTGGGCGGTGTCGTGCTGACGCCGCTGGCCTCATCGCCGGCAAGCCGGTTCCCCTTGAAGCAGAGGGAACCGTGTAAACAGTGCGATACAGCGGTGTAACGCACGTGCATCGCTCCCAGCTCACGCAGGGGCCGAATACATCAGACTAAAGTCGCAGGCGAAAAGCTTGTCAATATCCCGTCAAAAATATCGTCCTGCAATGATAATGCGTTGCAACTCGCTGTTTTCAGGGGACTTATAAAAAGTTCAAAGATTTTATAGAGCAAAAAGATATTACAGGATGTTTCGCTGCAACCTACGCTGCTGTTTATAACAAGGCCGCGGTGGCCTACCCGCCTGCGAGCCGCTCAGAAGCCACGACTACCGCTGTACGGGGCGCCGCAAGGGCTTCCCGTTTTGTGAAAAGGGAGGCCTTCGATGCAAAAGCCGCCGCGATCCCGCTCCGAACTCGCTGACACACTCTTTCGCCTGCGCCGCAGTTTCTATGCCCTGGCCGCGTTCAGCGGCGTAATAAACGTCATGATGTTGACGCCAGCGGTGTACATGCTGCAGGTGTACGACCGCGCCTTGGTCAGCCGCAATGTCACCACCCTGGCCATGCTCACCGTGCTGGTGGTGGGGTTGTTCCTGCTGATGTCGGCCTTGGAGATGATCCGCACCCGCGTGTTGGTCCGGGTTGGCAACTGCCTGGACATGGACCTTAACCGGCGCATCTTCAGCGCCGCGTTCGAACGCAACCTGAGCCGCGCTGGCGGCAACCCGGCACAGGCCCTGCAGGACCTGGCGCAAGTGCGGCAGTTTCTGACCGGCAACGGCTTGTTCGCCTTCTTCGATGCGCCCTGGACGCCGATCTACCTGCTGGTCTGCTACCTGATCCACCCTTGGCTGGGGCTGGTGACGATGATCGGTTCGCTGATACTGGTGTTCCTCGCCTACCTCACCGAAAAGGCCACGCAAACGCCACTGGCCGAAGCCAACCAGGCAGCCCTGTCGTCAGCCAGCTACGCCAACAACAACCTGCGCAATGCCGAAGTGATCGAAGCCATGGGCATGCTGCCGGCTGTTGGCAAGCGCTGGTACCAGGGCCACCTGCGCATCTTGCAGATGCAGACCCTGGCCTCCGACCGCGCGGCGCTGATCAGCAGCACCGGGCGCTTTGTGCGCATCACCTTGCAGTCGCTGATCCTCGGCACCGGTGCATTGCTGGCGATCGAGGGCAAGATCACCCCCGGCATGATGATCGCCTGTTCGATCCTCACTGGCCGCGCACTGGGCCCGGTGGAACAGGTGATTGCGTCGTGGAAGCAGCTGCTGGGCTGCCGCCTGGCCTGGGGCCGGCTCAACGACCTGCTGCAAGACTACCCACAGCGGCCACCGAGCATGTCACTGCAGCGGCCGATGGGCATGCTGGCGGTGGAAAACGTGATCGCCGGCGCCCCCGGCAGCAACACCAGCATCGTACGCGGGGTGAGCTTCAGCCTGGCTGCCGGCGACAGCCTGGGCATCATCGGCCCGTCTGCCTCGGGCAAGTCGACCCTCGCCCGCCTGCTGGTGGGTGTGTGGCCGGCCCAGGCCGGCAAGGTGCGCCTGGATGGCGCCGACATCTTCACCTGGAACAAGGCCGAGCTGGGCCCATGGCTCGGCTACCTGCCGCAGGACGTGGAACTGTTCGAAGGAAGCATCGCCGAAAACATCGCGCGCTTTGCCGAGGTGGACAGTGACGCGGTGATTCGCGCGGCCCGCAGCAGCGGCGTGCACGAGATGATCCTGCGCTTCCCGCAGGGCTACGACACCCGCCTGGCGGCCGATGGCAGCCCACTGTCCGGCGGCCAGAAGCAACGCATCGCCCTGGCGCGCGCACTGTATGGCGAGCCCAACCTGGTGGTGCTGGACGAACCCAACGCCAACCTCGATGACGTTGGCGAAAAAGCCCTGGTCGATGCCCTGGCCGAGCTGAAGGCACGCGGGGCCACGGTGATCCTGATTTCGCACCGGCCCAATGTGCTGTGCGCGGTCGACCAGATCCTGATGCTACGCGACGGTGGCGTACACATGCTTGGCAGCCGCGACGAAGTGTTCAACGCACTGCGCAAGGCCGCAGTGATTCCGGCGGCCGCTGCGGCGCCGCTGGCTTCGGTAAAAGCCCGGGAGTGATCGATCATGCACATGGCTCAACATTCCGAATTGATCCCCGCCGAAGCCAGGGAGCTGATCGACCTGGATGCAGGCCGCCCGGCACGCTGGGGCGTGTGGCTGGTCATCGCCGGCTTTGGCGGTTTCCTGCTGTGGTCGTGCCTGGCGCCACTGGACGCTGGCGTGGTCGCCACCGGCACGGTGAAAATCACCAGCAACCGCAAGGCGGTGCAGCACCTGACCGGTGGCACGGTTGAGGCGATCCTGGTGCGCGAAGGCGATGTGGTGAACAAAGGCCAGGAACTGGTACGCCTCGACTCGCTGCGCGCCGTGGCCGAACAAGGCGCGCTAAGCGCCCAGTACATCGTCAGCAAGACCGTGGAAAACCGCCTGGAAGCCGAGCGCGACGGCCGCGACACGGTCACCTTCGACCCGGCCCTGCTCAAGCACTATGGCAGCGACCCGCGCCTGCTAGCGGCCATGGACCTGCAACAGCGCCTGCTCGACACCCGCCGCGCGGGCCTGGCCGGCGAGGTGAGCATTCTTGAAGAAAACCTCACCGCCTCGGCCGTGCAGCTCAAGGGCCTGCAGCAGGTGTACGGTGCCCGCGCCTCGCAGATCGGCTTTCTCAACCAGGAACTGCAAGGCACCCGGGTGCTGGCCGCCGAAGGCTACGTACCACGCAACCGCCTGCTGGAGCTGGAGCGCAGCAATGCCGACCTGTCGGCCGGCCAGGCCGAGAACCTCAACAACATCGCCCGCGCCCGCAGCCAGGCCACCGAGATCAAGCTGCGCATCCTGCAGCGCCAGCACGATTACCTGAAAGAAGTGGAGTCGCAGCTGACCGACACCGCCAAGGAAAACACCACCCTGGCCGACCGCCTGCGCGCCCTGGATTACGAAGTGACGCATACGGTGATCCGCTCGCCGATCGACGGCATGGTCCAGGCCCTGAGCATTGCCACGGTCGGCGGCATCATCCAGCCGGGCGCGAAGATCATGGAAGTGGTGCCGCTAGACCAGCCGCTGCAGGTCGATGCGATGATCCCGGTGCAAGCCATCGACAAGATGGTCCCGGGCCTGGCCGTGGACATCGCCTTTCCGGCCTTCAACCACGCCCAGACGCCGAATATTCCTGGGCGGGTAAAAACCATATCCGCCGACCGCCTGCTCGACGAAGAAAGCAAGCAGCCGTTCTACCTGGCCCAGGTGGAAGTGACTGCAGCCGGCATGGGCCTGCTGGGCAGCAACCACATTCGCCCCGGCATGCCCGCCACCGTCACCATCAAGACCGGCGAGCGCAACCTGCTCAGCTACCTGCTCAAACCGATGCTCGAACGCGTCGACGCTGCGTTCAAGGAGCAATGACATGAAATGCCCGTGCCTGCTGTTGTGCCTGATGGGCGTGGCCGTGCCGGCCAGTGCCATGGACCTTAAAGAAGCCTGGGACCTGTTGCAGTACCAAGGCCCGATCTACCGCGCCGCGGTCCATGAAAAACAGGCCGGCGGCGAAAACCGCGCCATCGGCGAAGCCGGCCTGCTGCCGCAGATCAACGCGGCGGCCTACTTCAACCGGGTCAATGGCAGCCAGCGCCAGAATGGCCAGGACAACGACCTGGATTATGACGCCAAGGGTGCCAACGTGCGCCTGCGCCAACCGTTGTTCAACAAGCAGAAAATGGCCGAGTACCGCCAGGGCCAGCAACGCGCCGACTACAGCGTGGCGGTGTTCGACGCCAAGAGCCAGGATGCGGCAGTGCGCCTGGCCGACGCCTATTTCGACGTGCTGCTGGCCAGCGAAACCATCACCCTGGCCAAGGCCAAGCTGACGGCGTTCGAAGAACAGCTGGCTTCGGCGAAGCGGCGCAAGGAACTGGGCGCCGGCACCATCACCGACGTCGACGAATCGGTTGCCCGCCGCGACTTGGCCGAAGCCGACCTGATCGACGCGCAGGACAACCTGGTCAACGCCCGACGCAAACTGGAGGAATACATTGGCGAAACCCCGCAGGCGCTGACCACCTTGCAGCCGGGCTTCGCCACGCCACCGCTGATGCCGGGCAACCTGCAGGACTGGCTGGTCAAGGCCCAGGCCGACAGCCCGCTGATTCATGCGCGCCGGCACAACTACGAGCTGGCCGAGGAAGAGGTCAACCGCGCCCGTGCCGGGCACTATCCGACCCTGGACTTTGTGGCGGGCTATACCGCCGGCAGTAGCCAGTCGATCTCGGAACTGAACCAGCGCAACCACTACAGTTCGATCGGCCTGGAGCTGAACATTCCGCTGTACAGCGGCGGCAGCACCAGCGCCCTCACCCGCCAGGCCAGCGCCAACAGCTCCAAGGCCCTGGACGAACTGGATGCCACGCGCCAGGAGGTCATTTCCGACACCACCCGCGAGTACCGCGGCGTGCAGAGCGGCGCCCTGCGCGTGCATGCGCTGGAAAAGGCCGTGGCCTCCAACGAACGCTCGCTGACCTCGACCCGCAAGGGCTTCAAGGAAGGCGGCACCAGCACCAACTCGGACGTGCTCAATGCCGAAGAACTGCTGTATGACGCCCGCCATGACCTGTTCGAGGCCAAGCTGAACTACCTGATGGCCAGGCTACGCCTGGCCTCGTCGGTCGGCAGCCTGGGGGATGATGATATCGAGCAGATCAACGGTTACCTGGGGCCGGAGTTGATGGTGAGCAATTGATGGCTGGGAAGATGGAGGCCGGCCAATCGAATGCCCACCAATAACGGGTGAATGATCGGCTGTGCCGAGATATCCACCCCAACTCGGAACGGCCGTGCTTTTGATCTTGCTTTTGATCTTGCTTCTAAGCGCGCGATAGTTCAGGCGACACAAATTGCGACTTCAGGAGGCCGAGCGGAGGGCTTGCGGAGGGAGGTGACGGGCATGGATGCCCGTCAAGCGCTGAGGCCCCATGGATGGGGCCTGCAGCGCGTACTCCCGGGAGCAAGCCCGTAGCGAGGGAACCCCGGAGCGCAGCGTAGGGGCCGGATGATGGGAGCGCACGGTTTTTGGTTCCTTTTTGCCACGACAAAAAGGAACTCGCCGTAAGGGCGAAAAGGTGAGTGAGCGTCGCCATCGCAGAAAGCTTTTTCACTGTATCGAAACCAACGCTTAAGCTTTTAACTTTATGGGATGTGGGCATTCGCATCGCGCAGACATTCGTAATGCGCAGGTGGCGCTAAGTCACCTTTCCGCCCTTCCGGCGGGTCCCTTTTTGTCGTGGCATAAAGGAACCAAAAACCGTCGGCTCCCATCATCCGGCCCCTACGCTCCGCTCCGGGGTCCCCTCGCTACGGGCTTGCTCCCGGGAGTACGCGCTGCAGGCCCCGTCCCTGGGGCCTCAGCGCTTGACGGGCATCCATGCCCGTCACCTCCCTCCGCAAGCCCTCCGCTCGGCCTCCTGAAGTCGCAATTTGTGTCGCCTGAACTATCGCGCGCTTAGAAGCAAAAGCCGAAGCAAGAGCAAGAGCAAGAGCAAGAGCAAGAGCAAGAGCAAGAGCAAGGGCAAGCGCAAGCGCAAGAAATGTGAGCTAAGCGCCTTCAGGCAGCAGGCTGCGGTCAAACATGAATGCCCGATCGCCCTGCGGCGTGTACTGGTACAACTGCTGCGGCCGGCCCAGCTTCGGCTGGTTCTTTTTCCCGGTGTCCCTCACCCAGCCCAGCTCGCGCAAGCGCTCCAGGCGTTTGCGCAGCGAGGTGCCGTTCACTGCCTGCCCCAGGCACGCCTGCACTGCCCCCAATGCATCGAGCACGGTGAATTTCTCCGCCAGCAGGTACAGCGGCAGGCTGCTGTAAACGGTCTTCGCGGCCAGCCGCTCGCGGGCGCGCTCTACCAGCAGGTTGTGATCGAACGGCAACAGCACCTTGCGCGCCAGCACGCTTTCCACGTCGAAAAACGCCAATTGCTCACCTTCGGCCACCTGCCCCGGGTCGAGCAAAGCCAGGTAATAGGTGCTGAGCGACCAGCCCCGTGGATCACGGAAAGCATTGCCCTCGGTGCCCACCTGCTCCATGTAGCGAGGCACAACTTGGGTTTTCTCACGTAGCGCACGTTCGGCGGCAGCTTCCAGGCTGGTATCAGCGGTGCGGCCATTGACGATTACGCCGGGCAGCGCCCACTGGCTGGCATGCGGCTCGCGCTCTCGGCGGTGCAACAACACTTGCAGATGCTGCGCACCAGGCGCCAGGCGCAGGGCAACGATATCGACACTGGCCAGAACTTCGACTGTACTCACCGGGCAACTCCTTGTTCAGTGCCGCAATATTCCACCAGAGCATCTAAATAAGGCAACCAGAAAACGCGGTAACAAAGTCGCTTGACACACATAATGCACCAGGTGAATTATATAGGCATTCCAGCAAGGAGAACCGCCATGAAGATCGCCAGTTTCGATGTCGACGCCCAGAACGGCTTCACCCGCAACGCGCCGCAAGAGCTGCCCGTGCCCGAAGGCGACGAAATCGCGCTTGATCTGAATGCCATGGCCCTGCGTGCCGACCTGCGCCTGGGCAGCAAGGACGCCCACCCGGCCAACGCCGCCTGGGTGGTCGCCGACCCCGCGCACATGCTGCAGCCCTTGCAATTGGCCAACGCCGACCTGACCTGGGTCAGCCACTGCGTGCCCGGCACCCCGGGCTTCGAGCTGCTGCCCGGGCTGCCCGCCCCCATCGACTACGACTATTTCGTGTGGAAAGGCGTCGAGCCCGATCTGCACCCCTACGGCGCCTGTTACCACGATCTGGCTGAACGGCGCTCCACCGGGGTAATCGAATACCTCAAGGTGCAGCAGGTAAGTACGGTGATCGTCGGTGGCCTGGCCCTGGATTACTGCGTCAAGACCACTGCCCGCCAGTTGCGCCAGGCCGGCTTTCAGGTGCTGCTGTATCTGCCGGCCTGCCGCGCGCTGACCCAGGCCGGTGCCATCGAGGCGTGTGGCGCCCTGGCCGCCGAGGGCGTGATCCTCTGCGGCGACGAAGCCGCGCTCGACCACCAGCTTGCCCTGATCAAGGAAGACCGCCCATGAGCGAAAGTGTTTTCGGCCCACGCATCATCCAGAACCTGCTGGACACCGACTTCTACAAAATCACCATGATGCAGGCGGTGCTGCACAACTACCCCAACGCCGAAGTGGAGTGGGAGTTTCGTTGCCGCAATGGTGAAGACCTGTCCCCGTACCTGGCAGAAATCCGCTACCAGATAGAGCAACTGGCCGAGGTCACGGTCACCCATGACCAGTTGGCCTATCTGGAGAAAATCCCGTTCCTGAAACCGGACTTCATCCGCTTTCTAAGCCTGTTCCGTTTCAACCTGCGCTACGTGCAGGTGGGCCTGGACAGCACCGGTCAGCTGGCAATCCGCGTACGCGGGCCGTGGTTGCACGTGATCCTCTACGAAATCCCGTTGCTGGCGATCATCAGCGAGGTGCGTAACCGCTACCGCTATCGTGAAGTGGTGATCGAGCAGGTCGGCGAGCGCCTGTACCAGAAGCTCGACTGGCTGAAGGCCCAGGCCAGTGCCGATGAACTGGCCGGCTTTCAGCTGGCCGACTTCGGCACGCGGCGGCGCTTCTCCTACCGGGTGCAGGAAGAGGTGGTGCACATTCTCAAGCACGACTTCCCGGGCCGCTTCGTCGGCACCAGCAATGTGCACCTGGCCCGCGAATTCGAGCTCAAACCGCTCGGCACCATGGCCCACGAATGGTTCATGGCCCACCAGCAGCTTGGCCCGCGCCTGGTCGATAGCCAGGCCGCCGCGTTGGAGTGCTGGGTGCGGGAGTACCGCGGGCTGCTGGGCATCGCCCTGACCGACTGCATCACCATGGATGCGTTCCTCGGCGATTTCGACCTGTACTTCGCCAAGCTGTTCGACGGTTTGCGGCATGACTCGGGCGACCCGCTGGCCTGGGCGGAAAAGGCCATTGCCCACTATGAGCGGCTGGGGATCGACCCTAGGAGCAAGACCCTGATTTTTTCTGATGGGCTAGATTTTGCCAAGGCGCTGGAGCTGTATCGGGCGCTGCATGAGCGGATCAACGTGAGCTTTGGCATTGGCACCCGGCTGACCTGCGATATCCCGGGGGTGGAGCCGATGAACATCGTGATCAAGATGACCGACTGCAATGGGGCACCGGTGGCGAAGATTTCCGACAGCCCGGGCAAGACCCAGTGCCGGGATGAGAATTTTGTTGCCTATATGAAGCATGTCTTCAAGGTGAGTTGATGGTGCCTGTGCGGGCCTCTTCGCGGGTAAACCCGCTCCCACAGGGATATCACTACCCTTGAAACCTGTGCTGTCACTGTGGGAGCGGGTTCACCCGCGAAGAGGCCAGCACAATCAACCCACCTCTTTCATACCAACACACAACTCAAAAAAGCGCGCCGCCGCCCGCGACGGCGCGGCCGCATGCGGCATCAATATGGAAAACCGCCTGATCAACGCCTGCGGCACCACCTGCAACCGGTGCAACGCCCCATCTTCATGGCGGATCGACATCGCTGACACAAAACCGATCCCCATCCCGGCCCGCACCGCCTCTTTCACCCCTTCCACCCCGGCAATTTCCAGTGCCACACGCATGGCCACGCCATCCCGGGCAAACGCCCGCTCGACGATCTGCCGCACGCCCGAGCCGCTCTCACGCAGCACCAACGGGTAGGCACCAAGCGACGCCAGCGCCTGCTGTTCACTCCCTGCCAAGGGGTGCCCACGCGGCACAATCGCCACGATCTCGTCCTCGCGCCACGCCGTCACCTCGGTCCCCAACGGCAGCTCCTGCCCAGGCGGGCCTTCAATGAGGGCGATATCGACACTGTCCAGGGCGGCGACGATCTCGGTGGTGTTGCCATGCGAGGTAGTCACCACCACGTCTGGATAACGCCCCTGAAAATCGGCGATCAGGTAGGGCAACAGGTAGCTGGCCGGCGTGGTGCTGGCGCCGATGCGCAAGGTGCCTCGCTCCAGCCCATGCATGGCCTCGCGCAGCGCCTGGGCCTGGCGGAAGGTTTCACGCAGGCGCTCGGCATGCGCCAGCAATTGTTCGCCAGCCGCCGTCAGCCGCACACCGCGCCCGGCACGTTGGTAAAGGGGCTCGCCAAACGCCTCCTGCAACAGCTTGAGCTGGCCAGATACCGCCGGCTGTGACAAGTGCAGGGCCTGGGCCGCATGGCTGATGTTGCCGTACTCGGCAACCGTGGCAAACGTTATCAGCTGTTCTGGGGTCATATTTAAAAAATATCAGCTATCCGGATATTTGCCATTCTAAATTACGATTTTTTATAAGCTTATAACCAGATTAACGTAGGCCTTGTCGAAACACCTTTCCGGAGGACTCACATGGCCACGGTTCCGTCCAACCCTGCTTTTGCCCCTACCCTTTCTACCAAAGGGCGGCTCAATGGCATTCTTTTCGTCGCGCTGTTCGCGCTGGCGGTCACGCAACTGGCAGCCATGCCCGCCATCGCCAACCTCGGCATCAGCCCGCTGATTGTCGGTATCGTCGCCGGTGCGCTGTATGGCAATGCACTGCGCGACGGCGTACCGGCAAGCTGGGCGGCAGGCATCAACTTTTCCGCACGCGGCCTGTTGCGCATTGCCGTGGCGTTCTTTGGGCTGCGGGTTAGCCTGCAGGAAATTGCCGAAGTCGGCTGGTCGGGCCTCATCGTTTCGCTGCTGGTGGTGAGCAGTACCCTGCTGATCGGCCTGTGGTGCGGGATGAAAGTGTTCAAGCTGGACCGCGATACTGCCTTGCTGACTGCCGCCGGTAGCGCCATCTGCGGCGCGGCGGCCGTGCTGGCTTTCGAGTCGGCACTGCGCAGCGCCCCGCACAAGAGCGCCATGGCGGTAGGTAGCGTGGTGCTGTTCGGCACCTTGTCGATGTTGCTCTACCCGCTGGCGATCAACGCCGGCTGGCTGCACCTGGACACCATGGGCGCCGGGCTGTTGCTGGGCGGCACCCTCCACGAAGTGGCGCAGGTGGTCGGCGCGGCCAGCAACGTCAGCCCCGAGGCTACGCATATCGCCACCATCGTCAAGATGACCCGGGTAATGCTGCTGGTGCCGGTGCTGCTGGTGGTGGGCCTGTGGATCAGCCGCTCGCGCCAGGCTGGCCAGGCGCAGGGCAACGGGCGCATTGCCATGCCCTGGTTCGCCTTCGGCTTCCTCGCATTGGTACTGGTGAACTCGCTGCAGGTGCTGCCCGGCAGCGTGACCCAGGCGGTCAACAGCCTGGACACCTTTGCCCTGACCATGGCCATGACCGCGCTGGGCATGGAAACCCGCTTCAGCCAGATCCGCCAGGCCGGGCCACGGGCGCTGGCTACCGGGGCGATTCTCAACCTTTGGCTGGTTGGTGGGGGTTTGGCGATTACCCTGGGGGTGCAGAAGCTGTTGGGCTGACCTTGGACCGAGTCGCCTGGTTCGCGGGTGAACCAGGCGACTCGGTCTTAAGCTTTTTCACAGCCCCCCTCGTTGCCGTCCACATTTCTAGGTATGGTGTTGTCAAAGAAGGATGTTTTACCCGCACAGGAAAGACTTAGATGCCTCAACGCCATGTCATCAATGCATCCGTCAGCCCCAAAGGCAGCCTGGAGACGCTGTCACAACGTGAAGTGCAGCAACTGAGTGAAGTCGGTACCGGTAGCCTCTACACCCTGTTCCGCCAGTGCGCCCTGGCCATCCTCAATACCGGCGCCCATGTCGACAATGCCAAGACCATCCTCGAGGCCTATCAGGACTTCGAGGTACGCATCCACCAACAGGACCGCGGTGTACGCCTGGAGCTGCTGAATGCCCCGGCCGATGCCTTCGTCGATGGCGAAATGATCGCCAGCACCCGTGAAATGCTGTTCAGCGCCCTGCGCGACATCGTCTACACCGAAAGCGAGCTGGCCAGCCAGCGCATCGACCTGGAAAGCTCCCAGGGCATCACCGATTACGTCTTCCACCTGCTGCGCAACGCCCGCACCCTGCGCCCGGGCGTGGAGCCGAAGATGGTGGTGTGCTGGGGTGGCCACTCGATCAGCAGCGAGGAATACCAATACACCAAGAAGGTCGGCCACGAGCTGGGCCTGCGCAAGCTGGACGTGTGTACCGGCTGCGGCCCGGGCGTCATGAAGGGCCCGATGAAAGGCGCCACCATCGCCCACGCCAAGCAGCGCATGCATGGCAGCCGCTACCTGGGCCTGACCGAGCCGGGCATCATCGCTGCCGAGGCGCCTAACCCGATCGTCAACGAACTGGTGATCCTGCCGGACATCGAGAAGCGCCTGGAAGCCTTCGTGCGGGTCGGCCACGGCATCATCATCTTCCCCGGCGGGGCCGGTACGGCAGAGGAATTCCTCTACCTGCTGGGCATCCTCATGCACCCGGACAACCACGACCTGCCGTTCCCGGTGGTACTCACCGGCCCGCGCAGTGCCGAGCCGTACCTGCAACAGCTGCACGCCTTCGTCGGCGCCACCTTGGGCGAGGCGGCGCACCGCCTGTACGAAATCATCATCGACGACCCGGCCGAAGTTGCCCGGCACATGGTCGAAGGGCTCAAGGAGGTGAAGCAGTTCCGCCGCGAGCGCAACGATGCCTTCCACTTCAACTGGCTGCTGAAGATCGAAGAAAGCTTCCAGCGCCCGTTCGACCCGACCCACCAGGCCATGGCCGAGCTGGACCTGCGCCGCGAGCTGCCACCGCATGAACTGGCGGCCAACCTGCGCCGGGCGTTTTCTGGCATCGTCGCCGGCAATGTCAAGGACAAGGGCATCCGCCTGATCGAAGAACACGGCCCGTACCAGATCCACGGCGACAGCGCCGTCCTCGACCCGCTGGGCCGGCTGCTGCAGGCGTTCGTCGACCAGCACCGGATGAAGCTGCCTGGCGGCGCCGCGTACGTGCCTTGTTACCAGGTAGCAACCTGACCGCGCCTTGCTGAAATCTAAGCTTGCCGCCATGCCCCTGTGGGTTGGCCATCGATAGCCTGAGTGCCGCGATGACTGACCTACGGGGGTTTGACAATAAGTGATGTGCAGCGCCATGGGAGCGGGTTCACCCGCGACCGTGCCGGGCGGTTAGCCGTTCAATACCTCAAGCACGGTTCAGCACGGTTGCCGCTGAGGAGCGGCTTTAGCCGCGAACACCAGCACAGCCGGTGCCATGCACCGCGCTGGTTTCTTCGCGGGTGAACCCGCTCTCATAGAACAAACTCTAACTTATTGATTTGGTGAAACTTGTGGGAGCGGGCTTGTCCCGCGAACACCGGCAAAGCCGGTGCCAGACACCGCGTTGCCTGCTTCGCGGGACAAGCCCGCTCCCACAATGGCCATTGTTCTCTGCGAGACAGCGCAGCCCGGAAGGGCTGGGTGATCTCCCACAGGGATCATCACGTTCCTCGACGAAGATGTAACAACTGTAGGAGCGGCTTTAGCCGCGAACACCGGCGCAGCCGGTGCCATGCACCACAGTGCATGCCCGCAGCACGCTGTGCGCCACGTCTCATTCTGCAAGCAGCTAGCACATGCGTACTATTCTCATCGCAGAAAGCCCTCCCCGATACTCCCAGCGTTAATCCGTTGCACATATGGAACGCCATCGCCCCCAGCGCTGGCCGCCACCTGCGTGGCATCTAATGGAGTATCTGGAGTTTCTATGAATCCCCTTTTCCGACTTTCCCCACTTACGTTCGCGATCACACTCGCCATGCTGCCGGGTGCCCACGCAGCGGACTACATCCTCGACAGCGGTGAAGACACCATCAGCAGTGACCGTGCCTACGATGGCACAGTGTCCCTGCGCCCCGGCAACGGCGTCCCCGCCACACTCACCCTCAACAACGGCGCCGAACTGACCAGCAGAGGTGGGCGGATCGGTGGCTCGTCCACCAACAGCGAAGCGGCTACCGCCATGGCAACGGTCACAGTCCAGGGCCCTGGAACCCGCTGGCTGGTGCCGCGCACCACTGCCGTCCTGGGTAACACCATCGTCGTCGGTGGTGCTGGTCAGGGTACGCTCAACGTGCTCGACGGCGGCGAAGTGCTCGTGCGCGACCTGCAGATGGGCGACAACGGCAATGCCGGCAATAGCCTGTCCCGGGCAAACCTGCTGGTAAGCGGTGAAGGCTCGAAAGTGGATGCCGTCAACGTGACTGCCAGCGGCACCTTCCGGTACGACACGCGCATCACCTTGAAGGATGGCGGCCAGCTTGCCAGCGAACGCGTGAACATCAACTCGACCAGCGAGCTGTCCGGAGCCAACACGCGCTGGGACAATACCGGCCGCTTCGTCAACCGCTACGACCTCAGCCTGAGCGATGGCGCAGTGTTGACCAGCGACACAATGGAACTGGGCTCGGTCAACCTCAGCCGCAATAGTGTGGTGAGCGTGTCCGGCGAAGGCACGCGCCTGGCCACGCGCGCGCTGACCTTGGGCACCACCGCCAGGACCACCAACCTGGTGTTGGCCAACGGCGCCGAGCTTAGCAGCACCGAAGGCATCGACATCAGCGTGCTGGACAACGTCAACTCGGCTGGGCGCGGTACACTCAGCATCGGCGGTGGCGTGGTCAGGGACGAGAGCCGCACCGACATCGACGCCATCACCGCCAGCGAAGCACAAGCCGCCGGCCGCCTTGACCCACTGACGGCAATCCGCTTCGGTGCCAGCGGCGGTGCGCTGGCCTTCAACCACACCGACAGCGACCTGCAACTGAGCAACACCATCAGCGGTGCTGGCCGTGTGTATGCCTTCAGCGGCGACACCACCCTGAGCGGCGACCTGACCGGGATGTCTGGCAGCACGGTAGTGCGAGGCGGGCGCCTGGTGCTGGCCGGCGATGTCGACCAGAGCAACCCGCGCGGCACCTCGCTGCTGAGCGTCGGTAACGGCACCCTGGTGGTCAACGGCACCGTCGGCCACACCGATGCTGCCGGCAACTACAGCAACCGCGCGCAGGTACTGGACGGCGGTGTGCTGGCCGGTATCGGCCAGGTCGGCAGCACCCAGGTGGCCTCGGGCGGTACCCTGTCGCCAGGTGAAGGCGCGCTGGGCACCCTGAAGATCAACGGCGACCTGGACATGGCAGCCGGCTCGCGTTACGCCGCCGATATCGCCGGTGATGGCGGCTCAGACCGCGTCAATGTCAGCGGCACCGCGACCTTGCGTGGCACACGGGTCGATGTCACCACACTGAACGACGCACAAAGCTACCAGACCGGGCAAACCTACACCCTGCTGGCCGCCCAGGGCGGCGTGGTGGACGGCGCTGCCGCTGGCACGGCCTATGCCGAAGCATTTACCAACTCGGCGTTCCTCAACGTCAGCCTGCAGCGCACGGCCAATGAACTGAACCTGACCATCGCGCAGAAGACCACGCCGCCCGTTGAGCCACCTGTTGAGCCGCCGGTCGAGCCGCCTGTGGAGCCACCGGTTACGCCTCCGGTAGAGCCACCTGTCGAACCGCCCGTTACGCCTCCGGTGCAGCCGCCTGTAGAACCACCGGTTACGCCTCCGGTAGAACCACCGGTACAGCCACCGGTTGAGCCACCAGTGCAGCCCCCGGTACAACCACCGGTGCAGCCGCCAGAAACCGGCGGGCCAGGCACCCCGGGCATCTTCCAGACCGTGGCGCTTACCGAAAACCAGTGGAACACTGCTGGCGCACTCAGCGACCTGCAACAGAGCGGCGAACCGCTGCGCCTGTACAACAACCTGCTAGTGCTGGATGCCGACAGCGCTCGCGATGCCATCGACCAGCTTTCCGGCGACTACCACGCCAGCACCGGCACCGCGCTGATCGCCAATAGCCAGGTGGTCTCCGGCGTGCTGGGCACCCGCCTGCGCGACCTGTTCGACAGCAGCAGCGTGCGCATGCCGTTGGGGGCCTCGAATCTTATGCCAACCACCCCTGAAGCACAGGGCGGCGCCTGGGCGCAAACCTTCGGCAACTGGTCGAAGCTGGACGGCAACAACGGTTCCAGCGGTTTGCACCAGCGCACCGGCGGTGTGCTGATTGGCGCCGATGGCAGCATCAACCCGGACTGGCGCGCCGGCGTATACGGTGGCTACAGCCGCACCAAGTTCGACGCCGACGACCGCGATGCCAAGGGCCACAGCGACAACTATCACCTGGGCCTGTACACCGGCGCGCAACTTGACGCCCTGCGTTTGAGCGCAGACGTCGGCTACACCTGGCACAAGCTGGACAGCAAACGCAACGTGGCCTTTGCCGGGTTCAACGACCACCTGAAAGGCAAGCGCGACGCCAACACCTTGCAGGCCAGTACCGAAGCGGCGTACCGCATCGGCCTGGGTGCAGTGGCGCTGGAGCCGTTCGTGGGTGTTTCGTACGTGAAGTACGACGCCGACAGCTTCCATGAAAAAGGCGGTGCCGCAGCGCTGGACGTGTCCAGCGAGAAGCAGGACACCTGGTTCTCCACCGTGGGCATGCGCGCCTCGACACGCACCCGCGTGGCCGATCACGACACCCGGTTCTTCGGTTCGCTGGGCTGGCGTCGTGCCTATGGTGACCTGGACCCGAACAGCACCCAGTCGTTCGCCGGTGGCCCGGACTTCGCGGTGCAGGGCATCGCGCAGACGCGCAACGTGGCGATGACGGAGGTGGGGGCGAAAGTGCAACTGAACCGCCAGACCGATGTAGGGCTGTCGTATCAGGGGCAGTTTGGTTCGGATGCCCGGTTCCATTCGGTGAATGCGGGTATCACGGTTCGCTTCTGAGCCGTTGCGGTGGGGCCTGGTGCCGGGTGACGGCGCCAGGCTATGTAATCGAGGGCACCGGCTTTGCCGGTGTTCGCGGTTAAAGCCGCGCCTGCAAGGTGCAGCGCAAGCCTTCAGGCCAGCGCTTCACGGCTGTGCTGGCCATCGACCAGACGTTGCAGAGCCAGCGGGTTGGCGTTTTTCAGGGCATCGGGGAGCAACGCGTCCGGGTAGTCCTGGTAGCACACCGGGCGCAGGAAGCGGTCGATGGCCAGGGTGCCGACCGAGGTGCCACGGGCATCGGACGTGGCCGGGTATGGGCCGCCATGCACCATCGCGTCACACACTTCGACGCCGGTCGGGTAGCCATTGACCAACAGCCGCCCGGCCTTGCGCTGCAACACCGGCACCAGCGCGGCGAAGCGCTGGAAGTCTTCCGGCTCGGCGATCAAGGTGGCGGTCAGTTGCCCGTGCAGCGCGCGCAAGGCGCGGTGCAGTTCGGCTTCGTCGGCCACTTCGACCACCACGGTAGCAGGCCCGAAAACCTCCTCTTGCAACAGCTCGTCGCCGTTGAGCAGCAGGCTCACGTCGGCCTGGAACAGCTGGGCGTGGGCCTGGTCACCGGCCTGCTCGGCACCGGCCAGATGGCGCACGCCCGGGTGCTGGTGCAGGCGCTGCACGCCGCTGGCATAGCTGCGCAAGGTGCCGGCATTGAGCATGGTCTGCGCGGGCTGGTCCGCCAGTTGCGCAGCCAATACCGCGACGAAGGTGCTGAACGCCTCGCCGGCAACCCCGATGACCAACCCGGGGTTGGTGCAGAACTGCCCGCAGCCCAGTACCACCGAGGCGGCCAGTTCCTTGGCCACCTGCTCGCCGCGGGCCTGCAACGCCGCTGGCAACACCAGCACCGGGTTGATGCTGCTCATTTCGGCAAACACCGGGATCGGCTGCGGGCGTGCTGCCGCCAAGTCGCACAGGGCGCGGCCGCCTTTAAGCGAACCGGTAAAGCCGACCGCCTGAATGGCCGGGTGGCGCACCAGCGCTTCGCCGACACCGGCGCCGTAGATCATGTTGAACACGCCCGCGGGCATGCCGGTGGCGACCGCCGCACGCTCGATGGCTTCGGCCACCTGCTCGGCCGTGGCCATATGGCCGCTGTGCGCCTTGACCACCACCGGGCAGCCGGCCGCCAGCGCTGCGGCGGTGTCGCCGCCGGCGGTGGAGAAGGCCAACGGGAAGTTGCTGGCGCCAAACACGGCCACCGGGCCTACGCCGGTCCGGTACTGGCGCAGGTCCGGGCGTGGCAGCGGCTGGCGCTGTGGCTGCGCGCGGTCGATGCGCGCCCCCAGGTAGTCGCCCCGGCGCAGCACCTTGGCGAACAGGCGCATCTGGTTGCTGGTGCGGCCACGCTCACCCTGGATGCGCCCAGCCGGCAGCGCGGTCTCGCGGCACACGGTGGCGACGAAGGTATCGTCCAGCGCGTCCAGCTGGTCGGCAATGGCCTCCAGAAACTGCGCACGGCGCTCGGGCGCCATGGCGCTGTACTCGGCAAAGGCCGACTCGGCAGCCTGGGCGGCAGCGGCCACCTCCTCAGGGGTGGCCTGGGTGAAGGCCACCGGCAATGCTTCGCCGGTACGCGCATCGAGGCTGTGCAGGCGCACGCTGCCGGCCGCGCTGCGCTGGCCGCCGATGAAGTTGCTTCCAGACATGGTTGACTCCTGTAATTAAGAAAGAGGGCGAAGGTGCATGGCAGTCGGTCAGCTTTCAGGGGGCCGCTTTGCGGCCCATCGCCGGCAAGCCAGCTCCCACAGGGATACCACAGCCTTCGAGACCTGCGCTGTACCTGTGGGAGCTGGCTTGCCGGCGATGGACCGCAAAGCGGTCCCAGCTTCATTGGCTGACCAGCAACATGCTCAAAGGCTTTTCACCAACCCTGGGCGAACCTGCCCGGGCGCGGCGGCAATGCCGTTGCGCAGCGGCTGGCCAAAGGCGTCGAGGCTGACCTCGAAGGTATCCCCCGGGCGCGCCTGGATGCCGTCAGCAAACGACAGCGTGGCGGTGCCGAAATAATGCACATGGATATCGCCAGCCCGCAGGAACTGGTCGTACTTGAAGTGGTGGAATTCAAGGTTCTCGAAGCTGTGGCACATGTTCTGCTCACCCGACAGGAACGGCTTGCTCCACAGCACCTGGCCATCACGCAGAATGCGGCTGGTACCTTCCAGATGGGCCGGCAATGCCCCCAGGCGCAGCTCGGGGCCGAAGCTGCAGGCGCGCAGCTTGGAATGCGCCAGGTACAGGTAGTTGCGCCGCTCCATCACATGGTCGGAGAACTCGTTGCCCAACGCGTAACCCAGGCGGTACGGCGTACCGTCGTCACCGATCAGGTACAGCCCGACCAGCTCGGGTTCCTCGCCCGCATCTTCGGCAAAGGCCGGCAGCGTCAGGTCGGCGCCGGGGCGCACAACAATGCCGCCGTCGCCCTTGTAGAACCACTCCGGCTGCGCGCCCTCCTCGCCCGCTGGTGGTCGCCCGCCCTCCAGGCCCCACTGGAACATGCGCATGCTGTCGGTCACGGCGCCTTCGGCCTGCTGCTGGTGCATCTTGTCGCGGGTGGCGGCGCTGCCCAAGTGGGTCAGCCCGGTGCCGGTCACCAGGCAATGCGCCGGGTCCGGGTGGTCCAGCGGTGGCAACACACGGCCTTCGGCCAGCAGCGCCAGGTAGTCGTGGCGCTCGCCCAGCCCGGCAGCCTGCACTTCGCTGGCCAGGTCACGCCCGGCGGCGATGGCCTGCAGGGCCAACTGGCGGGTGCTGCTGGCGCCGATGACTTCAAGGGCGTACTCGCCCTCCACCACGCCCACGCGGCGCTCGCCGCCGGCGGTTTCGAATTGGATCAATCGCATGCTTGTGCTCGCTTGTCGGTTGCAAAGGTTAGCGGGAGGCTTCGGCCGCCCGTGAAGAAGCCAGGCGCTGGCGGCGCTCCAGGCGGTTGTAGACCACGCCCGTGAGCAGTACCCCGCACAGCATCACCAGCGCCAGGAAATACAGGCCCGACGACAACTGCCCGGTGTGCTCCTTGAGCGCGCCGATACCAAACGGGCCCAGGTAGCCGCCCAGGTTGCCGATCGAGTTGATCAAGGCGATGCCCGCCGCAGCGCTGGCACCGGAAAAGAACCGCCCCGGCAGCGTCCAGAAGATGGCCGTGCATGAGAACAGCGCGAACGCCACCAGGCACAGCGCGGCCAACTGCAGCACCGGCACCGTCAGCCAGGCGCTGAAGAACAGGCCGATGGCACCCAGCGCGTACAGCAGGCCCAGGTGGCCGTAACGGTCGTTCAGGCGGTCGGAGCTGCGCGGCACAATCAGCAGGCCAATGATGCCGAACAGGTAAGGCACCGCCGAGACAAACCCGGTGACCAGGTCACTGCCGCCAAACTGGTGGATCAGCGTCGGCAGCCACAGGCCCAGGCCATAGATGCTCAGGGTCATCGGCAAGTAGAACAGCGCCAGCAACAGCACCCGGCCATCCTTCAGCGCATGCAGCGGGTTGCCATGGCGGGTCTGGCCGAATTCGCGCAGGTCGTTGGCCAGCTGCTCCTGCAGCCAGCTGCGTTGCTCGTCGCTGAGCCAGCGCACCTTGGCAGGCCCGTCCGGCAGCAGGCGCAGGGTGGGCCAGGCCAGCAGCACCGCCGGCGTGCCGATGCAGATGAACAGCCACTGCCAGCCATGCAGGCCGTAGATACCCTCCAGCCCCAACAGCGCGCCGGACAACGGCCCGGTGATCAGCATGGCCAGCGGTTGCGAAAGGATGAAAAAGCCCAGGATCTTGCCGCGGTGGCGCACCGGGTACCACTGGGTGATGTAGTACAGCACCCCCGGGAAGAAGCCCGCCTCGGCGGCCCCCAGCAAAAAGCGCATCACGTAGAAGCCGTTAGGCCCGGTGACAAACGCCATGCCAACGGTGATCGCGCCCCAGGTCAGCAGAATACGGGCGAACCAGCGACGTGCGCCGAAGCGGTCGAGCAACAGGTTGCTCGGCACCTCGAACAGAAAATAACCGATGAAGAACAGCCCGGCGCCCAGGCCATAGGCAGCGTCACCCAGGCCAATGTCGGCGCCCATGTGCAGCTTGGCAAAGCCCACCGCCGAACGGTCGACGTAGGCCACCAGGTACAGCAGAACCAGAAAAGGGATGAGTTTCAGTGTGATCAGGCGGACGAGCCGCTGCTCCTGAATCATGGCGATGTCTCCAATTGTTCTTGTAATGGGCACAGCACCTGGCCGGGGCTTTTTGGCAGACCGCTAACCTGGCGAATCGATCATATAGTATTACTATTTAAAACAACAACCCTTCACAGATGCCTTTTTAGCCGGTAGAGTCAGCCAAATAACGATAGATAGTAATACTAATTAGGTGTCCCGCTCATGTCTGATAACAAACGCCCCCTGCGCTCCGCCCAATGGTTTGGTACCGCCGACAAGAACGGCTTCATGTACCGCAGCTGGATGAAAAACCAGGGCATCCCGGACCACGAATTCCAGGGCAAGCCGATCATCGGCATCTGCAACACCTGGTCCGAGCTGACCCCGTGCAACGCCCACTTCCGCAAAATTGCCGAGCACGTGAAAAAGGGCGTGCTGGAGGCTGGCGGCTTCCCGGTGGAGTTCCCGGTGTTTTCCAGCGGCGAGTCCAACCTGCGCCCTACCGCCATGCTCACCCGCAACCTGGCGAGCATGGATGTGGAAGAAGCCATCCGTGGCAACCCGGTGGACGCCGTGGTGCTGCTGACCGGCTGCGACAAGACCACCCCGGCGCTGCTGATGGGCGCTGCCAGCTGCGACGTGCCCGCGATCGTGGTTACCGGCGGGCCGATGCTCAACGGCAAGCACAAAGGCAAGGACATTGGCGCCGGCACCATCGTCTGGCAGATGCACGAGGCCTATAAAGCCGGCCAGATCGACCTCAACGAGTTCCTTTCCGCCGAGGCCGGCATGTCGCGCTCGGCGGGCACCTGCAACACCATGGGTACCGCGTCGACCATGGCCTGCATGGCCGAAGCGCTGGGCACCTCGCTGCCGCACAACGCCGCCATCCCGGCAGTGGATGCCCGCCGCTACGTGCTCGCCCACCTGTCGGGCATGCGCATTGTCGACATGGTGCGCGAAGACCTGCGCCTGTCGAAAATCCTTACCCGCGAAGCCTTCGAAAACGCCATCCGCGTCAACGCCGCCATCGGTGGCTCGACCAACGCCGTGATCCACCTCAAGGCGATTGCCGGGCGCATTGGCGTAGACCTGCAACTGGAAGACTGGACCCGCGTCGGCCGCGGCACACCGACCTTGGTCGACTTGCAGCCATCGGGGCGCTTCCTGATGGAAGAGTTCTACTACGCCGGCGGCCTGCCTGCGGTCATCCGCCGCCTGGGCGAGCACGGCCTGTTGCCCAACCCCAGCGCGCTGACTGCCAACGGCAAAAGCCTGTGGGACAACTGCCAGGCCGCACCGCTGTATGACGAAGAAGTCATCCGCCCGCTCGACAAATCGCTGGTGGCCGATGGCGGCATCTGCATCTTGCGCGGCAACCTGGCGCCCAAAGGCGCGGTGCTCAAGCCCTCTGCGGCAACCCCGGCGCTAATGCAGCACCGCGGCCGTGCGGTAGTGTTCGAAAACTTCGAGGACTACAAAGCGCGCATCAACGACCCCGAGCTGGACGTGGACGCCAATTCGG
The DNA here is from genome assembly GCF_044900445.1 of Pseudomonas sp. NPDC089407. Classification (NCBI taxonomy): domain Bacteria; kingdom Pseudomonadati; phylum Pseudomonadota; class Gammaproteobacteria; order Pseudomonadales; family Pseudomonadaceae; genus Pseudomonas; species Pseudomonas sp. NPDC089407. Next base: position 67,444 of record NZ_JBJDNB010000003.1, read on the forward strand.
TGCTGGTAATGAAGTACTGCGGGCCCAAGGGTTACCCGGGCATGGCCGAGGTCGGCAACATGGGCCTGCCCGCCAAGTTGCTGGCCCAGGGCGTGACCGACATGGTGCGCATCTCCGACGCCCGCATGAGCGGCACGGCCTACGGCACCGTGGTGCTGCACGTCGCGCCCGAGGCCGCTGCGGGCGGGCCACTGGCGGCGGTACGTGAAGGCGACTGGATCGAGCTGGACTGCAAGGAAGGCCGCCTGCACCTGGACATTTCTGCCGAAGAACTGGCCGGCCGCCTGGCCGACCTGCAAGCCCCGCCGCAATTGATCAGCGGCGGTTATGCCAAGCTGTACCTGGACCATGTGATGCAGGCGGATGAAGGGTGTGACTTCGACTTCCTGGTTGGCTGCAGGGGGGCGGCGGTGCCCAAGCATTCGCACTAATAAAGTGATGAAGTGTTCGCCAAGGCTACTGTGCCCTACATCTGCTTCAAGTCAGGCACAGAACCTGTAGGAGCGGCCTTGCGTCGCGATGGGCTGCAAAGCAGCCCCAGCAAGTTTTGCATAAGCGCTGAAACCCTGGGGCTGCTACGCAGCCCATCGCGACACAAGGCCGCTCCTACAATTTCGGGCCAGTTAATCCTGTGGCATTGGCGCGCGCACCTTGGGCGCATGGCTAGAAATCGATGAAAAGCAGCGACACCTTCAATATCGAATGGAACAAACAAAGCAGACCGAGGCGATCTCAAAGGAATAACTGGCCCGAAACAGATGTGGGAGCGGGCTTGCCCCGCGAAGCGCCGCGCGGGCGGCGCTCGGTCTCACAGCCCCTGCAAATACCAAGGCGAACCCCTGGCAGCCCACAGCCCCCCTCACCCACTAATGCTATGATGCCCACCCCGCCCGAAGGACCACCCGCGCCCCCCATGAACTACCGCCAGCCCACCACGCGCAAAAGCATGCACGCCACCCTGGTTCAAGACCTCGGCCTGCAAATCGTCTCTGGCCAACTCGCACCCGGGCAAAAGCTGCCCTCCGAGGCCAGCCTGTGCGAAAGCTACGCGATCAGCCGGCCGGTGTTCCGCGAAGCGATGCGCGCCCTTACCGCCAAGGGCCTGGTCGAAGCCCGCCCGCGGGTTGGCACCCTGGTGCGGCCCCGCCATGACTGGCACATGCTCGACCCCGACGTGCTGCACTGGCTGATGCAGGCCACCCCGCAAAAAGACTTCTTCAACACCCTGTCCAGCGTACGCTGGGTCATCGAACCCGCCGCCGCCGCACTCGCCGCCACCAACGCCACCCGCGAAGACGTCGAGTCAATCGGCGAGGCCTACCAGCGCATGGAAGCCGCGCGCACCCATGAAGAGCGCCTGCAACCCGACCTGGACTTCCACGCCCGCATCGCCGACGCCACCCACAACGACCTGCTGGCCTACCTGTGCAACATGCTGTCGATGGCCCTGCGCGAATCGGTGCGCTACTCCAACCAGCGGCCAAACTTCGACCAGCTCGCCCTGCCCCGGCACAAGGCGATTCTCACCGCTATCCAGAACGGCGACGCGCTCGGGGCGCGGCATGCATCGCTGGTACAACTTGAAGATGCGCGCGTGGCGTTGAGCAAGGTGTTGGGCCAAGACCCGACCAGCTGAAGCAACGCCGCTGATGGCTGGCCCGAGTTACCCGGTACAACGGGTGGAACCCGGCTTGATGTTTTCCGTTTCGCTCCAGGCAGCAGTGGTATTCATTGCGGGCATTCCCGCTTCGGCTATGCCGCGCGCCCGCATAACCCCCCAAGCCAGCGCCCGGGCCTGCGACGCCTTAGGCCAGGCATAGAACGCTTCTTCGTGCAACGCCATGCCAGAACGCGCATACACGCCCACGAACATCTGCGCGACACCGCGGCGCGAAAGCCGCACCTGCACATCGATACACACGCCACCGTCCAACGTTTCTTCATGGCTGCGGTGGTGAAGCGTTGGGTCGACCCACGTCCAGTACACGTTACCCCTTATTCGCATAGAGCCTCCAAGCAACCGGAATTGGTAGTGTCCAGAGTCACGTGGGTTAACCCCTTACTTTCGGATTAACCCGATACAACTGGATCGACCGCGGGCTGCGAGGGATTGCTCCATTTATTTTTCGGTTGCGGTATTTGCTCTCGAAGGGAACAAACAAGGCGAACAGAGGTGACTTAACAGGATGGACTGGCCCGAAACAGATGTGGGAGCGGCCTTGCGCCGCGAAGCGCCGCGCGGGCGGCGCTCGATCTCACAAGCACCCAACATCTCAAGGCATGCATACATGCCCTACGCAGAAATGGGGGTTGCTATGATCCGCGCTCATTTCTGCCGGGTACGCTGCGCGCTATCCAGGCCAATGCAGCCCGCTGGAAGCCCTGATGAACAAATTGATCCTGCCATTCGCCATCTTCTTCGCCGTCCTGACCGTCGGAACGATAGCCGATAATTTTGGGCTGCAGGGCAGCTGGAAGATCGGCCTGCTTTGCCTGGTGGCAGCCACCGTGCAGATCGTAGTCAGCCGGTTTCAGCGGTCAAAGCGATAGTGACGTGACGAGAATTGCCGGAGCCCGGCATGGCTTGAAGCGCGGATTTCCGCATTTGCGATCAGCGTCATCACAACCTGAAGACTTTTCTTTCACCTGTTTTTCACAAAGCTTCAGCGACAATCGCGTCATCCCTACGTGATAGACCTTGCCCGCTTCGGCGGGCTTTCTTTTGCCTGCGATTTCTCTTTCGGCATGCGGTGAATGGCCCGAATAAAAAAGCCAGTATCCCCCTCCCTTGCAGGCTGCATTTCAAACACCCGCCATGAGGCATGCACGCACCCGTGTAGGAGCGGCCTTGCGTCGCGAAAGGACCGCAAAGCGGTCCCCTGCTATCAAGACCCCATTCAGCAAAGCCAAACTCAAGAAAAAATCTGCGTTGTTGGCAAATCTGAAGATTTTCACTGCCCAGTGAAGAAAAACTCTACGCCAGTGGGGAAAATCAAAGGAAAGCAGTGCGAGCTATGAGCACGCCGACAGCCCCAACTAAAGTACAGGTTCACGGCAACATCAGCGGCAAACCAGGTGCATGTTAAATGCAATCGGCGCTCAGCTTGTTCGTCTTTAAGAACACATAGTTCGAGCCGTAGCGCTTGTTGTTAAGCTTAGAATCTTCCGGTGCACCTCTTTTATATATTTCGAAGAAGCTTTACTCGGGCCTAGCCCGAAAGGCAACCAACGCAAAAGACCAAGATTTAGTGTCAGAAACCACTCCATCATTAAATCTTGTAGGAAACACCCTACATTTTAAATGCAGAATCTAACAATATGTTTGCAAACATCTTTCAGATCCGACAGAAAAAATGTAACTTTACGTTTATTTTTTCTTGAAAACCTGACTGAACAACAAGCTGAAAGCAGGGGTACAAAACCGACCCAATAACCCATCAAGCCGTCTACGACGGGAGATACGGCAGTTCAACTGAAATTCTAGATCAGCAACTAGAAACTACTCTAGATCCTCCAGCCCCCCTCGCACCCTCACTAAAAATATCTCTGAACAGTTGACTTCTACGCATCCAGAGTCGACCCTAATCGCATCAAGCTCTGCTACCCCAAATGCCTCGACTTGCAATTACAGGACGTACACGCAAGCTTGCGGCTGTATTCAACTAAATGCGCGGAGACACGGATGCTCACTTCATCAGAACTTGATACTCACTTATGCATTCATAAACTATTCGAAAAACAAGCTAAGCAAAACCCCACGACTACGGCGCTTGCCTTCCAATACTTAAAACCCAAGCTCGAAAAACTTAATGCCAAGGGCAACCAATTTTCACAATCGTAAATGTCTGGCAACCGTCACTACCTAGATACTTTCACAATAATGATACAAACGCAGGAGGCGTAGCGATGCGCTTTTTGCGTAGGAGATATCTCATGCTTGCCGCTTACCGAGACTTCATAAACGTTCCAGGCACTAAGGGCTTGATAGTCGCTAGCGCCATTGCCAGATTGCCCCAAGCGATGTTTGCCATTGGCATTATCACACTGCTAGCACACAAAACCGGCCAGTATTGGCTTGCAGGGTCTGTCGCGGGAACCTTCACATTAGCAAATGCGTTGTTCGCTCCGAAAATTTCTAAACTTGTTGATCTGTACGGTCAATACAAAATTCTTCCAGTGGTAACTGCTTGCAGCACAGGCATGATGCTGGGATTGATAGTTGCCATTTACCTAGAAGCCTCAATAACCCTACTGTTTTTATTGGCCGCACTGGCGGGCCTGATGCCTAGCATGCCCGCCATGACAAGAGCACGCTGGATGCATATGTTTCAAGAGAAGCACCGTTTGCACACAGCGTTTTCAGTGGACACCGTGCTTACCGAACTGGCTTACATCATCGGCCCACCACTGGCGATAGGTTTGAGCACTCACTTTTATGCTGAAACCGGGCCGCTTATGGCGACCTTGTTGCTCGTTTTCGGCGTAACGGCCGTTCTCGCCCAGCGAAATTCTGAACCCCAAGTGGTTAACGATAGTGCATCCAGCGCCAACTCTGTTCTATTCCGCCCAGGGATACGTACCATGGTGTTTTCGCTATTGGCAATGGGCGGCATCGGCGGCGCAATTGATGTTGCGGTGGTTGCCTATGCCAATGAACAGGGTTGGCCTGGATCCGCCAGCTTCATCTTGGCCGCTTATGCGCTGGGTTCGATGATCGCGGGGCTGCTTTTTGGCGCGATCAAGTTGTCATTGCCCATTGAAAAACAATTTCTTCTGGGCATTCTGGTGACGGGCCTAACGGCGATACTCCCCCTCTTTTCGTCCAGCGTTTATGCCTTGGCTGTGTTGCTGTTTTTCGCGGGAGTATCTTTTGCGCCGACGATGGTGGTAACCATGAACCTTGGAGCGATCCTGATTCCGGCGTCCAGAGCCACCGAAGGCTTTACGTGGATGACGACGGGCCTCAGCGTTGGCGTGGCCATCGGTGCCGCAGTTTCCGGCGTATTCGTAGATATCTACGGCGCTCGCGCCGGTTTCGGCGGGGCTATAGGTGCGGGGCTGATAATGGTAATGGTGGTGCTTTCAGGGTTTGGCTCTCTGCGAAAAACCGTCGCGAATAGCGCTGTTGGTGCAGACGCTATCGCTAACCCTGGTGTGCCCGTTGGGGAGGATGTCATTGCACCAGGCCGTTAGGGATACTTCACGAGCCGTTTCCAACGTTCTTTGAGCGCAACGAAAAGGTCAAGCGAACGCTGAAAATTCTGGATGGCGAAAGTGCCGTGAGGCTTCAGGTCGGCGCCGTGTCAGTCTAGCTCGAAGCCTACGTCATGGTGCGCCTTCTCTGCCCAAGCTTGAATGTATTCGTTGTTATGCGCCATGACTGGCCGGGCTTTCGCAGCAAAACCAGAACAGCACTTGCCACCTTCAACCCTTGGTATCAAGGCTTCATCAGCGGCTCAATGCCAACCCATTTCTTCACCGGGTGATAGCACAGGTGCAGCGGCGGAACCTCTACCTCGCGCCCCTGCACCTGCAGGCTACCCACGTTGATCGTCCACTTGGAATCGGCATTCAGCTTGTCCGTCTGGAAGATCACATAAGCCGAACCGTATAGCTTGTTGTTGGCGAGCCTGGGAATCATCCGGTGAACTTGATCGCTGTTGATGTGGGACGGCGAAGGCCTGGCAGCCCACTCATTCACAGTGGGATAGTCGTAGCTATCGTTGAGGCCCACGTACACCTCGGGCCGTGCATTCAGGCGCGAGCCATCTTCAAAGGTGATGTAGGCCAGGCGGCTGTCGTACAGCACCGGGATTGGCGGCTGGCCACGTTTGAAGTCGGTCGATGGGCGCTGACGGTTCTTGTTGTAGGCGATCATTTGCACGAATAATTCCGATTCCCGCCGCGGGAATTCCTCGTCTGGGTACTAAACGTTTAACGTCCCGCCTCGATTTCATCCCTACCGATCGACAAGGACTGTTACGCAATGCTGCCATGCCCTCCTTTCTCCCGCGCCCTGCTCACCGCTGGATTGCTTGCCGCGGCCGCTGCCCAAGCCGAGGAACCCCTCGAGCTCGAGCCGCTTCCCGCCACCGAACTGCAGGCCTCCTTCGTCACCGCCACAGGGGGCGGTACCGATGTACGAGATGCGCCAGCCAGTGTCAGTGTCATCACGCGGGAAGAGATCGAACGCCAGCCTGTCTACGACCTCAACACCCTCCTACGCCGCATCCCTGGCGTGACAGGCGGTTACGGCCCGGTAGGCGAGCAGTCGAAGATAAAGCTACGAGGCCTTGACGACAAATACACCTTGATCTTGGTGGACGGGAAACGCATCGGTAGCTCTGCCGACACCAATTACCGCCGTGATCTGGGTCGCCAGGACATCAACTGGATCTCGCCAAACATGATTGAGCGGATCGAGATCGTGCGCGGGCCGATGTCTTCGCTGTATGGCTCAGACGCCATGGGTGGCGTCATCAATATCATTACCCGCAAGGTATCCCGTGAGTGGAGTGGCTCGCTCAACGTAAACACCACCATGCCGGAAGACACCGACCGTGGGCAGACCAACCAAACCAGCATTAACTTGTCTGGCCCTGTCACAAACGCCATCGGCCTGCGCCTGGGCGCCAATGTCACTCGACGCGCTGCCGACGAGGCCACGCCGCGCCTCGACGCAACGGGGGACTTTGTTTACAACGACGGCGCCGGCGGCGCCAAAGACCACAGCGTCAACGCTTTGCTCAATTGGCAAATCAATGACAACCATGAGTTGTCCTTCGAGGCCATCCACGGCGTGGAGCGTTCGTGGTCGTCAAAGAAAACGTTCGGTGACTGGGGGGATACCGTAGGTGAAGCGTTCGGCGCCGGCCGCCTGACGCGCGACAGTTTCGTCGTCTCGCACCATGGCGACTGGGGCTTTGGGACCTCGCGCATCGACGCTTACTTGAATAAATTCGACAATGACATCGGCGAGGGCAAGGCCAACTCGGAAGAAAAAATTGTCGAGGGCAGCCTTAATATCCCGTTCGAACTGTTGATCAACCAGCGCCTGACCGTGGGCGGCCAGTGGAAACGCGAACAGCTGACCAACACTGACACGCTGGGCACGGTGCCCGTGGATTACCAGGGTGCAACAGTGGGCGGGTCGGACCTTGAAGGGGACTATTCCGCGCTGTTCGTCGAGGATGAATTGTTCCTGCTCGATAACCTGTCGCTGACGCTGGGCAACCGCTTCGACCACAGCGATGAATACGGCAACCACAATAGCCCACGCGCTTATGTGGTCTATCACCCTCACCCTGACTGGACAGTGCGCGGCGGGGTGTCGCGCGGGTTCCGGGCCCCCAGCTTGAAAGAAGGCAGTGCGGGCGCAGCGACCAACTCTGGCGGCCGCGGCTGTACCTCTCTGCGCCCACTTGGCTACGTGACCGGCAGTTGCTGGATGGCAGGCAACCCAAACCTGCGCCCGGAAATCAGTACCAACAAGGAGATCGGCGTTTCATTCGACCACGACGGCTGGGAGGCCAGCCTCACGTACTTCCATACCGACTTCAAGGACAAGATTGAATATGCACCGCTGGGGTATTTCCAGGGCCGCTGGTGGACCATGCTGGAGAATGCGGACAAAGCCCGCACCCGCGGCTGGGAAGGCAGCACCAAGGTGCCGTTGTGGGAAAATGCCAGCTGGCGCACCAACGCCACTTACATGCTCGAAAGCCGCAACCTGTCGACCGGTGAAGACCTGATCAGTTCGCCAAAGCTCTCGTTGTTCAGTGCAATCGATTGGCAGATCAGCGAGCGGATCGGTACCGAGCTTTCGGCCCAGCATGTGGGCAAGCAACGCGGACTAGGCACAGACTTCGTCAAGTCTTACACCACCTATGACCTGACCGGAAACTGGGCGGCTACCAACTGGTTAACCGTGAACGCCGGGGTGCAGAACTTGCTGGATGAAGACCCACGTGATGACTCGACCAGCTTTTACGTGCCCGGTCGGGCGTATTTTGTTGGGGTAACCACCTACTTCTAAGTTGAGCGAACCGCAGCTGCGCCTGGAGTGCCCAAGCCTGAATGTGTTTGCAGGCATGCGGGATGGGTGGGCCGGGCTTCCCGGCAAAACCAGAAAGGCACTCGCCACCTTCAACCGCTGCTATCAGGGCTTCATCAGCGGCTCGATGCCGATCCATTTCTTCACCGGGTGATAACACAGTTGCAGGGGCGGAATTTCCACCTTTCGCCCCTGCACCTGCAGGCTACCCAGGTTGATCGTCCACTTGGCATCGGCATTCAGCTTGTCCGTCTGGAAGATCACATAAGCCGAGCCGTAGCGCTTGTTGTTGGTGAGCTTGGGAGTCAGCTGGTGCACTTCATCGCTGTTAATGTCGTACGGTGAAGGCCTGGCAGCCCGCTCAGTCACAGACGGATAGTCGTAGATGGTGTTGAGGCCCACGTACACCTCGGGCCGCGCATTCAGGCGCGAGCCGTCTTCAAAAGTGATGTAGGCCTGGCGGCTGTCGTACAGCACCGGGATTGGCGGCTGGCCACGTTTGGAGTCGGTCGACGGGCGCTGGCGGTCCTTGTTGTAGACGATCATCTGCACGTAGAACTCCGGCCGCGGGTATTGCTCGCCTGGGTACTGCACGTGCAAGCCTTGCTCGTAGCGCTCCTCGCGCCAGTGGGCGGCGTGGTCGTAGAGGTAGGTTTCCAGGTAGAGGGTGGTTTCGCCCTGCGGGCCTGGCACTTTGAACTGGAACTCGGATTCGCAGAGGTCCGCGTAGGCGGGGCGCTCGCGTTTCCAGGGGATGCAGGCGGTTAGTGAGGCTGTGGCCAGCAACAGCAGGAGGGAGGTGGCGCGCTTGAGGTTGGTCATGACCTGCCTTGGTCTGGGTGCGAGAGGGGCAGTTTCGGGGGCTGGGGGGCGGAAGTCCATGGTGACTGTTTGACATCATCGGGACATGGCTGGATACAGGGATGGGTGGGTGGTTTGCTTTTTGAGAGGTTGAAGCGTTAGCCGAGCAGCGAAGGCCGCAGAATTTGACGGCAAACGCGGGGAAAGAATCAGAAAAAAGAACTTCCTTGTAGGGCATTTCCCAAAGATACTCCCTGCGCCTGATTTTCGTTGCACATGGTCAACGTGGGTTCTAGTCTCGGCTGGTCGCTGCCAATTCAGCGACCGGTTTTGACGGACCGATGACGCTGTCCTCATGTGCACACTTTTATGGTGGCTGTACGTGCGGGCACCCTGTGGTGCGCCGAGTGCCAACGTCTCGGTCCGTCAACCCGCGTACAGCTGCCACCCCATTGCTTGACGGCATGGGTGTGGTGGTTTCTCCTTCTACGTTGGAGTTGCACCATGCTCAAAATCGTTCCAGATCCACCCCGCAAAACTCTCTGCCTTGAAGACACCTTGGTCCAGGCCACGGAATACGCGCTCTGCGCTGCGACCGTTGTGCATCAGGCAATACTGCTGCAGCCCAAGTCGCCTGTGTCGATTCTTATGATGACCTCGATGCATGAACTGGAGACCCTGCGAGCTTTGCTTGAGTCCGCGCTGGTTCAGCTACAGGTGCCCACCGACCCCAGGATTTCGCATTGAGGCCTTACTGATTGTGTCGCCTGGGCATGGCCCATCACCGGCAAGCCAGGCCCCCGACAGTGAACTGACCTATGTCACAGGCCCTACGCCTGTGAGCGGCTGCGGGGGAATGCTGGTTTTGACGCCGGCCCAGGTATCTCAGATTTCGGGGAGATTGAACAATGTCTACAGAAGAAACCAAATTCACCGTTGGCAAAACTACCTTTTACCAAGGGGCAAACCAAACCCATCCCCTCTTCCGCATCGAAGCTGGCATCCCGTGCCAGAGCGCGCGTGAGCAAGCCTCGGAGCTGATGGGCTACGCGCGGGATATGACCCTTGACGGGTTGATGGACGAAAAACCGCAGCTGATCTGGGCATCGCACTACCTTTGTGCCATGGCGAAAGCGCTTATGGATGATGCCGAACTGGGCATGATGCGCTGACTCACCAATTCCTCTACGGATGTCTTCGAGACCAAAATCAAATCTCGGTCTCGGAGGCGATCCGGCTGTATGGCCTAGCCGGAGAAGCTAACGGTAGAAGATTTACAAAGTCTGTCGTAGCACTTCGGCTCAGTCGTTGTCCGCTTCGTCCCTACACCGAGTCGTTGACCCATCGCCCTCGTAGCATACCTTTCAACTCGTCAACGCTAAGAGTCATGTCTCGCTTGCGGTGCACCACCGCATGACAGTTGGCGCACAGCGTCACCAGGTCTGTCTCAGGATTCACGGTTTGCTCCCCACCATATTCCGAAATCGGTACTACGTGGTGAACGTGAATGAAGCCCTTCGCATGCTCACCGTAAGCCTGTTCGAAATCAAACCCACATGCCTTGCAGTCAAGCCCGTGGAAGGCAATGGCCTTTATCCTCAGGTCTTTCCGGCGCTCATAGCGGGTGCCGAAGTAGGTTGTCTTGCTGCCCTCGCTGAACGATTCAAAGATATACCCTTCGTCGTCCGTGCTCGACACGACCGCTTCACCCTGCGATGGCGAGAATTTCGCAGAACTTAAGATGGCATCGTAATCGGCCTGGGAGATGGGCCGAACGCCTGCACGCCAGTAATTTTTCGCGCGAGTAGCGGGAGTAGTCTCCAGGTACACCCCGTTGTTTTTGGAAAGGACAGCGGTTTCAAACGGCGTAAAGCTTTCGATGAACGCGTAGAGATCACCCTTATCACTCTTTGAGTCCGCGTAGACCTTGCCGATGCGTGCCTTGCCAAAATAATGCGGCGCGTTGCTGAGGCGCGCGGATGTAAAGGCTTTGTCCTTTATACGGCCTTTGTAGTAAATCACATCCGTTCCCTGAGTAAGCAACGCTTTGTAGCGTTTGGGGAAGTGATACACAGCGCCTGTCTCGTCTTCCCACTGGGATATGTCATTCTCAACGATGATGACGGGCATGAAATTTCCTCTCCGTAGGTGACAAGAGCCTACCAAAAAAATGGAAATTTCCTACGACGAAGTGAAAATGAACCTAATCCATCAACATTTTGTGACTGGCTATGACCTATGTATATGCGATCGATGGTGGGCACAGCACATGCCGTCATCGCGTCTCACACACCCCCAACGCGGTTTCACGCGTGGAAAACAGGATTCGCGACGCACATTTGGCTTTGTGAGGCAGGGTTTGAGATACCCACCGAACCCTACCCGACCGATTGGTAAGTAAGGAGCGTATTTATGCAGGCACGTAAAAGTAGCTCAACGGTACCAGCCGCTTAGTCTCAGGATCAGTAGCTGGGTAATGCGCCATCAACGTGCGGGCCAGCTCATCCAGCGTCCACATCGTGAGGTGGACATTGGCCCTCTCTCCTTCATAGAGCGCCTCTTTCGTGAATCCTCCAGTACTGACATAGAGCCCGCGGTCATCCTTGTGCCTACCTCCAAGAAAGCTACGGATCTCATTACTACCCATCCGGGCATTTCGATGCTTCACCTCCACAACGATGCGGGGTGGCTCGAAACCAAAACCATCTGGGGAAGCAATTATGTCTTTACCCCGATCAGCACCAGCTGGGGATACTAGCGTCTTGTAACCCATTGCGCGCAAAATTCCAGCTACCAGCTCCTGCATTTCAACCCAATCCAGACTGTTGATTTGGTCTTTAATCCGCTCAAATGCGATCTCTTGAACACCCTTCAACGGGTCTTCTAGGGCTTCTGGATCCTCAATCAGATCATTCGGCGCAGCGGAGACGTTTCTACCAGTAGCGAGGGCCAGCAATTCCTTCTGAGCATCCTCCGCAACATTAAATACCGTCAACGTAGATCCCAGACTGTTTCTACTCGTCCCAGTGAGCTTGTCGCGATCAACCTCCTGCGGGTACCACTCAACAGACCTGGTCAGAGACATCCCTTCATCTGCTAGATCAAGGCGAAGCTGGCAGGCTCCAGTGAAACGACCCACCAGATAGGTCCGGTTCGCAGGAGAGTAAGTAACGACTGTGTCACCGATGCTGATTTCGTTAACGAAACGGAATACCTGTGAAGCTCCTGAGACGGCACTCGCATCCTTTATCCCTGGCTGGAGGTCTTTATAGGCCTGGATTAATGCCTTCCGAGAAACACCTGGTTTGGCTTCAAGCGCCAATTGAGCCCAACCAATTGCTGCGATATTGCGATCTCTGAAATCGTCATACAGACGGCCGCCGTCACCTCGGATCATCCACATCGCTGGCATGTTAAAGCTCACTATTCCCATGAATTCGAGGCGAGACTGTAGCAATGGTGATCGCCTGTGTGAACGAAAAGCACGGCATCCCGCATACCGTGTTTGGAGCTAGCCGGCTCTTTAGCGGTTGAAACGTATGGGCTTCCAGGATCGGTTGGCCAGCCACGGCATGCGCTCGATGGCCAGCACCATCTTAAATGAACATGGGTGGGATCCGGAGCTCATCGAAGTGGCACTGGCGCATGTCGACAAGGATGAGGTACGCAGCGCCTACAACCGAGCCGACTACATTGAACGCCGACGACCGATGATGGCCTGGTGGGGTGAGTACATCCAGAAAGCCGCCACCGGCAGCCTGCTCGCCTCAGCGTACGGCCAAGTCAAAGACAAGAAGGTGGTGCCGATACGCTAGCGCTATACAGGCACAACAACGTAAGCGTCCGGCGAACTCACCTTCCGAACTCCAGCTTTAAGGGCGATGGTGTCCGCGTATTTTTAAGCGGACGCGATCACCCTTATCGCCAGGATTTCCATGCGCCAACGAAGCTCTTATCCGAAACCGTTCAAAGCCCAGGTCGTTCAGGAATGCCTGCAACCTGGCGCATCCATTTCCAGTGTCGCCATCAGCCATGGCATCAATGCCAATGTCATCCGCAAATGGATGCCGCTCTATCGAAATCAGCCCGCAGCGACTTCACTACCAGCCTTCGTCCCGCTTAAGGCCACACCTAAACGGCCAGCCGAAGCGTCAGTAATCATCGAGCTGCCCATGGCCGACCAAGTGATCACCGTGAAATGGCCAACCTCAGATCCTGAGGGCTGCGCGCAATTTATCCGGGCTGTCGCTAAATGATCCGCATCGATGCAATCTGGCTGGCCACCGAGCCGATGGACATGCGCGCCGGCACTGAAACCGCACTAGCCCGGGTGGTCGCGGTGTTCGGTGCGGCGAAGCCGCACTGCGCTTATCTGTTCGCCAATCGCCGTGCTAACCGGATGAAAGTGCTGGTGCACGATGGCGTGGGCGTCTGGCTTGCCGCGCGGCGCCTGAATCAAGGCAAGTTTCACTGGCCCGGAATTCGCCACGGCTGTGAGGTCGAACTCGACAGCGAGCAACTCCAGGCGTTGGTGCTGGGCCTGCCGTGGCAACGAGTTGGCGCAGGTGGTGTGATCAGCATGCTGTAATCGCCGGCCATTTGACCGGTCTGCTTGTCGTCGTCCTGCGCCTGCTCTGGCACAATCGGCGGCATGACTTTCTCGCCCAACCTCGATCAGATGACCCCGGAACAGCTTCGTGCCTTAGCGGCACAGGCGTTGCAGTTGCAGTCTCAGGTGGAGGCGATGAGCAGGAAGATCCAGAACGATGAAATCCTCATCGAACAGTTCAAGTTCGAAATCGCCCTGCTCAAGCGCCACAAGTTCGCCAAGCGCAGCGAGCAAATCAGCCCGGCGCAAGGCAGCTTGCTGGATGACCTGCTCGACACAGACCTTGAAGCTATCGAGGCCGAGCTAAAACAGCTTCTTCCCGCGTCGTCACAGGCCGAACCACGGCAATCCCCGAAACGTGCGCCCTTGCCGCCGCAGTTTCCACGCACGTGATTCGTCACGAACCAGAAAACACGCTGTGCGCCTGTGGCTGCCAACTTCAACGCATCGGCGAAGACGTCAGCGAGAAGCTGGATTACACGCCGGGCGTGTTTACCGTCGAGCAACATGTACGTGGCAAATGGGCCTGCCGTCAGTGCGAAACCCTGATTCAGGCGCCGGTTCCGGCCCAGGTCATCGACAAAGGTATCCCGACCGCAGGCCTGCTGGCCCACGTGATGGTGGCCAAGTTTGCCGATCACTTGCCGCTCTACCGGCAGGAGAAAATCTTTGGCCGCGCGGGGCTGGCAATCGCTCGCTCGACCTTGGCCCAGTGGGTCGGACAAACCGGCGTGCGGCTCCAGCCGTTGGTCGATGCGCTGCGTGAAGTGGTGCTGAACCAAGGCGTGATTCAAGCTGATGAAACACCGGTGCAAATGCTTGCGCCGGGCGAGAAGAAAACCCATCGGGCCTACGTCTGGGCCTACAGCAGCACGCCGTTTTCAGCGCTCAAAGCAGTGGTGTATGACTTCAGTGCAAGCCGTGCAGGCGAACATGCGCGCAACTTCCTGGGCGACTGGAACGGCAAGTTGGTCTGCGATGACTTCGCTGGCTACAAAGCTGGTTTTGAGCAAGGCATCACTGAAATAGGCTGCATGGCCCACGCCCGTCGCAAGTTTTTCGATCTGCATGTCGCGAACAAAAGTCAGTTGGCCGAACAAGCGCTGCACTCGATCAGCGGCCTGTACGAGGTCGAACGCCAGGCGCGGGACATGAGTGATGAAGATCGCTGGCGAATACGTCAGGGAATGGCGGTACCGATCAGTAAAAAATTGCATGACTGGATGTTGGCCCAGCGCGACCTGGTGCCCAACGGATCAGCCACGGCCAAAGTCCTCGACTACAGCCTGAAACGCTGGGTAGCGCTAACGCGCTACCTAGACGATGGAACTGTGCCGATCGATAACAATCAGGTCGAGAACCAGATACGGCCATGGGCACTCGGGCGCTCGAACTGGCTGTTTGCCGGGTCGCTGCGCAGTGGTAAACGGGCGGCGGCGATCATGAGTCTGATCCAATCGGCGCGTATGAATGGGCATGATCCGTTTGCATATCTGAAGGATGTGCTGACACGACTGCCGAAACAGCGGGCAAGTGAGATTGGGGAGTTGTTGCCACACAATTGGAGTCACCCTTGATAGCCCGGATATGTAAGGATGCTTTCATCACACGGATAGAAAAAAGGAAGATGCTATGGACGCAGTAATCCGGCTTGCCAAACTTGCCGATATCGATGCGATTTTTAAGATTCGAACCAGTGTTCGGGAAAATCACTTATCTCAAGATCAGTTAACGGAGATAGGCATAACGCCTGAAGCTATAAGTCAGGCAATTTCAGAGACTCCGTGCGCTTGGGTCGCGGAGGTCAGTGGTGCTCCAGTCGGTTTTTCGATGGTCGATATTGAAGATGGTTGCGTGTTCGCGGTCTTCGTCTTGCCGGAATTCGAAGGGTACGGGTTGGGGCGCAATCTGATGCACAAAGCAGAGACTTTTCTATTTCAACGCCATCAGAAGATATGGTTAGAAACCGCTGAAGCAAGCCGTGCGAGCGGATTCTACAGAAACCTTGGCTGGCAGCCCGTGAAGAACCTACCGGAAGGTGACATTCGTTTTGAGAAGCAACTGAAGTAAAGCGAGAATAAAGGTATCGAGACGGTTAAATGGGCGCCCGGCCAATTGCGCAAGGTGTGTTCCCGGAACGCTTACACAACAACGGCAGCAACTGAGCGTTCAAGATTCAGGGCAAGCAGCCTCGCTTATTCGCTTCTCGGCACGAGTCCTTCCAAACAGGGCTGCAAAGCCGCCCTGTTTGGAAGAACCTCACTTAGAAGAGCTAAAAGCGACCACGTTGTCCAGGATTTACCACGGAATTCCACCGGTGGATAACCGCTCTTAAAGTCCAAAGCGGCGCTGAATTTTGAACCTTGACCGGGTTTATCCACAGGCGTACAACTGGCCGTGCAAGCGCTGTCGATGACAGCAACCCAGGTGGCCCGAGCCGTGAAGGTCACGCCGCTCGCGCGGTGGTTCTCCTCCCAAATGGCGATTCGCGTCCGGCAACTCGCCCGGTCGCCTCCCCGGTGATGGATGCCTCCTTCAGATCATGGCCGTCGTGCGCCAGACAGCACCTCCTACTTCGCTGCCCTGCAGCAACCTATCCGCTTGGCCGAATCTTGCGCCAACCTGCGCCCGTCTCCTTCTCCTGGAAAAAAACGGGCACTTCTACCACTGCTGCAGCCCTTATCGCACATGGCTTTGCGGCATTCCCCCTCGTGACAATCGGCGTGACAAACGCCGACGCCACCAGCAACAGCGATGTAGATGATGGTGCCGCAGACCAAGGAATGGACTGCACCTGACTGACAGTCAGGCATGCCCCAGTCAACGCATTGCTGCTTGCACCTGGTTCAGGATCTCGCGGCACTGGTCTCGTCAGCCAATGCAGCCTCCACCCGCCCAGCGGTTACGGTGCTCAGGGGGCCAGATCATGAGATGCCCAAGCTCTTGGCCGTAAGGAGCCGTCAGCCCAGCGTTAGTGGATAACCCTTACAGGACGCAGGGGCTTTGATCCCTGTTAACACTCAACATTCCTGGCGAGATGACGTGGGGGTAACGATTCGAGAAACAGCGACAAAGGTAACAGGTATGAAACGAGGGGGCAGGCGCGACAGCTGGAATTTCGGCAACGGCAGGAAACTGGAATATGCATTTAAGTGCGCGCTGCAACGCATGTACGGCGGTGGCCACTTTGGCACCGTCAAAGCAAACAGTGATCGGTGCAGAATCTTTGCGAGATGGTGCGCGTCGAGCTGGCCCTGGTATCAAAGATCGACGGGAGATTCAGAACCCGATCCTCTACGACTACGCAGCTCACTTATGCAAACAAGTCGAGAAGGGTGAGATTGCAGTCAGTACGGCGGTGAATCGGCTGTCTAGTGTGAACATCGGCATGCAAGCGCTTCGGGGTGATCGCCACGTAAGGTTGCCGAGCCCGAGCACGGCGTTAAGTATGCAACGCGCAAGGGTTCGCCAGTCAGTGCCGCAAGGCAGGATCGCGCGCAGGTGCAGAAGATTGTCGATGTCCTGTGTGACCGAGAACAGCTTCGCGCAGGGGCTATGATTCAGTTGGCGCGAGCCACCGGGATGCGGTTGCGCGAGACGATATTGGCTGATTTGCCTAGGTTGATTCGTGAGGCTGACAAGCTTGGCAAGATCAACATCCAAGACGGCACCAAGGGCGGCCGAGGCGGTGCGTCGGCGCCTCGCTGGGAGGTGGATGGCCGTATTCAGGATGCGCTGCGGTTTGCAGCAAAGGTATCGCCGACGGGTAGTAGCAACATGATCGCGCCGAGCGAAAGCTATGCGAGCGTATTGCAGCGAGTAGCAGGAGCTTCGCGGAGCGTGCTGCATAAAAACGCTCTTAAAGGATTTCATGAGTTGCGCGCAGCGTATGCCTGTGAACGCTACGAGCAGATTACCCACATCCTGCGCCTGTTTATGGCGGTCGCTGCTACGCCATCAACCCACGCCTCGACTGTGCGGCTCGTATACAGCTCAGCTATGAGCTAGGGCATGACCGGATCGACGTGGCCGCGGCCTCCATCGGGGGCAGGCATGACCAAGACGTTTGATATGGAGGTGCTCTTAAGTGGGGTGCTGACTGGGTCGCATGCGACCCAGCAGCGGCATTTGCGGCAGGCGAGGGTTATCCAGGCTGCTATTTTCGGAGCGGTGGCAGCGAGAAACGCCTTGGGCATGGAAAATAAAACATTTGGTTTGGTTTCTCGAACATCGCGTAGGCCATCGAAGCGAGGCTACTCGGTACTACTACCTACTTACTGCCCGACTGATTACTCGGCGCCTACAGACGTCATGGGCTTTCGATCTTTGAGTAGGGGCTGGAAGTCCGTCGCGGCCAGCCGCAAATTCCCGTTAACTGCCTCAGGCAACGCACAATAATGGCCGGTAGCCAACCTAGAGTTCGGTCCCATGTAGGGGGGATAGCCCTTGTGCCCATGCGGTTGAAAGGACCGTAAAATCTGGTTGCTGTCAATATTGCGGGCTACCAAAACATGGGTAAGAACATTAAAATCGTTGCCTACTTGAGGATTGGCTACCCAGGCGATTTTGAAGGCTGGGAGCGCTGTGAGCTGTCCTCATGCCCCTGTTATTCAAAAGGATAGAGTTTTGGCTCAGTTAGAGAACATCGAGGCAATTGAAAGGCGGCTTTGGAAGGCAGCAGACACCCTTCGCAGCAATTCTGAACTGGCCAGCAACGAATACTTTCTCCCCGTGATGGGACTGATTTTTCTACGTCACGCTTACAGCCGCTTCCTGGGGGTGAGGGATGAAATCGTCGCCACCCTGCCCAGCCGGGGCGGCAAGACACGCGCCTTGACCAAAGAGGACTTCTCGCAGAAGGGCGCTATTTTCCTTAACCACGAGGCTGAATTCGACGCCCTCGTCGCTCTGACCGATGCCGATGATCGGGCGGAAGCTATTACTAGCGCGATGGAGTCTATTGAAAAGGATTACACCAATTTGGCAGGCCAGCTGCCCAAGAACGAATACCGTAGTATTCCGAATGATGTCCTTGGCCTGCTGCTGCGAACTCTAAACCCAGAGGAGCTGAAAAAGGCTTCCGGCGATATTTTTGGTCGTATTTACGAATACTTTCTTACTGAGTTCGCAGGGCAAGGCGCACATGATGGCGGCGAATTTTTTACGCCGGTTTCCTTGGTGCAACTAATTACTAATGTGTTGGAGCCAGATCATGGAGTCGTCTTCGACCCTGCTTGCGGTTCTGGCGGCATGTTTGTGCAGAGTGCTCACTTTCTCGAAGTGCATGAGGAAAATCCGAACAAACTCACCTTCTACGGCCACGAGAAAAATCGCGTAACAACGCGCCTCTGTAAAATGAACCTCGCGGTTCATGGTCTTGAGGGGAATGTTCTCGGTGGAGAGCAGGCTATTACCTATTACAACGATCCCCATGAAAGGCTTTGGGGAAATGTCGATTACGTAATGGCGAACCCACCCTTCAATGTTGACGAGGTTGATGCGGAGAAAATAAAAAATGATTCGCGCCTACCGTTTGGCATTCCTGGCATCAACAAAGGCAAAAAAGTCCCTAATGCTAACTATCTTTGGGTTCAATATTTTTACAGCTATTTGAACGATCGTGGGCGCGCCGGTTTTGTTATGTCGTCACAAGCATCCAGTTCCGGGCGTGAAGACGCCAAGGTGCGTGAGCAACTGGTTAAAACCGGCCACGTTGATGCGATGATCGATATTCGTGGAAATTTCTTTTATACGCGAGCTGTGCCATGCCAACTTTGGTTTCTGAACAAGAACAAGCCAAAAGAGCATCAAGATAAAGTATTGATGATCGATGCTCGCAATATATATCGCAAAGTTACGCGTAAGATATACGATTTCAGTCCAGAGCAGCTGAAAAATCTCACCTCAATAATTTGGCTTTATCGTGGCGAAAGTGATCGATTCATTGAATTAGTGCAGAGTTATATAGATAGCTCTCTTTTTGAGGCACATGCCTGTGAACGTCCGGAAGCGTTACAGGCAGAGCCGGTGCCTAATTTTCTTTCCTCGTTAAAACAGTTGAATGCTGCAACCCTTCCTTTTCTTGATTATTTAGATAAAGAGCTGGGGGCCGACAAGCCGCATGCTGAGTTGCATGGTGAGCTTTTAACAATAATTGAGCAAATCAATGCAGACTGGGCAAGCTTCCAGATTCTAAAAAATGACCTTCATAAGTGGTGGGGGGATTACTCTTATGATACAGCGGCTGAACTAGTTAAATTTACTGAGAACGAAGTTTGTCTTGCAAGTCTCGCTGGACAATGCCGCGACCTCACTAAGCTGATTGATCGTGCTTGCAAGTTGAGTATGCGGCTTGTTGATTTTTGCGAGATGGAACACTCTGCTAAAAATAGCGCGCTATGGGATTATGCGCTAATTAATGGCCCGCGCCGCACTAGCCTTAAAAAAATTGTAGAGAGCACAAGAAAAAGTGCAGCAGACCAACTAAGGCAAGTCCGTTACTTTTACAAACAAGCGCACTGGCTTTTGTCTCGCTTTCCGGATGGACAACTTAGAAATATAGATGGATTGGTGCAGCTAGTATCTAGAAAAGATATCGAGGGCGCTGAATGGAGTCTAACTCCTGGCCGTTATATCGAGGCCGCTCCTGCAGAAGTCGATGAGGATTTTGATTTTGAGGACGCTCTGAGAGACATTCATATTGAATTGACAGGGCTGAATGAGGAAGCTGTCGGGCTTTCGGAAAAAATCGCCCTCAATTTTCAGGGATTAGGGATATGATCTGGGCTGAACGTTCGCTTGATGAATTGGGATACGTCTCTCGAGGAAAGTCTCGGCATCGACCAAGGGACGCGGCTCACTTGTACGGTGGTCCATATCCGTTTGTTCAAACCGGGGATGTAAAGCATGCGGGACTGTACCTTAGTAATTATTCACAGACCTATAGCGAAGACGGTCTAGCACAAAGTAAGCAATGGCCGATTGGCACTCTATGCATTACGATTGCTGCTAATATTGCGGACACCTCTATCTTGGCCATAGAGGCCTGCTTCCCAGATAGTGTTATTGGATTTATAGCTGATCCTGAAAAGGCAGACGCACGCTATATAAAATACCTTTTCGATGCAGAGTTAAAGCTTAAGTACAAGCAGTTTACACAAGGCGCCGCCCAAGATAATCTTAGTCAAGGAAAGCTGCTCTCGATAAAATTTAGAGTTCCGCAAGATGTGGCGGACCAAAAAAGAATTGCAGACTTTATATCTGCGTATGACGAGCTTGTAGAAAATAATCGTCGTCGAATTGAGTTGCTGGAGGAGTCTGCCAGGTTTTTATATAAAGAATGGTTTGTTTATCTTCGGTTTCCAGGGCATGAGCATGTAGTAAATAATGATGGAGTTCCACAAGGGTGGGCGAAAGATAAGATAGGCGATTTTTTAACTCTTAGTTACGGAAAGGCGTTAAAGGCAGATGATCGAATTGAAGGTGCCTTCCCCGTTTACGGCTCAAGTGGCGTTGTTGGCAGTCATCACAAGAGCTTGGTGTCAGGGCCAGCTATCATCGTGGGCAGAAAAGGAAATGTGGGCGCGGTGCATTGGTCTCAAAAGGATTTCTGGCCAATAGATACCGTTTATTTCATTCCCAGTGAGCAAAGTAATTTATATCTGTATTATGCGCTTCAATATGCGGGCTTCATAAATACAGATGTGGCTGTGCCCGGATTGAATCGAGACATGGCATACAGTAGAAAGCTATTCAGACCGGCAGATATTGTTTTAAATTCCTTCTTGGAAGAAGTTCGACCAATACGCGCCCAAATTGAAAAGCTTCAAGAATATAATGCTAAGCTTGAGTCGGCCCGCGACCTTCTGTTACCTAGACTGATGAATGGAGACATCACCGTATGAATGCAATGACCGAGGATCATCTGGCGCAAGAGACGACCGCTAACTACCTACTGCATGACTTGCAGTGGGATGAGTCGATCTACGCTATGTATGAGGTTTTAGGCAAGGAAGGCACCCTCGGTCGAACAAGCGAAACAGAAGTCGTACTGAACCGCCACCTCGGGCAGAAGCTCATCGATCTCAATCCAGGTCTCCCAATGGAGGCCTATGAAGACGCATTACGGATTGTGAATGAGTACAGCAGCAGCTCTGTGCTACTGGCGACCAATCGCGAGAAAGACAATCTTCATAAGAACGGCGTTGAGATAAGCTTCCGCGACGAAAGAGGCGAGCGCGTCAAAAAGCGTCTACGCCTTTTTGATTTCGATAACCCGTCAGCAAACCACTTCCTTGTCGTGCGGGAGCTATGGGTCAAGGGCGACTTGTATCGTCGGCGCGCCGATATTGTCTGTTTCGTGAACGGTATCCCGCTCGTGTTCATGGAGCTCAAGAATGTCCATAAGGACATCAAGTCGGCTTACGAGAAAAACTTTGCTGATTACAAGGACACCATCCCGCATCTCTTCCACCACAATGCGTTCATCGTCTTGGGCAATGGCGTGGACGCCAAGATCGGCTCGATCTCTAGCAAATTTGAGCACTTCAACGACTGGAAGCGCCTGCATGAAGACAGCCTCGGCGTTGTCGATATGGAGACGCTGCTGAAAGGCACATGCTCCAAAGCGAACTTGATGGACATTTTCGAGAACTACATCCTCTTCGATGAGAGCACTGGAAAACTCGTCAAGATCGTTGCCCGGAATCACCAGTTCCTGGGAGTTAATCGCGCCATTGATGCTGTGAAGGATCGTAAAGCACGCGCTGGCAAGCTTGGGGTGTTCTGGCACACCCAAGGCTCCGGCAAGTCCTATTCAATCGTGTTCTTTGCCCGGAAGGTCCACCGCAAGCTTGGCGGCAACTACACCTTTGTCGTCCTGACCGACCGCGAAGACCTGGATACTCAGATCTACAAGACCTTCGGCGGGTGCGGGGTTGTGGATAACGACCGCGATCCTTGCCGTGCCACCAGTGGCGAGCATTTGCAGGAGTTGCTGGGTCAGCACAAAGCTTTCGTATTTTCGCTGATCCAGAAATTCAACAAAAAGGTCGATCCCGAAAACCCTTACTCGGAACGGGATGACATTATTGTCATCACTGACGAGGCGCACCGTACCCAGTACGGCACGCTCTCGCTAAACATGCGTAACGCCATGCCCGGTGCTAGCTTCATCGGCTTCACCGGTACGCCACTGTTCAAGGATGACGAGATCACCAAGAAGGTCTTCGGAGAATACGTTTCGACCTACGACTTTCAGCGAGCCGTGGAAGACAACGCCACCGTGCCGCTCTACTACGACGCGCGCGGGGAACAGTTGCGCTTTATTGACGAGGACGGCGACGAACATAGTGTTGCCGATCCGAAGGGCCTGAATGAGAAGATCGCTGCCAAGCTTGAAGAGCTGGAGATTGACGATATCGACGTTCAGCAGCGTCTTGAGCGCGAGCTGAAACGCGACTACCACATCATTACCAGCACCAGTCGCCTCGAACAGGTTGCACAGGATTTTGTCCGCCATTACGCCAATGGCTGGGAAACCGGCAAGTCGATGCTTGTTTGTATCGACAAGATTACCTGTGTGCGCATGCACAAGCTGATCGATGCCTACTGGCAAGAGCACATTACACGCCTGGAAAAAGACCTGCCGAGCGCTCTGGACGAGCAAGATGATATCTGGCGTTGTCGCCAGATCGACTGGATGCGGGAAACGCAAATCGCCGTCGTGGTAAGCGAAGAACAAGGCGAGGTGAACAAATTCCGTAAATGGGATCTGGACATCACGCCGCATCGTCGCCTGATGAAAGAGGGTTTTCTGCTTGGCGATGGAAAGCGTATCGACCTTGAGAGTGCATTCAAAAAGCCAGAGCACCCGTTTCGTGTGGCTATCGTCTGCGCCATGTGGCTGACTGGTTTTGACGTACCAACTCTCTCCACCCTTTATCTCGACAAGCCCTTGCAGGCCCATACGCTCATGCAGGCCATCGCTCGCGCGAACCGTGTTGCGGAATGCAAGAATAATGGCTTGATCGTCGATTACTGCGGCATCCTCAAAAACCTGCGCCAGGCCCTGTCTACCTTTGCCGGTCGCGGGGATGAGGGGCATGGGGATGATGAGGGCGAACTTGACCCTACCTTACCAAAGGAAGATCTCCTCGCAGAGCTCATCGAAGCCATTGGCTTTGTACGCGACTTCCTTCAAGTCCAGGGCTTCCACCTTGAAGACATCAATGAGAAGACAGGCTTTGCGCGAAACGCTGCCATCATCGAGGCCAAAGAGGCAGTCAACGAGAACGACCAGACTCGCAAGCGCTTCGAGATTATGGCCCGCGAGGTCTTCAAGAAGTTCAAGGCCTGTATCAATGTTCCCGGCGTGAATGGGCAGCGCGATGCCAGGGATGCGATCAATATCATCTACAAGAGTTTGCAGGCCGACCGGGAAGCCGCCGATATCAGCGACATTATTCGTCAGCTTCACGGGATCGTTGATGACGCAATCCACACCCGTGCTGCTACAGGTGAGGGGGCTGGGGTTTATGATATTAGCAAGATCGATTTTGAACGGCTGCGTCTGGAGTTTGCAAAATCTCCGGCCAAGCACACCGCTGTACAAGGACTGAAGGATGTCATCGAAAAACGTCTGAACATCCTGCTGATGAAGAACCCCCTACGTACAGACTTCCAAGCTCACTACGACAAACTTGTCGATGAATACAATCTTGAGAAAGATCGGCTCACTATTCAAAAGACCTTCGAGGCGCTTCTGAAGCTGGTTGATGATCTGAGTGCAGAAGAACGTCGCGCCATGGAGGAGGGACTTGATGAAGAAACTCTCGCCTTGTTCGACCTTCTTTCAAAACCACAGCTCTCTAAGGGCGATACAGCAAAGATCAAGAAGGTCTCTGCCGAGTTGCTGGAAACCCTGAAGGCCGAGCGACTCAGGGTCGAGAACTGGCGCGAGAAGGAAAGCACGCGCGACGCCGTGAAGCAGAAGATCTATGACTTCCTGTGGGACGACAGCACCGGGCTTCCGGTTGATGACTACAGTGAGGGTGAAATCAAAATCCTGGCGGAGAATGTTTTTCGGCATGTGTATAGGGCTTATCCGACCGTGCCGTCGCCCCTGTATGGACCAAATTAACGAAGCGTAACGGTCGGGTGGCAATGCCGGCAACGTGAGGCCGGCATCTAGCCACCAGTCGAGGGCAACCTTGCACGCTCATTCGCACTTCCCAAGCCTGAGCCGGACTGAGCTAGGAAGCACCGGCCATCGAAAACCAGGACATGCAGCATTCCACCTGGTATCCCAAGCAATTCACCTGATTAATCACTAGACAATGAAAACATACGGCTACAGAGCTTTTTCAGCTCACCCCGGCTCGCGGAACCGCCCTTCAGAGCTACATTCTTCCCCACACGAAAAAGCCCAGTCGTAACCGACTGGGCTTTTTCGTTTCAATAATGGTCGGGACGGAGTGATTCGAACACTCGACCCCTTGCACCCCATGCAAGTGCGCTACCGGGCTGCGCTACGCCCCGACTGGGCTTGAAGCATGTTCTCAATCTTGCCGAGAACGCTGAAGAATGTACCCTAACCCCCTGATAAATGAAAGCTTTTTTTCAAAAAATTTTCCATTCATCAGAAAAACCCAGGCTCACTTCTTCAACACCACCAGCACATCCTCCAACTCAACAATCATCTGCCGAATCAGCTGCTTGTACTGGCTGGATTCATCCTTAACCTCATCACTGGAAAGCCGCAGCCGCGCCCCGCCAATGGTGAAACCCTGGTCATACAGCAGGCCACGAATCTGGCGGATCATCAGCACGTCTTGGCGCTGATAATACCGCCGATTCCCCCGCCGCTTCACAGGGTTAAGCTGGTCGAACTCCTGCTCCCAATACCGCAGCACGTGCGGCTTTACCGCACAAAGCTCGCTCACTTCACCAATGGTGAAGTAGCGTTTGCCCGGTATGGGGGGCAGTTCGTCGTTATGGCTTGGTTCCAGCATAGGCCTCAACCCGGGCCTTCAACTTCTGCCCTGGACGAAAGGTGACGACGCGCCGTGCAGTGATCGGGATCTCTTCCCCGGTTTTGGGGTTGCGGCCCGGCCGCTGGCGTTTGTCGCGAAGGTCAAAGTTGCCGAAACCGGACAGCTTGACCTGCTCGTTCTCTTCAAGTGCGTGCCGAATTTCTTCGAAAAACAGCTCGACCAGCTCCTTGGCCTCACGCTTGTTAAGCCCCAGCTCCTCGTACAGCCTTTCGGCCATCTCAGCTTTCGTCAGAGCACCCATGCCGTTATTTCCTTAACGTGGTGTTCAACCTTTGTTCGAGCGAGGTGAGGATGTTTTGCAGGGTAGTGTTCACCTCATCGTCGTTAAGAGTGCGCGATGGATGCTGCCAGGTCAAGCCAACGGCAAGGCTTTTTCTATCAGGATCAATACCTTTACCTTGGTAGACATCAAACAGCCTGAGGTCTGTGAGCCATTCGCCTGCATTGTCACGAATTAATTCAAGCACCGCGCTGGCTGCGACATCACGGCCTGCGATCAACGCCAGGTCACGGCGGGTTTCCGGGAACTTGGACAGTTCGCTGAATTTCGGCAGGCGGCCTTCGACCACGTCGCCCAGCACCAGCTCGAACAGGAACACCGGGCGGTCCAGGCCCAGGGCTTTGGCCAGCTCTGGGTGGATGGCGCCAAGGTAGCCGACCAGTTTGCCGTCGCGCTCGATGGCGGCGGTTTGGCCTGGGTGCAGGGCTGGGTGCTTGCCGGCGCTGAAGGTGAAGTCGCTCAGGGCGCCGGAGTAGCCCAGCAGGGCTTCTACGTCGGCTTTAACGTCGAAGAAGTCGACGCCGTCGCGGCCGTTGGCCCAGCCTTCTGGCAGGCGGCTGCCGGTGATCACGCCCGCGATCATTGGCTGCTGCTGCAGGTCGCCCAACTGGCCGACGAAGCGCAGGCCGCTTTCGAACAGGCGCACGCGGTCTTGCTGGCGGTTCAGGTTGTGCTGCAGGGCTTTGACCAGGCCTGGCCACAGCGAGGCACGCATGGCGGCCATGTCGCTGGAGATGGGGTTGGCCAGCAGCAGCGGCTCTACGCCCGGGCTGAACAGTTCGAACAGTTTCGGGTCGATGAAGCTGTAGGTGATGGCTTCCTGGTAGCCGCGGGCAACCAGCAGGCGGCGCAGGGTTGGCAGGTCACCGCGGGTTTCCGGCTTGCCCTGCGGGGCCAGGCGGGCTTGCGGGTAGCGGACCGGCAGGTTGTTGTAGCCGTACAGGCGAGCCAGCTCTTCGATCAGGTCCACTTCCAGGCTGATGTCGAAGCGGTGGCTTGGCACGGTGACGGTCCACTGCCCTTCCCCATCTTTGCTGGTGGTCAGTTCCAGGGCGTTGAGCAGTTGTTCTACCTGGGCGGGGTCCATTTCCATGCCGAGCATCTGGGTGATGCGTTCGGCACGCAGGGTGACCGGGGCCACGTGCGGCAGGTGCTGTTCGCTGACGGCTTCGACGATCGGGCCGGCTTCGCCGCCGACGATGTCCAGCAGCAGCTGGGTGGCGCGTTCCATGGCTTCGCGGGCCAGTTGCGAATCGACGCCGCGCTCGTAGCGGTGCGAGGCATCGGTGTGCAGGCCGTAGGAACGGGCTTTACCGGCAACGGAAATCGGCTCGAAGAAGGCGCTTTCCAGGAACAGGTCGCGGGTTTTTTCGGTGTTTACACCGCTGTGCTCGCCACCCATGACGCCGGCGATGGCCAGGGCGCGGGTGTGGTCGGCGATGACCAGGGTGTCGGCGCGCAGGGCAACTTCCTGGCCGTCGAGCAGGACGAGTTTTTCGCCCTCTTCGGCCATGCGTACACGAATGCCGCCGTTGATTTCTGCCAGGTCGAAGGCGTGCATCGGCTGGCCGAGTTCGAGCATCAGGTAGTTGGTGATGTCGACGGCGGCGTCGATGCTGCGTACGTCACTGCGGCGCAGGCGCTCGACCATCCACAGGGGGGTCGGCTTGCTCAGGTCGACGTTACGGATAACGCGACCCAGGTAGCGTGGGCAGGCAGCCGGCGCGCTGACTTCAACCGGGCGCACTTCGTCGTGGGCGGGTTGTACCGCAGGCACCACCGGGCGGGTGACCGGGGTGTCGTACAGGGCGCTGACGTCGCGGGCCAAGCCGGCGATGGACAGGCAGTCACCGCGGTTCGGCGTGAGGCCGATTTCGATGCTGGCGTCGTCCAGGCTCAGGTAGGTGCGAATGTTTTCGCCTACCGGGGCGTCGGCGGCCAGTTCCAGCAGGCCGTCGTTCTCTTCGCTGATTTCCAGCTCGGCGGCCGAGCACAGCATGCCGAACGACTCGACGCCGCGCAGCTTGGCCTTTTTGATCTTGAAGTCGCCCGACAGCTCGGCGCCGATCATGGCGAATGGTACCTTGATGCCTGGGCGGGCGTTAGGCGCGCCGCACACGACCTGGAAGGTTTCCTGGCCGTTGGTTACCTGGCACACGCGCAGCTTGTCGGCGTCCGGGTGTTGTTCGGTGGCGAGGATTTCGCCCACGACGATGCCGCTGAACTGGCCGGCAGCGGGGGTAACGCTGTCGACTTCGAGGCCGGCCATGGACAGGCGGGCGACCAGTTCGTCACGGGAGACTTGCGGGTTTACCCAACCGCGCAGCCACTGTTCACTGAATTTCATGCTGTTCTCCTGAAAGTTGCGTCGATTGGGCCTAGCGGAATTGCGCCAGGAACCGCAGGTCGTTGTCGAAGAACAGACGCAAATCGTTGACGCCATAGCGCAGCATGGCCAGGCGCTCGGCGCCCATGCCGAAGGCGAAGCCCTGGAACTCTTCAGGGTCGATGCCGGACATGCGCAGCACGCTTGGGTGCACCATGCCGCAGCCCATCACTTCCAGCCAGCCGGTTTGCTTGCACACGCGGCAGCCGTTGCCGGAACACATCACGCACTGGATGTCGACTTCGGCGGACGGCTCGGTGAAGGGGAAGAACGATGGGCGGAAACGCACCGCCAGTTCTTTTTCGAAGAACACGCGCAGGAATTCTTCGATGGTGCCCTTGAGGTCGGCGAAGTTGATATCGCGATCGATCAGCAGGCCTTCGACCTGGTGGAACATCGGCGAGTGGGTGATATCCGAGTCGCAGCGGTATACGCGGCCCGGGCAGACAATGCGGATTGGCGGCTGGGTGGACTCCATGGTCCGCACCTGCACCGGCGAGGTGTGGGTGCGCAGCAGCATGTTGGCATTGAAGTAGAAGGTGTCGTGCATCGCCCGGGCCGGGTGGTGGCCGGGGATGTTGAGCGCTTCGAAGTTGTGGTAGTCGTCTTCGACCTCTGGGCCTTCGGCAATGCCGTAGCCAATGTGGGTGAAGAACTGCTCGATGCGCTCGAGGGTACGGGTGATCGGGTGCAGGCCACCAGTGGCCTGGCCACGGCCTGGCAGGGTGACGTCAATGCATTCGGCAGCCAGGCGAGCGCTGAGCTCGGCTTCTTCAAAGGCGGCCTTGCGGGCATTGAGCACAACGGTAACGCGCTCTTTGGCGTCGTTGATCAGCGCGCCGACTTTCGGCCGCTCTTCGGCTGGCAGGTTGCCCAGGGTCTTCATCACCTGGGTCAGCTCGCCTTTCTTGCCGAGATAATTGACCCGGATCTGTTCCAGGGTAGTGATGTCTTCAGCGCGCTCCACGGCCTCCAGGGCTTGAGAGACCAGCGCATCCAGGTTTTCCATGTACAGACTCCAGATACGAAAATAGGGGAAGAGCTTTGAAGGCTCTTCCCCTATCGATGACGTTCAATGCCCGGCGCCGCTAGCGCCGCCGGGTGATTGTCGCGGGTACTTAAGCCAGAACGGCTTTAGCTTTCTCGACAATCGCAGCAAACGCCGCTTTTTCGTTCACTGCCAGATCGGCCAGAACCTTACGGTCGATTTCGATCGAAGCCTTTTTCAGGCCAGCAATCAGACGGCTGTAGGACAGACCGTTGGTGCGGGCACCGGCGTTGATACGAGCGATCCACAGTGCGCGGAACTGACGCTTCTTCTGGCGACGGTCGCGGTAGGCGTATTGGCCTGCCTTGATGACCGCTTGCTTGGCTACACGGAATACGCGCGAACGTGCACCGTAGTAACCTTTAGCCAGTTTCAGAATTTTTTTGTGACGCTTACGAGCGATAACGCCGCGCTTAACACGAGCCATGAGTAACTTCCTCTATCTTAACCAGAATTAACGAACGCGCAGCATGCGCTCGACTTTTGCCACGTCGGACGGGTGCAGCAAGCTGGCACCGCGCAGTTGACGCTTACGCTTGGTCGACATTTTGGTCAGGATGTGGCTCTTGAAAGCGTGCTTGTGCTTGAAGCCCGAAGCTGTCTTCAGGAAGCGCTTCGCAGCACCGCTCTTGGTTTTCATTTTTGGCATGTTGAACTCCGCATTCGAAAAAAATTACACAATAATCATCAGGCCTGCCGTGCCCGGGAGATTACTTCTTCTTTTTGGGGGCGATGACCATCATAAGCTGGCGTCCTTCCATCTTCGGATGCTGCTCAACGGTGCCGTATTCGGCGAGGTCGGCTTCGACCCGCTTCAACAGCTCCATGCCCAGCTCCTGGTGGGCCATCTCACGGCCGCGGAATCTCAGAGAGATCTTGGCCTTGTCCCCATCGGTAAGGAAACGTACCAGGTTGCGTAGTTTTACCTGGTAATCCCCATCCTCCGTCCCTGGACGAAACTTGATTTCTTTAATCTGGATCTGCTTCTGGTTTTTCTTGGCTTCGTTAGCCTGCTTCTTCTTTTCGAAGAGGTGCTTGCCGTAGTCCATGACCTTGCAGACAGGCGGTACCGCGTCTGCAGAGATTTCTACCAGGTCCAGCTTCGCTTCATCAGCGATACGCAGCGCTTCATCAATCGAGACGATGCCAACCTGCTCGCCGTCTGCGCCAATTAACCGAACCTCGCGGGCCGAGATATTCTCGTTGATCGGGGCCTTCGGTACAGCACGCTTATCGTTTCTCATTTCACGCTTAATAGTCATTACTCCGATTCTTGGCGACCACGCCGGGAAACCGCTTGTGTCAGCAGCTCAGCGAACTGGGCGACGGGCATGGAGCCCAGGTCTGCACCTTCGCGAGTGCGCACAGCGACGGTTTGCGTTTCGACTTCGCGGTCCCCTATAACCAAAAGGTACGGGACCTTGAGCAAAGTATGCTCGCGGATTTTAAAGCCGATCTTCTCATTTCTCAAGTCCGACTTGGCACGGAAACCGCTACCGTTCAGAGATTTCTCAACCTCAAGGGCGAAATCGGCCTGTTTGTCGGTGATGTTCATGATCACCGCCTGTGTCGGGGCCAGCCACGCCGGGAACACGCCCGCGTAGTGCTCGATCAGCATGCCGATGAAGCGCTCGAACGAACCGAGGATGGCACGGTGCAGCATAACCGGGCGCACGCGGCTGTTATCTTCGGCGATATAGCTGGCATCCAGCCGCTCTGGCAGGTTCGGGTCGTACTGCAGGGTACCGCACTGCCAGTTACGGCCGAGGCAGTCGCGCAGGGTGAACTCGATTTTCGGGCCGTAGAAGGCGCCCTCGCCCGGCTGGTATTCCCACTCAAGGCCGGACTCGTTCAGGGCGTCGGCCAGTGCACCTTCTGCACGGTCCCACAGCTCTTCGGAGCCGACACGCTTGGCCGGACGGGTGGACAGTTTCATGGCGATGTCGCTGAAACCGAAGTCCTTGTACACGTCCAGGGTCAGCTTGATGAAGTCGGCGGCTTCTTTCTTCACCTGTTCTTCGGTGCAGAAGATGTGCGCGTCGTCCTGTACAAAGCCACGCACGCGCATGATGCCGTGCAGGGCGCCGGACGGCTCGTTACGGTGGCAGGCACCGAACTCGGCCAGGCGCAGCGGCAGGTCGCGGTAGCTTTTCAGGCCCTGGTTGAACACCTGCACGTGGCACGGGCAGTTCATCGGTTTTACCGCGTAGTCACGGCTTTCCGACGAGGTGGTGAACATGTTCTCGGCGTAGTTGGACCAGTGGCCGGAACGCTCCCACAGAATGCGGTCGACAACCTGCGGGGTCTTGATTTCCTGGTAGCCGTTTTCGCGCTGCACGCCACGCATGTACTGCTCGAGTACCTGGTAGACGGTCCAGCCGTTGGCGTGCCAGAACACCATGCCCGGGGCTTCTTCCTGCAGGTGGAACAGGTCGAGCTGCTTGCCGATTTTGCGGTGGTCGCGTTTTTCGGCTTCTTCGATGCGCTGAATGTAGGCCGCCAGCTGCTTCTTGTCAGCCCAGGCGGTGCCGTACACACGCTGCAGTTGCTCGTTCTTGGCATCGCCACGCCAGTAGGCGCCGGACAGCTTGGTCAGCTTGAATGCCTTGAGGAAGCGGGTATTCGGCACGTGCGGGCCACGGCACATGTCGACGTATTCTTCGTGGTAGTACAGGCCCATGGCCTGTTCATCCGGCATGTCTTCGACCAGGCGCAGCTTGTAGTCTTCGCCACGGGCGGTGAACACGTCGATGACTTCGGCGCGCGGGGTGACCTTCTTGACCACGTCGTAGTCTTTTTCGATCAGCTCCATCATGCGCTTTTCGATGGCGGCCATGTCTTCAGGGGTGAAGGGGCGCTCGTAGGCGATGTCGTAATAGAAGCCTTCGTCGATGACCGGGCCAATAACCATCTTGGCGGTCGGGTACAGCTGCTTCACGGCGTGGCCAACCAGGTGGGCACACGAGTGACGGATGATCTCCAGTCCCTCTGCATCTTTAGGGGTGATGATCTGCAGGGTGGCGTCGTGGCTGATCAGGTCGCAGGCGTCGACCAGTTTGCCGTCGACCTTGCCGGCCACGGTGGCCTTGGCCAGGCCGGCACCGATGGATGCGGCTACGTCGGCTACGGATACGGCGTGATCAAACGAACGTTGACTGCCATCGGGAAGAGTAATAACGGGCATGGCGCCTCCTCTCCTAGTGGTGACCCCTACCAAAGGTCACGTGGGTTGGGATGAGCCAGTACAAGATCCGACCTGCCTTCCTTTAAAGGAAGCCTGCCTCACAGTGGCAGAAGCCTTTCGGCTTGCCAGGGACGAACCAGAGTGACTGGAAAGAAATAAAGATAGCGGCGGCCGGCAACGGCGCGACCACAAGCCGAGCATGCTAGCACGCGGGTTGCACCCCAGGCAGAAATATTTGGCAATTACATCTTTCGGGTGAACTAACGCGGAAAAAGTCCTATCAGACTTTGGGAAGCAACCTACTCTTGATGAGACCTTAACCCAAGGAGTAACTGGTTATGCGAGTTCCGTCTCTTCTGGCCCTGGCGGCCGCTGGCGCCCTGCTGCTGCCCCTGGCGGCCAACGCCGGTAACTTCCCACCCGGGAAGGAGGCTGGCTACATGGCCCAGTGCACGCAGGTGGCCAGCGGCCAGGGCGTTGACGCTGCGACTGCGAAAAAACACTGCGACTGTGGCGCCCAAGCCATCAAGAAGAATTTCACCGACGCCGAGATCGCCGACCTGGACAGCCAGGATGGCGTGGACGCCAAGCTGATGCAGAAGGCGCAAACCGTTGTGAAACAGGCCTGCGCGCCGAAGAGCTGAAACCTTAAAGCCGGCCCGGGTTGACGATTCTTTGAGCTGAATCAAGATCCGGCGAAGGTAATAGGGGCTAGATGCGCAGAATTAGACTATGATGTACTCCGTGCTGGGCAGCTTCCGCTGCAATTGCACCTCTGAAAAATTAAATGTCTGGAGATTCACCCCATGTCCAATCGCCAAACCGGCACCGTCAAATGGTTCAATGATGAGAAAGGCTTCGGCTTCATCACCCCACAAGGCGGCGGCGACGACCTGTTCGTACACTTCAAAGCCATCGAATCTGACGGCTTCAAGAGCCTGAAAGAAGGCCAGACTGTTTCCTTCGTCGCCGAGCGCGGCCAGAAGGGCATGCAGGCTGCACAGGTTCGTCCGGAGTAATTCGGATAGCTGTAAAAAAACCCGCCCTTGTGGCGGGTTTTTTTATGCGGGTTTGCCAGCTATGCAGCTTCTGCAGGCGCGGCTTACTCTTGTAGGAGCGGCCTTGTGTCGCGAAAGGGCCGCAAAGCGGCCCCAGATTCAGCTTCGTAGCATAAATGGCCGGGGCCGCTGCGCGCCCCATCGCGACGCAAGGCCGCTCCTACAGGCAGGGATCGTGTCAGCCTTGAGGCCTGCGCAGCACCGGGCATCAACCGCAGTTGACGCGTGTCACCACACCTTGCTCATTCACATTCAGGTTCAGGCGTTCGGAGCGGTACTCCAGGGTAACCACGTCGTGCGGCTTGAGAATGCGCGCCATCTGCGAGCCGCTGGCCTTGCGTGCCTGCTCCAGCAGGTCGGCGCTGGCCGGCTTGCCAATGGCAAAGTCGGCGCCGCTGGCTTCGCAGCGGCCATCGTTGCCTGCCGGGGTGGCCGGTGCTGCGCCACCGCCAGCGTTGCCACCAGTGCTGCAACCAGCCAGGACAGCAGCCACCGCCAGGGTTGCCAGGTAAGCACGGGTACGGAACATGAAGCCTCCTAAATCGGTCTGGGAACTGCCTGATCGGACAGTTCCGCTCATCATTTGTTGCAAAACCGGTCAAGTCTGCCTGAACTGTAGCAGCGAGGCGAAAAGCAATCGTGACCGGATTTTGCACAACCCGCTGCGTTTGCCATATGCTTAGCGGGCAGGCTCACTGGCGCAAAGCCATGATTTGCTGCAAGAAGTGGAGCGCATCCCGCCTCCATCGAACACCAGGGTCAGTGTTCATCCCTTCGTTCCGGGCCCCTAGCGAGAGCTTTTCATGAGCAGCCACAGCATCGATGCCGATATCAAGGTCAAGTGGGCCGAGGGCCAGAGCGCGTACAGCCCTGGCACACCAGAGGAGTTGCTGTTGATCGGCATCGACCTGCTGGTACGCGATCGCGGCGCCGAGGCGGCGCGCAGCTTCATCGAGCAAGTGCTGGAGCGCTACGCGCCGCACGCGGCTATTGCAATCGCGCCAACCGGGCGCTGAGCAGGTCGAACAGGCCTTGGGCATCGCCCTGCTCCACCCACAGCACGTTGGCCGGCTGCTTGAGCACGCCGTACCAGTCGGCGATGGTCTGGCCGAAGGTCGGGCCTTCGCGGCTGTCGATGCTCATATGGATGCGCCGGCCGCTGAACAGCTCGGGTTTTAGCAGGTAGGCGATGACGCTGGCGTCGTGCACCGGGCCACCGGGCATGCCGTACAGGTCCATGTCGTGGGTGACGTAAACGTTGAGAATGTCCACCACGCGCTTGCTGGCCTGGTTGTTTACCGCCGCCAGTTGCTTCAAGCGGGCGTCGCTGGTCAGCAGTTTGTGGGTGACGTCCAGCGGCAGGTAGGTCAGCTGCACGCCGCTGGCCAGTACCACTTCGGCGGCATGCGGGTCGGCGTAGAGGTTGAATTCCGCCGCCGGGGTGATGTTGCCGCCGTTGAAATGCGCACCGCCCATGACCACCACCTCCTTGATGCCCTTGGCGATGTCCGGGCGCTGGACCAGTGCCAGCGCCAGGTTGGTCTGCGGGCCGAGCATGGCCACGGTGATGCTGCGGGGTTTGGCGGTGCCGAGGGTATCGACCAGGTATTGCACGGCGTTGCCTTGGGCCAGCGGGGCTTTCGGTTCGTGAACTTGAACGCCGGCCAGGCCTTCTTCACCGTGGACGTCGGCGGCGTAGATGGGCGTGCGCACCAGCGGGCGGCCGGCGCCGGCGTAGACAGGGATGTCTTCGCGGCCGGCCCATTCACGGGCCAGGCGGGCGTTGCGCGAGGTTTTATCCAGGCGCACGTTGCCGGCTACGGTGGTGATGGCGCGGATGTTGAGGTCTTCGGGCGAGGCCATGGCCAGGAACAGCGCGACCACGTCGTCGGCGCCGGGGTCGATGTCGATGATCAGGTCGATCGGAGCAGCCTGCAGGGTGGTGGCGGTGGCCATGAAGGCGAGTCCTTGTAGCAAGGGTTTGAGCATGGGGTGGGCACTCCTTGTTGCCAAATCAAATGTCACAAGCACACCGCGATCCCTGTAGGAGCGGCCTTGTGTCGCGATGGGGCGCGAAGCGGCCCCAGATTTTCAGCTTCGCAGCATCAATTGCCGGGGCCGCTTCGCGCCCCATCGCGACACAAGGCCGCTCCTACAGGGGAACGGGCTGGCCTGGACAATGGCGTATCAGCTGTCAGAACGTAACCCCGGAAATCAGGGCAATGTTGCTGTACGGCTGGCATTCTCCGGTACGCACCACCGCCCGGGCACTGCGCGACAGCACTTTGAAATCCTCATGGCTCAGCCACTCGCGCTTGCCCAACTTGCCTTTCAAACGTTCAATCTCGACCAGCGCCGGCGGCACCACGTTCTGCATTTCTTCAGCCAGCACATGCCGCTCTACCTGCAATTCGCTCAACACCACCCGCAACACGCTGGCGAAGTCCGGCAAACCTGGCGTAATCGCCAGGTCGATCAGCTCGACACCCGGCGGCACCGGCAACCCGGCATCGCCGATCACCAGGATGTCGCCATGCCCCATGCCGGCAATGGTCCGCGACAGGGCAATGTTCAGCAGCGGGGTTTTCTTCATGGCGCAAGCTCCGCCAGGTAGGGGATCGATGGCTGCGCACCTGCGCGGGTAACCGACAGCGCCGCCGCACGCTGGCCGAAGGCAATGGCTTCGCCCTCCTCCAGCCCGCGCACCAGGCCGGCAGCAAAGCCGCCAATGAAGGTGTCGCCAGCCGCGATAGTGTCCAGCGGCTGCACCACGGGCGCCGGATAATGCTGATGGCCCTGAGCAGTCACCAGCAAGGCCCCTTGCGCGCCCAGGGTGATGATCACTTTACCCGCGCCCAGTTGCAGCAAGCGCGCGCCAGCACGTAGGGCGCTGCCCTGGTCGGTGACCGGGATGCCGGTCAGGGCCTCGGCCTCGCTTTCGTTAGGCGTCAGGTAATCGATGTGCGCGAACCAATCCGCCGGCAACGGGCCGGTGGCGGGCGCCGGGTTCAAGATCACCTGCTTGCCCAGCTCGCGCCCCCTGGCCAAGGTCCAGGCCACGGTCTCGGCCGGCACTTCCAGTTGACAGATGACCACCTCGGCCGCCTGCAACAACGCATCGAAACGCTGCACCGACTGGGGCGATAGCAGGCCATTGCCACCCGGGATGATGACAATGCAGTTCTGGCTGGCAGCATCCACGGTGATCAGGGCGACCCCGCTGGACACGCCCGGGCAGGTGCTGACGCCCTGGCAGTCGATACCCTCTCTATACAGCGCCCGGTGCAGTTGCCGGCCATAGTCATCGTCGCCAACGTTGCCGATCATCGCCACACTGCCGCCCAGCCGCGCCACCGCCACCGCCTGGTTGGCACCCTTGCCGCCCGGCACGGTGAAAAAACTTTCGCCGGGGAGCGTTTCACCAGCCCGGGGCAGGCGCTGGGCGCGGGCCACCAGGTCCATATTGAGGCTACCGACCACCACGACCTTGGCATTCATGCTGTTTCCTTAGCGTTAGCGGTAATCGTTGAACAGGGCCGGGCGTGGCCCGGTGGATTCGCGCAGGACGATGCGCGGGGCAACAATGCGTTGCTCCGCTGCGCCCTGCCGGGGTGTACCGATGCGCGTCAGCAGCAGCGAGGCGGCGCTCTCGCCCAGCTCGCGGATCGACTGGCCAACCGTGGTCAGCGGTGGGTACACGTAGCGACTGAGTTCGATGTCGTCAAAGCCGATCACCGACAGCTCGCCGGGTACGTTGATATTGCGTTCGGCAGCCGCACGCAGCACGCCAAAACCGATCATGTCGTTGCCGGCAAAAATCGCCGTAGGCCGCTTGCCCTCCAGCACCTGCGCCGCTGCTGCATGCCCGCCGGGGCTGGTGAAGTCGCAGTGCAGCACGCGGCTGCCCAGCACCGGCGCCTGCACTTCGGCCATGGCTCGGCGAAAGCCGCTCAGGCGCAGCTGGGTCACCCCGGTTTCGGCCGGGCCGCCGATGTAGGCGATGTCACGATGGCCAAGCTCCAGCAGGTGTTGGGTAGCCAGGTAAGCGCCCTGCTCATGGTCGATGCGCACCAGGTCGGCATCCACGCCTTCCAGTTCGCGGTCGACGATGACCATGGGCGTGCGCACGCTGGCCAGGCTTTGCAGCAGGTCGCGGTCCTGGCCTACCGAAGCCACCACCAGGCCGTCGATGCGCTTTTCCAGCAGCACGCGCAGGTAGCTGCGCTGCTTCTGCGGGTTGTCGTCAGAGTTGCACAAGATCACGCAATAGCCGTTGCGTTCGCAGGCGTCTTCGATGCCCCGCGCCAGCTCGGCGAAGTACGGGTTGACGCTGTTGGGCACCAGCAGGCCGATGGTGGCCGTGCTGCGCGCCTTCAGCGAACGCGCCACCGCACTGGGCACGTAATCCAGTTCGATGATGGCAGCCTCCACTTTCAGCCGCACTTGTTCGCTGACCGGTCGGGTCTTGTTCAATACATGGGACACGGTGGTGTAGGAAATACCCGCCAATGCCGCGACATCTTTAATGGTTGCCATGTTGTCAGTTCCGCCGGCCTGCACGCCGGCTACGGTAAGTGTCGAGCACCACGGCGATGACGATCACCGCCCCGGTGATGATGCGTTTGGTCGGTTCGCTGGCACCGATCTGCGCCAGCCCTGCGGCCAGCACAGAAATAATCAGCACGCCAAAGAAGGTACTGATGACCGAGCCGCGCCCGCCCATCAGGCTGGTGCCGCCAATCACCACGGCGGCGATCACCTGCAGCTCCAGGCCGGAGCCGGCATTGGGGTCGGCCGCTTCCAGCCGCGAAATCTGGAACAGCGCGGCCAGGCCGGCGAGCAGGCCCATCAGGGCGAACACCAGCACCTTGTACGGGCGCGGGTCGATGCCGGCCAGGCGCACGGCCTCTTCGTTGGTGCCAATGCCGATCAGGTAGCGGCCGAACACCGTGCGGGTCAGCACCAGGTGGGCCAGCACAATCACCAGCAAGCCGATGATGAAGGCCGGCGAGATGCCAAAGGCCACCGGGTCGGAGAACCAGGCATAGGCGTCGCCGATATACGCGGTGCGCGAGTCGGTGAACTGGTAGGCCAGGCCGCGGGCCATTTCCAGCACGCCGAGCGAGACGATGAACGACGGGATGCGCCAGGCCACGGTGACAGCCCCGGTGATGCTGCCCGCCAGCGCCGCCACGGCCATGCCCAGCAGCGCCGAGGGCAGCACGCCCCAGCC
Source organism: Pseudomonas sp. NPDC089407 (assembly GCF_044900445.1). Taxonomy (NCBI): domain Bacteria; kingdom Pseudomonadati; phylum Pseudomonadota; class Gammaproteobacteria; order Pseudomonadales; family Pseudomonadaceae; genus Pseudomonas; species Pseudomonas sp. NPDC089407. The sequence continues at coordinate 106,149 of NZ_JBJDNB010000003.1, forward strand.
CCAGCCGAGCATCGCCACGCTCACAGCAGAGGCGGCCAACGCCAGCACCGAGCCCACCGACAAGTCGATGCCGCCGATGATCAGCACGAAGGTCATGCCCACCGCCAGCACCATCAGGTCAGGGATCTGGTTGGCCAGGGTGCTGAAGGTGCTGTACGACCAGAAGTGGCTGCTGAGGAACGAGAACAGCACGACCATCGCCAATAACGCGCCGGCCAGGCCCAGGTAGGTGCCCAGGCCAAAATAGGTGCCAGTGCGGCGCACGGGGGCGGCGCTTTGGCTGTCGAGCGGGGTGGTTTTCATGCTTCCATCCTGGGGGCTGCTTCATGCAGCAGCGCGTCACGTTTCTGATAACCGGCGAAGGCGGCGGCCAGCAACTGGTCCTGGGTCCACTGGTCACGCTCGAAGGTGTCGATCAGCCGACCGGCCGAGAGCACGGCGATGCGGTCGCAGATCAACATCAGCTCGCGCAGGTCACTGGACACCACCACCAAAGCTTTACCCTGGCGCGCCAGCTCGGCCAGCAGGCCATAGATGTCGAACTTGGCGCCTACATCGATGCCACGGGTGGGTTCGTCGAACAGCAGCACCTGGCAGTCGCGCTCCAGCCAGCGGCCGATCACCACCTTCTGCTGGTTGCCCCCAGACAGCTCACCGACCACCTGCTGGGCGCCGGCACTGCGAATGCGCATGGCCTGGATCTGCCGTTCGGCCAAGGCCCTTTCCGCCTCGCCATCGAGCACACCGGCCCGTGACACGGCGCCCAGGTTGCCCAGGGCGATATTGGCGCTGATCGATTGGGTCAGCAGCAGGCCTTCGCCTTTGCGGTCTTCGGTAATCAGCGCAATGCCGGCACGCACGGCGGCTTTGGGCGAGTCGACGGTGACAGGTTGCGGCGGCTGGCCGAGCGCAATGCTGCCGCTGTCGGCGCGGTCGGCGCCGTAGATCAGGCGCAACAGCTCGGTACGGCCGGCGCCGATCAGCCCGGAAATGCCAAAGATCTCCCCTGCCCTGACTTCGAACGACACATCACGCACCTTGTCGCTGCGGCTGAGGTTGTCGACCTTGAGCAACGGCGCACCGATCTGCCGGCGGCCCAGGTCGATATGCTCACCCAGTTCGCGGCCGACCATCAGGTTGACCAGCTCGGCGCTGCTGTAGCGCTGGATCGGCTCGTCGCACACCCGCTTGCCGTCGCGCAGCACGACGATGCGCTGGGCCACGCGTTGCAGCTCTTCCAGGCGGTGCGAGATGTAGACGATGGCCACCCCGCGCTCGCGCAGGCGCTCGATCTGGCTGAACAGCAGCTCCACCTCGCGCGCGGTGAGCATGGCGGTGGGTTCGTCGAAGATCAGCACATGGCAGTCGCCGATCAGGTTGCGGGCAATCTCGACCATCTGCTGGTGGCCGATACCCAGCTCGCCGACCGGGGTGTCCGGGTCGATGGCCTCCAGCCCGACCTGGGCCATGGCGGCGCTGGCCAACTGGCGCAGGCGCTTGTGGCCGATCCAGCCGAAGCGGCTGGGCAGGTTGCCCAGGAACAGGTTCTCGGCCACGGTCAGGGTCGGCAGCAGGTTCAGTTCCTGCATGACCATGCGCACGCCCAGGCGCTCGGCCTCGCGGCGGCTGGCCGGCGCGTAGGCCTGGCCACGGTAGGTCATGTGCCCGGTGGTAGGGTTCTCCAGGCCGCTGATCAGCTTGGACAGGGTGCTCTTGCCCGCGCCATTTTCGCCCGTCAGGGCCAGCACTTCGCCGGCCCGCAGGGTCAGGCTGACCTCGCCCAGCACCGGCTGGGCGTAGGTCTTGCCCAGGCCGCTGGCGGCGAGCACCACTTCGTTGGCCGGTGCAGGCATGGCCGTTTCTCCTGAGTGTCAGGGCTTTTTGGTGATGAGTTCGACCGGGGTCTGGATGACGTTGTCGGCATCCACGTCAGGCTTTTCGCCGTTGACCATTTTCAGTGCGGCCTGGATGCCGTACACCGCCTGCTGGCTGGCGGCCTGGTCGAGGGTGGCGAGCACGCGGCCATCGGCAAGCATCGGTTTGATGGCGTTGATGTTGTCGTAACCCACCACCTGCACCTGGCCGGTCTTGCCGGCGGCGCGCACGGCCGACACGGCGCCAAGTGCCATGCTGTCGTTGCCGGCCAGCAGGGCTTTCAGGTCGGGGTATTCGTTGAGCATGGAGGCGGCGACGGCGTTGCCTTTGTCGATTTCCCAATTGCCGCTTTGCACCGAGACGATCTTTATTTGCGCGGCTTCCATGGCGTCCTTGAAGCCGGCGGTGCGCTGCTGGGCGTTGGTGGTGGTCGGCACGCCTTCGATGATGCCGACCTGGTCGCCGGCCTTGAGCTTCTGGCTGGCCAGGTAGTCGCCGACCAGGCGTGCGCCCTTGCGGTTGTCGGGGCCGACGAAGGGCACGCTGATGCCTTTGCTCTTGAGCAGTTCAGGGTCCAGGCGGTTGTCGATGTTGATCACCACCACGCCTTTGTCCATGGCCTTCTTCACCGCCGACACCAGCGCCTTGGAATCGGCCGGGGCGATCACCAGGGCCTTGGCGCCTGAATTGACCATTTGTTCGACGATGCGGATCTGTTCGCCGGTGTCGGTTTCGTTCTTGATGCCGTTGGCGATCAGCTCGAATTCATTGGCGTGGGTTTTCTGGTAGTCCTTGGCGCCGTCCTCCATGGTGCGGAAGAACTCGTTGGCCAGCGACTTCATGACCAGGGCAACCTTGGGCTTGTCCTCGGCATGGGCAGCCGATAACGGCAAAGCCAGGGACAGAGAGGAAACGACAGCGAGGGCCAGCAGACGACCGGGGAACGGCAGTTTCATGGACGATGACTCCGAATCTTGTTTTTTTATCGGATCGCAAACGTTTGCGGTACCTAACTATGGAAACAGGACCGGGGTTTGTCAAATCCGTTTGGCTGTCGGAGGCCAAATTCTGCTGGCGTTGATTATCCAGAATTTTTCCGAAAAACCGAACACCTTTTCCTATGCTTGTTCGGATTCACGAATGGAATACTGCCCCTTGTAGCAGCGACCTTGCGTCGCGATGGGGTGCGCAGCAGCCCCGGCGATCTGTGCTGCAGCCCGTATTTTGGGGCCGCTGCGCAGCCCATCGCGACGCAAGGCCGCTCCTACACAAGCAACGCGCACAGGCTTGGTATGAAAGATGCCTGCAACCCTGCGCGATTCAAAACCATCTCACTAGGAAGAGAGAGAACAATAACGATGAATGCCGCACTGAAAACCTTCGCCCCCAGCGCACTCGCCCTGCTGCTGATCCTGCCAACCACCGCCTCGGCCAAGGAAGCCGAAACCCAGCAGAAGCTGGCCAACGTGGTCATCCTCGCCACCGGCGGCACCATTGCCGGCGCCGGCGCCAGCGCCGCCAACAGCGCCACCTACCAGGCCGCCAAGCTGGGCATCGACAAGCTGATCGCCGGCGTGCCGGAACTGGCCGACATTGCCAACGTGCGCGGCGAGCAGGTCATGCAGATCGCCTCGGAAAGCATCAGCAACGACGACCTGCTGAAACTGGGCAAACGCGTCGCCGAGCTGGCCGAGAGCAACGACGTTGACGGTATCGTCATCACCCACGGCACCGACACCCTGGAAGAAACCGCCTACTTCCTCAACCTGGTCGAGAAAACCGACAAGCCGATCGTGGTAGTCGGCTCGATGCGCCCGGGCACCGCCATGTCCGCCGATGGCATGCTCAACCTGTACAACGCCGTGGCCGTGGCCGGCGACAAGCAGTCGCGGGGCAAGGGCGTGCTGGTGACCATGAACGACGAGATTCAGTCGGGTCGTGACGTGAGCAAGTCGGTCAACATCAAGACCGAAGCCTTCAAGAGCGCCTGGGGCCCGATGGGCATGGTCGTGGAAGGCAAATCGTACTGGTTCCGCCTGCCGGCCAAGCGCCACACGGTCAACTCCGAGTTCGACATCAAGCAGATCAGCAGCCTGCCGCAGGTGGACATCGCCTATGGCTATGGCAACGTCACCGACACCGCCTACAAGGCACTGGCACAAAACGGCGCCAAGGCGCTGATCCATGCCGGTACCGGCAACGGTTCGGTGTCGTCGCGGGTGGTGCCGGCGCTGCAGGAACTGCGCAAGAACGGGGTGCAGATCATTCGCTCGTCGCACGTCAACCAGGGTGGTTTCGTGCTGCGCAACGCCGAACAGCCGGATGACAAGAACGACTGGGTCGTGGCCCATGATTTGAACCCGCAGAAGGCGCGGATCCTGGCGATGGTGGCAATGACCAAGACCCAGGACAGCAAAGAGCTGCAGCGGATTTTCTGGGAATACTGATTCAGCAGCAACCTCAGCAGCCGCCGGCTGCTGAGGCCTCATTACTGCCCTGCGGACCTTGATCAAACCCCAAACCTGTGGGAGCGGCTTCAGCCGCGAACACCGGCAAAGCCGGTGCCAGGCACCGCCGGCCTTTCAGCTTAAAGACTCATGACCATCTCATGCCAAGCCATACCGCCGTGGTCGGAAGGTGAAGGCCGCACGTACTGGTAACCCATCTTGCGGTACAGCTCGACGTGCTGTTCCTTGCACATCAAGTGAATGGTCTGCTTGCCCTGCGCCGTCATCTGCGCGATGAACGCATTCATCAGCCGCTTGGCGTAACCCTTGCCCTGGTGAGCAGGGTCGACCACCACCGACATGATCACCACGTTGGGCGCTACCGGGTCATGCCCGATCAGCTCTTTGAACGCCTCGTCGGACATCACCACTTCATGGGCACAGCCGCTGTTGATGAAACCGACGATGCCATGCGCGTCTTCGAGCAACAGGAAGCCTTGCGGGTATTGGCTGATGCGCGTGCGAATCTTCTCCAGCGTGGCCGCTTCATCGCCCTCGTAGGCGCCGATCTCGATCGCGTAACAGCGCTCGGCATCGGCGACGACAGGCTGGCGGAAGTGGGTGATGCTCATGGGGCTGGCTCCGGGATCAGGGTAACGATGCCACTATGTTAAATGACCTTGAGCGGGTTGGCCGAGCGGGTTTTCATCCGGCGCGGTCTCTGTGGGAGCGGGCATGCCCGCGAAGAACCCAACGCGGCGCATGGCACCGGCTGCGCCGGTGTTCGCGGCTAAAGCCGCTCCTACAGTTGTCAGAGCAAGCTTCAAAGCCAGCCCCCTACCTGAACTGATACTCCAACCCCGCCCCCGCATACCACGAACGCCCAGGCGCGGCCTCGTAGTATCGCCCGTTGCTATCCCCGACAATCACCGAGCCCACATACTGCCGATCAAACAGGTTGTCCAGGCGCACCAGTTGGTGGAACGTCCAAGCTCCGACATGCTGTTCAAAGCGCGTACGCCAGTTGAACACGGCATACGCCGGTGCCGCCTTGGCGTCGTTGCTGTCGTCCACATACACCTTGCTGCGGTACTGCCCTTCAAGCCCCATGCTCACCGACGCAACCGGCTTCCACACCAGCTCGCCATACAAGTTGTCTAGCGGCACGCCCGGCAAGCGGTTGCCACGTTCGATGGCCTGGCTGACACCTTCGGCGTAGCGCGCATCGGTGCGCGTGTACACCACCGTCGCCTGCCACTGCTCGCTCAAGTCACTCTGCAGGCTCGCCTCGAAGCCACGCCGCACGGTGCGACCGGCATTACGGTAACTGGTGCGGCCGTCCGTAGAACGGTCGACGACAATTTCATCATCGGTCTGAATCTCGTACATCGCCGCATTCAGCCGCGTGCGCGCGTTCAACCGATACTTCACGCCCACTTCATACTGCATGCTGGTGGCAGGCTTGAGCCCGAAGTTGAAGCTTTCGACTTCGCCCGGTGCGTAGGCCATTTCTGCCTGGGTGGGGGTTTCGAAGCCTTTGCCAACGCTCACGTAGCCGCGCAGGTCCGGTGTGAACGCGTACATCACCGACAGTGACGGCGTGGCCTGCTGGTACTTCTTCGAACCACTGGAATCACCATTGGCCAGGTAGTGGTCGTCGACGCGCATTTTCATGGTGCTGTAACGCAGCCCCAGTTCGCTGGTCCAGTTGCCGATTTCCCAATGCGCCTGCAGGTACGGGTCCAGGCTGGTGGCGGTGTCCTGCTCGTCCCGGCGCAGCTCGCCTTTCACGCCCAGCTGGTCGCCACTGAAGTTCTGGTAGCCGCGGCGGTCATCCTTGCTCTGGTCGTAATCGGCACCGACGGTGAAGGTAAGGTTGCCGGGCGCGTCGGCAACCGGCTGGATCCAGCGCAAGGTGCCGCCGTGGAATTCGCGGTCGAAGTCGACCACGCCACCGCCACGCTGACTGTTGGAGACCACCGTTCTGGGAATGGACAGGTACTGCACGACGCTGCGTTGCCCCGCGTACAGGTTGAACTGCAAGGTGGCCTCGCCAAAGTAACGCTCGTAGTTCATGCCCAGTTGCTGGTGGTCGATGCTCTTGCGCGTGTTGTAGGTTTGCGCCACTGCGGCAGTGGAGCGCGGGTCGTGCTTGTAGGCGTCCCAGGTCTGCCCCAACGGGTCTTGCGTGTTGTTCTGCTCCAGGCTGCTGTAGATCAGCGCCATGCGCGAATCGGCGTCGGGCTTGAAGTTGACCTTGGCAAAGGTCTGGTCGCGGCGTGCGGCACTGTGGTCGCGGTAGCCATCGGTGTCCAGCCGCGAGGCATCCAGCACGAAACCGGCGGTGTCGGTACCGCCCTCGGCGGACAGGTGGTTCTTGTTGAAACCGTCGCTACCAAAGGTGGTTTCGGCGCCCACACGGGCCGGGCCCTGGCCGTCGCGGCTGAACATCTGGATCACCCCGCCAGCGTTGCTGCCATACAGCGTCGCGGCCGGGCCGCGCAGCACTTCGATGCGCTCGGCCACGTCCAGGTTCAGTGTGGCCGCCTGCCCTTGGCCATCGGGGGTACTGGCGGGAATACCATCGCTGAGCAGCTTGATGCCACGCACACCGAAGGCCGAGCGTGCGCCATAGCCCCGCGAGGAAATCTGCAGGTCCTGGGCATAGTTCTGGCGGTTCTGCACCACCAACCCCGGCACCTTGGTCAGTACCTCCGAGAGGTTGACGCCAAGCTGGCCATCGGTGCCATGGGACAAGTCAAGGGTATCGACCGAAAACGGCAGGTCGAACGTGCTGGTCGGCGCATAGGCGCCGGTGACCACCAGGGGATCGATGAAAACTGCATCGGGCGCGTTGGCCCTGGCAGCGTCATTGGCGCCCAGGCCACCTGCAAGCAGCAGGACCAGGCTGGTAGAAGAGGGAAAACGAGAAAAAAATCGATACATGCGCAGCTTCCGTAAATTGCCGCCATTACACCAGACCCGCCGCGCCAGTGCGAACGTTCGAGGAAAGCCAGTGCTGTTTTCTCCTGACAAGCTGTTGCGAAATTACTTACAGTGAAATACTGTACGTGCATACAGCACAACAAGGAAATTCCTGTGTCCAGCACCGCCTCCGCCACCCCGAGCAGCTATGAACAGCTGGGTGTCCGCATCCAGAAGATCATCAACAGCCCCACCGCCCAGCGCAGCCGTGCGGCGCTGATTTTCCGCCTGGAACAGGAAAGCCAGGACGACTGGGAAACCCTGTTGGAGGAAATCGCTGAAAACGACAACGTTACCCTTGCCCACCGCGATGACGGCGGCGTGCAGGTTTTCTGGACCGTGCCGAAGGAAGACTGACCACGCTTCGCTTTTAGCCGCTGCCAGTCGTCCATTAATGATGGCCGCTTATACCCTCCCACACCCTCTCTAATAGCTGTTGAGGTGGGAAGATCTTTTCGACGTACATTGCTGACCCTTTGTGGCATCTAAAGCGTTGTACCAATCAGCATAAGGCGAAAGGTGTACCCGGCATCGAGTGTAATCAGGGCTGCCGTCGCCCCACCAAACGGCCCCCCGCTCGCCCAAGTCCACTTTTGCAGCTTTCACTCGCGCACGCGCAGAGTTGAGCATGCTCGAGTCGTCAACGCGCTTGGCCCTTTTAACATCTCGTCGCGCATCCATCAGGTCATGCACAAGGCGTTGCCGCTCGCCTTCACTCAGTGAGGGGTTCGTGCAGCGCCAGAGCCGGCCTTTGACAACAAAATAGCGTCCGTCTGGTGTCGTTGGATGCATAGCGTAGATCTCGAGAGCGATATAGCATGGACATCCAAAATCACTCAACGGCTGCCTGCTCGGGATAGACGGGTTGCCACATGGCATCAACTGTCATTCGTAACCTACCCACTAAATGTGCGAAAGAGAGCAAGTCAGCCTTCACTAGCACCATTGAGCACATTTGCACACCTACCTCTTCGTGTCATTGCACACACCAACCACTCCGAGTCATTTACCTCCTGAGGGGATCGAAGCATCGGTCATCATCCCTCCCGCCAATTCAGCTGCGTTACACATCGAAATGGCCTGAACGGCGGCGAGGTGTTTGGTAAGCATCCGGCGAACTTGCCTTCAGTGGATGCGAAATAGGCGTTCATATCGTGGTATATCCGCCGTCAACGGGCAGAGCCACGCCGACGATGAAACTTGCAGCGTCGCTACAAAGAAACAGTACCGCAGCCGCTACTTCTTCCGCCCCGCCCAGCCTTCCGATTGGCTGTTTCCTGATGATGGCATCCGGTCAGATAACCGCTCCACAATCCAGTCAACGAACACCCGAACGCGAGCATTCAACTGCTAGAAGACTACGAACAAGCGAGCCAAGACTTCCTTACTCGGCAGAACTATAGAGGTGGGGGTGGTCGCCCAGTTGATGAGAACGACCACCAAAATGGAGGGCTTCGATCTAAGCCACTCTCTTCACCGCAGGCAACTGATCGGTCGCGAGTCGTCTTGCACGCCCCACTCCCCACGCCAATGCCCGAGTCATCGACTCACCCGGTCTCGAATTGAAGGCTTCTTCGTGTAACGCCATCCCACAACCGGCGTACACACCGATGAACATTTGCGTCTGCCCCGTTCGCGAAAGCCTGACTTGAACATCGATAGTCGTGCCGTCATCGAGCTCCTCGTCATAGGTACGATGATGAAGCACTGGATCCGCCCAATCCCAAAAAACATCACCTCGAATACGCATGCCGCCCTCCTACGACTTTAGTCTTATATGAGACTTCAACCATAGCAAAGCGGTACGGCTATTCAATGGGAGTACGGTGACTGGCAGCCGCTATCGGACAATTGGCAAAAATACCGATAGAACTTACGCATTTTGTACAGGAAGGAAGCAGGTTAGCCATCGGATGATTGCAACGCATACTGCGGCACTATGCCTGAGCCAAGGGCCGGACGAGCTCGCCTCTATTTTGAGGAGCTTTCGTTCACCACTGGCCTCGCTTCGCTTCTGGCGAGGTAGGCTTCACAGTTTGAAGCGCACATGAATCGTACTGTGCGCTTCCGACCGATCTACATGAGTGGCGGCGTTGCCATAGCCTGAGTAACCTTTGACAAGGCGCATTCCCAGGCCCGTACCGCTTGGCTTGGGATAATGTTCGGGAAAGCCATCACCTTCATCACTCACTGTAATGAGGGCGTGGTCATCGACATGCTTGACCTTCACCTCAATCCTGCCTTTACCGTACTTCAAGGCATTGGTGATGAGCTCAGAGATCACCAGGCCTAGCGGCGCCATTCGCTCGGGCGGGAGCAAAAAATCGTCAGCATCCAGTGCAATAGCTCTGTCGCCCAATGCCTTGCCCAGGTCACCCAGCAAAGCGCGGAGGTAATCGCCTGCCAGGACATCTCGCTCTCCCGCAGCCTGGTACAACCGCTCGTGCACGCTTGCAATGGTGACCACGCGGCTCGCAGCGGTCTGCAGCTGCAGCTTCACGGCTTCATCGGGCGTAATGTTTGCTTGGAGCAGTAGCAGGGTATTCACCAGGTGCAGACTGTTTTTTACTCGGTGATGAATCTCCTCCAAGTGAAGGTCGCTACTGTTGAGCTTGGTGTTTTGCATTTCGATGAGCGACAACAGATCAGCTTCGTGCTGATGCCGCTCGGTTATGTCCCTGGACACAGCAATTAGCTTTTCTACGCTGCCTCCCTGGCCCAGGATGGGTGCTACCGTGACGTCCCACCACCTGGGTTCATCCTGGCCGGTGGGGCAGTAGGCCTCAAAACGAGTAGATTCGCCTCCTGTAACTGCGCCCACGGCCTCCTCTACCAGACCTTTGGACTCTTCCGGCCAGAGACTCGACCAAGCTTGGCCTTTGATTTGGGCGAGATCGCCAATGTGCATCAGGCACATGCCAGCGTCGTTCATGAATTCGATCTGACCGTTTAATGAGAGCACCTTCACGCAGTCAGGGCTGGCATTGAGCATGCTTTCCGAGTAGGGGTCGGGCAGAACTTCGGCGTGGCCCACCGCCAGGCGCTCCACGGCCATTGAAATGACGTTCGAAATCCCTTCAAGAAAAAGAAGATCGCTCTCCATGAAGTCGTCGCCATTAGTGCTGTCAGCCTCCAACACCCCAAACGGCGTCATCGACCCTCTGATCGGTACATTGATCGCTCGCTCAATCCCGTACCTCTTCAACAGTTCCGGCGTTCTGAAACGGTGCTCCTGCCCAAGATGATTGGATAGCACTGGACGATAGGTAGCTATCGCGTACCCAGCTGGGCTGGCAACATCCGCGCCCACGGTAGCGGTGCCAATATCGGCTTCATCCCAACCAACGCCGTGCGACAACAAGAAGCCGTCACTGTCCTCCAGCGGCTGAAGAACCTTGGCAAAACGAGTCTGCATCCCCAAAGCCACAGAAGCGCAGGCTTCCGTAAGCATCACATCCAAGTCGGTGGCCTTGAGGGATTTAACGCCGAATTCGACCACCAGCTGGTGCTGCCGATGGAGCCGGGCGTGCGACTTTTTAAGCGCTGCGCGGATGGTCTCATCAGGTGGCAGCTGTTCCATGGGCACTTCCGCATTGGCCGTTGATGAACCACCAGTATATCTCCCCTCCAAGATTACGGTATTGCCGGTTCGGTTGGTCAGCAACGCCGTCTATCGTGCAGGAGCAACATCATTCGCCCGTTAAGCCCTAACGGTTATGAAGTGCGAGTGCGTAATCATGCTAAGAAATATTTTGGTAGTCGAAGATGATGAGATCCTCCGTGAATTGGCGGTGGAATTTTTTGCGTCACTACCACGTGTAGAGGTGACCGAGTGCGCGTCCGCTGACGACGCGCTGCGACTGCTGTCTGGAGGCTTGAACGCGGCTCTCGTATTCAGTGACGTGCATATGCCTGGGAAGCTGGATGGCCTTGGTTTGGCCATCGAGATAGGGCATCGGTGGCCGACGCTCCCGGTGTTGCTGACATCAGGCGACATCAGCCCTCGTCCTGAAGAGCTGCCGGTTAATACGACATTCCTTGCAAAACCTTGGTCGTTTGCAGCGTTGACTAGCGCTCTTCAATCCAGCCTTCCAGGACTCGAAGCAGATTGAATTCTTTATGGCTACTGGCCCCTGCATACATTCTTAGCAATCGTCAGCCCTCATCCACAGCGTTACGTCCACAGCACTGGGGATCAACCCTGCCCCAGTATGAACCTGGTTGATAGCGCTTGGCTGATCGAAAAAATCAGCTCTTCTAGCGACCACGGTTTGAAGAGATAGATGTTATCGGGATTCTGCTCGCCGATTTCTAGCCGGAATCCCGAAGTGAGGATCGCCGGAATGCTTGGCCATTTCTCTTGAGCCATCGCTAGAAGCTCCATACCTTTGATGCTCCCCGGAACGCCGTGGTCGGCGATAATTAGCGAACACTCACCGTGGGTCGTCAGCAGGTCAGCCAAAGCATCCTCAGCGTTGTCGAATGCCAAGCATTCACCACCCAGCTGCGTGATGATGTCGCGCAGTATCGTCCGAAGAGTAGCGTCGTCCTCAACAACAATAATCTTCAGACCGGTCAACGACAGTCCATGTGTCTCGAATTCCATGAGACCTCCCGCCTATGAAAAGCTAACTTTTCCATATCTGGCGAGGCCGGTCGAGGGTAGCGGGTGGCCAGTACCTTTTCCGAATATATCTGCATATGCTCTGCGTATTTCCAACTGTTGAGCGGATTTTTCCCATTAGAAAGCTCGCGAGTAGCAATTTGTAGAGACCGCGCCCTCAACCTTCGAACAGATCAATCTTGCCTTCAAAAAACAGAATCATCACCGGCGTGCTCATCCAGTCGCTTCTTGAGGTTGCCGAGCACAGCCGAAAAATGATCAGGAATGAGCGGCTATGTACTTGACCACGGTGCTGTTGTACCGCTCCAGGAGTGGTGCTAAGGCGCGGTAACGAATTTGTCGGGCCGGTCAACCTCAAGGCCTGTGGCTGAGCCTCAGGCCAATGCCTGCAGGTACGCGCTGGCTTCCCGGTAACGGGCCAGCCGCGCCAGGTCGGCGGGGCCTGGGCAGGGGATGCGCGTAAGGTCGCTGTTGTCGGCCAGGTCGGCCAGCTTGACCGTGCGCGCCAACGGGTCATCGCCCAGGCGCACCACGAAGTCCTGGTAGGCCTCGCCCTCGCGGCGGCTAAGCGCCAGCAAGGCGGCAAGGATTTTCAGCGCGAAGCCCTCGCGCGCCAGGTCGGACAGAGTCAACGGGGTGTCTTCGATCACATCGTGAAGCACCGCGACAATCCGTTGTTCAGGTGTGGCAACCCGCATCATCACGCGTAACGGGTGGAGGATATAAGCCGCCCCACCCTTGTCATATTGCCCTTCATGCGCCCTGGCGGCCACGGCAATGGCCCGCTCCAGTGTAGACATGAGGTTCCCCCCGTTCAGCATCTCCCAACCCAAGCATAGCCAAAGTTGGCTGAAAGGTGTCTATCTCGCGTTCTGGCTGCGTTGTTGCGCAGGGACCTGTGCCCGATGTGGGAGCCGCGCTTGCCGGCGATGGGCTGCGCAGCAGCCCCAAAGTCTCAAGTCAATCACAATCCGCCAGAATGGTGTCGCCTATATTGGGGCTGCTTCGCAGCCCATCGCCGGCAAGCGCGGCTCCCACAGAGACCGCGTCAAATCAAAGAGTCACGATTTGTTCCATGAGAGCGGCCTTGCGTCAACAGGAGGGATTAGCGGGCTACGCCGTGCTGGATAACCACCGAATCAGTCCCCAGCTTGGCCATTACTTCGTCCCGGCGCGCCTGCGCGGCTTCACGGGTCGGGAATGGCCCCATCAGCACCACTGGCTTGCCGTCGCGGTACTCCACCGACGACGGGATGCCCTTTTCGATCAGGCGTGCGGTCATGTCGCTGAGCGCGCCCATGTTGGCGCCCTGCACCACTTCCACATCCCAGCCCTCGGGGGCCGGCTGGTCGGCCAGTGCGTCGGCACGGCGCTGCAGGTCGGCACCACCGCACAGCTCGCGGATGCGCAGGTTGTTGCCGGTGTCATCGACGATGATGTCGTACTGGCCATCGCGCTTGATCGCCACGTAGCTGCGGTAGGCCTCGTACTGCCCGGCATCGTCCTTGCCGCGAACCTGGCCGCAGATGGTGCCCTGGGTGTCGATCCGCACGTTGCCGAACTTGGCCGTCTTGGGGTTATGCAGGTGTTCGGCCACCTGCTTGTGCACGCCTTCGACCTCGTTCTCACAGCCCGCCAGGGCGAGCACTGCCATTACCACAGCCAGTTTGCGCACGCGTGTACCTCCAGATTCGAAGGGGCGGATTCTAGCATGGCGGGCCATGCCCGAGCCGCGACCAAACGTTACACGCTGCGTCGCGCACAAATGCAAAAAGGGCGATCATTTCTGATCGCCCTTTCTGGGATTTGGTAGGCACAATTGGACTCGAACCAACGACCCCCACCATGTCAAGGTGGTGCTCTAACCAACTGAGCTATGTGCCTGTCGTGTGGTGCGCATATTAGTGATCGAATACGTACCTGTAAAGCGGTTTTTTGAGAAAAATCAAAAACTTTGGAGATTTGTGCATTGGGGGCGCTTTGCACCCCTCTCGCGACACAAGGCCGCTCCTACAAGGAACTGCGTTGCCGGGAAGATCAGCGCAGCAGCCCATCGGTCCGAATGAAGCGCCAATGAAAAAAGGGGTGACCCTTGCGGATCACCCCTTCTTCGATTTGGTAGGCACAATTGGACTCGAACCAACGACCCCCACCATGTCAAGGTGGTGCTCTAACCAACTGAGCTATGTGCCTGTCGTGTGGTGCGCAT
>NZ_JBJDNB010000003.1:120385-284697 GCF_044900445.1 Pseudomonas sp. NPDC089407
CATTCTACGCATTCCAAAAACCCTGTCAACACTTTTTTTCGCGCTAACCTACTGAATCTTAACCTCTTTATAGAGAAGCACTGACCCGGGCCAGGTAAAGGATTTTCACCAGACGACTAGCGGGTGTTTATTATTATTGATAGCATCGCTACATTCGTTAAAAATATAAAACACGAGGTTCCTGCAGCATGGCTAACACCCCCTACCCCCAGTCCTACTACGCCGCCTCGGCTAACCCGGTGCCGCCACGTCCGGCGCTGCAGGGTGAGGTGGAAACCGATGTGTGCATCATCGGTGCCGGCTACACCGGCCTGTCCAGCGCCCTGTTCCTGCTGGAGAACGGCTTCAAGGTAAGCATCGTCGAAGCGGCCAAGGTCGGCTTTGGCGCGTCGGGCCGCAACGGTGGCCAGATCGTCAACAGCTATAGCCGCGACATCGACGTCATCGAACGCACCGTTGGCCCTAAAGAAGCTCAACTGTTGGGCCACATGGCCTTCGAAGGCGGGCGCATCATTCGTGAGCGCGTGGCCAAGTACAACATTCAGTGCGACCTGAAAGACGGTGGCGTGTTCGCCGCCCTGACCAGCAAGCAGATGGGCCACCTGGAGTCGCAAAAGCGCCTGTGGGAACGCTTTGGCCACAACCAGCTGGAGCTGATGGACCAGAAGCGCATCCGCGAAGTGGTTGCCTGCGACAGCTACATCGGCGGCATGCTCGACATGAGCGGCGGCCACATCCACCCGTTGAACCTGGCCTTGGGCGAAGCTGCCGCGGTCGAGTCGCTGGGCGGCATCATTTATGAGCAAACCCCGGCCATCCGCATCGAGCGTGGCGCCAACCCGGTGGTGCACACCCCGCAGGGTAAGATTCGCGCCAAATTCATCATCGTCGCCGGCAACGCCTACCTGGGCAACCTGGTGCCGGAGCTGGCCGCCAAGTCCATGCCATGCGGCACCCAGGTGATCACCACCGAACCACTGGGCGAGGAACTGGCGCGCACCCTGCTGCCGCAGGACTACTGCGTCGAGGATTGCAACTACCTGCTCGACTACTACCGCCTGACCAGCGACAAGCGCCTGATTTTCGGCGGTGGCGTGGTGTATGGCGCGCGCGATCCGGCCAACATTGAGGCGATCATCCGACCGAAGATGCTCAAGGCCTTCCCGCAGCTGAAGAACGTGAAGATCGACTACGCCTGGACCGGCAACTTCCTGCTGACCTTGTCGCGCCTGCCGCAGGTTGGCCGCATTGGCGACAACATCTACTACTCGCAGGGTTGCTCGGGCCATGGCGTGACCTACACCCACCTGGCGGGCAAGGTCCTGGCCGAAGCCCTGCGAGGCCAGGCCGAGCGTTTCGACGCCTTCGCCGGCCTGCCGCACTACCCGTTCCCGGGTGGGCAGATGCTGCGCGTACCGTTCAGCGCCCTGGGTGCCTGGTATTACAGCCTGCGCGATCGCCTGGGCTTCTGATGTAAGCAGGCTCGGCCTCTTCGCGGGTGAACCCGCTCCTACACTGATCGCGGCAACTGCGCAGATCTGTGTAGGCGCGGGTTCACCCGCGAAGGGGCCAGCACAGGCAAAATCATTTGTTCAGGCTATTCACAGCCTGCTTCGCCGCCATCTCCTGCCCCGCCCGCGACAGCTCATCCGCCGCTTGCAACCAGCGCTGGCGATCCACCTGCGCCGGCAATTGTCGCGGTGGTTGCACCAGCACAGCCCAACTCCCCTGCTTCGCCCACGCCGAAGCAAAATCGTCGAATGCCATCACCTGGCGCCGGTGCATGCCCGAGCGCAACAAAACCCGCTGCTTGTAACGGTCATACCCGATCAACACGGCATAACGTGGCTCGCCCCACCAGGCCGAACCCTCCTCGTAACGCAACAACACCGGGTTGCCCGCGGCTACCTGGGCCAACAGCGCATCCAGTTGTTTGTCCAGCGGGTACACCACCATGCCGTAGTCCCGCGCCACGCGAGGGATACCGGTGCCCAGCGCCTCGGCGCCCTGCGGCAGGTTCAGGGGTTTGTCCAGCAGCCCTGGGGTAATCGGTGCCCCCTGTTGCGACAACATCGCCGCCAGGGCCATGGCCCCGCTGTGGTTGGCGTTGCCACGGTAGAACGGCACGCTGCTGATCTCCACCCGTTGCGGCAAGCCTTTGAGATTGGCAGGCGGTGCGCTGGCACAGCCGGCCAGGCTGGCTGCCACGATTAAGGCGGCGAGCAGCCGACGAGGAAGGTGCTTGAAGGAAGGTTGCTGCATGGACACTCGCTTGCTCCAACGCCAGGCAGGCAGCGCCCGGCTCTGGCCACCGATCATAGGTCCCACAGCGGCGCGGGTATAGTCCGACATCGGCTAGGAGCGAATCGGACCAAGAGATAGACCTTTGTTCGATGGAACGTCACAGGCAAAGGGCTAGACTAAAGCAGTGTCTGGAAGGCAAGCGCTAACCCGTTGGGCGCTTGCAGTAGAGATGGAGGCACAGATGAGCCTGACCCTGGCAATCCTCATGTTGGTAGGCATGTGGCTGAGCGTCGCAGCCGCCATGTTATGGGGTGTACTGCGTATCGTGCGGCGTCATGCACAACATCACCACCTGCCGCCGCAGGCCCCGGCCAAGCCACAGCCTGTTCGGCGGGCGCGGCGGCATGCCGGGGTGCATTGAACGTTTGAATCCTGCATGGGCCCATTCGCGGGTGAACCCGCTCCTACAACGACCGCGTCGCTATCTGGCTTACGCGGCCGTTGTAGGAGCGGGTTCACCCGCGAATGGGGCGCAAAGCGCCCCACGCTTCAACATCAACCCTCAGCCGCCTCACGCTTCAGTCGCGCCCGGCGAGCAAAGATGTTGAGCATTTCGATCACTGTCGAGAACGCCATCGCCGCATACACATAACCTTTCGGTACATGGGCGCCAAAGCCTTCGGCGATCAGCGTCATGCCGATCATGATCAGGAAGCCCAGGGCCAGCATCACCACGGTCGGGTTGTCGTTGATGAAGTTGGCCAGCGGGTCGGCGGCCACCATCATCACGATCACGGCGGTGATCACGGCAATGATCATGATCGGCAGGTGCTCGGTCATGCCCACGGCGGTGATGATGCTGTCGACCGAGAACACGATGTCCAGCAGCAGAATCTGGAAGATCGCCGCGGCAAAGCCCAAGGTAACCGTCGAGCCAACCTTGGATTCTTCCTTGGCGCCATGCGGGTCGACGTTTTCGTGAATTTCCTTGGTCGCCTTCCACAACAGGAACAGGCCACCGGCAATCAGGATCACATCCTTCCACGAGAAGGCATTGCCGAACACTTCGAACACCGGGTCGGTCAGCTGGACGATCCAGGCCACGGTGCTGAGCAAGGCCAGGCGCATGACCAGGGCCATGCTGATGCCGATACGTCGCGCCTTGGAGCGGTATTCAACCGGCAGCTTGTTGGTCAGGATCGAGATGAAGATCAGGTTGTCGATGCCCAGTACAACTTCCATGGCCACCAGCGTAGCCAGGGCAACCCAGGCGGTAGGGCTAGCGGCGAGTTCCAGCAAATATTCCATTGTTCAGATCCTGCAGCGCGGTTGGGGTCAGATTTCCTGGCTTTTTTCTTTCTTGTCGGCGTCTTCGGGCTTCTGCCCTTCGCTGCCAATGGCATCGCTCAGCGCCTGCTGGGCCGCCTTGTTGGTGTCATCGATGGCCTGCTTGGCCGACTGCGCAGCCTGGTCGAGCATTTGCTGGGCGGATTTCTCGGCCTGGTCGCAACCGGACAGGGTGAGCAGGGCCAAGGCTAGCACCAGCGGCGTGCCGATGGATTTGAAGTACAGCATGGGTTCCTCGCTTGTCGATATCCCGGCGGCGCACTGGGCGCCTGATGGAGTGGAATTCTAGACAAGGCAATACATCAGGAAAATTCGTATTTTCAGCGGTTATACTTCGGTTTTTACGAATCCGGAAAACACCGATGCTCAACTATCGGCAATTGCACTACTTCTGGGCGGTGGCCAAAACCGGCAGCATCGCCCGCGCCAGCGAACAACTGAACCTGACCCCGCAAACCATCAGCGGGCAGATCACCCTGTTCGAACAGACCTACGGCCTGGAACTGTTCCAGCGCGTGGGCCGGCAGCTGGAGCTGACCGAAACCGGCCGGCAGACGCTGATCTATGCCGAGCAGATGTTCCAGCTGGGTGGCGAACTGGAGGCCATGCTGCGTGCCGGCCCGCAAGAGCAGATCCTGTTCCGCGTCGGGGTGGCCGACGTGGTGCCCAAGTCCATCGTCTACCGCCTGCTGGCACCGACCATGGAACTGGAAGACGTGCTGCGCATCAACTGCCGCGAGGACAAGCTCGAACGGCTGCTCGGCGACCTGGCGATCCAGCGCCTGGACCTGGTGATTTCCGACAGCCCCATGCCCAACAACCTGGACATCAAGGGCTACAGCCAGAAGCTTGGCGAGTGCGGGCTGAGCTTTTTTGCCACCCCGGCGCTGGCACAGCGTCACCAAGGCCCCTTCCCGGCCTGCTTGCAGGATGCCCCCCTGTTGATTCCCGGCCAGGAAACCGTGGTGCGCAGCCGCTTGTTGCGCTGGCTGGGCGAGCAGCAGGTGCAGCCGCGTATTGTCGGTGAGTTCGACGACAGCGCCTTGATGCAGGCGTTTGGGCAGTCGGGCAGCGGCATTTTCGTCGCGCCCAGTGTGATTGCCGAAGAAGTGTGCCACCAGTATGGCGTGCAGCTGATCGGGCAGACTGAGGCGGTGCATGAGTCGTTCTACGCCATTTCGGTGGAGCGCAAGGTCAAGCACCCAGGGATCGTGGCGATTACCGAGGGGGCGCGGCGGGAGTTGTTTCATTGGTGACCGAGGGGGCCTTTTCGCGCGTAAACCCGCTCCTACATTGAGCACGCAGGCCGTTGTAGGAGCGGGTTCATCGAAGCGTCGAACCGCCGCGAAGAGGCCAGAACAGCCCTACAAGGCTCTATGGTAAAGTCCCGCCCTTTCCAGATGCCGAGATACCGCTGCACATGACCCCTGTCTTCCGCCTCCTCAACCGCACCAGCCTGGTGACGCAAATCGTCGTCGGCCTGCTCGCCGGCATCGCCCTGGCACTGCTGGCACCTAGCGTGGCCCGCGACCTGGCCTTCCTCGGCAAGGTGTTCGTCAGCGCCCTCAAGGCGGTGGCGCCCGTGCTGGTGTTCATCCTGGTCATGGCCTCGATCGCCAACCACCGTCACGGCCAGGAAACCCACATTCGTCCGATCCTCTGGCTGTACTTGCTGGGCACCTTTGCCGCAGCAGTGGTGGCCGTGGTCGCCAGCATGCTGTTTCCGTCACAGCTGGTGCTCAGCACCGGCGAGGCCACGCTCAGCGCACCGGGTGGCATCACCGAGGTGATGCAGAACCTGCTGCTGAGCGCGGTCGACAACCCGGTCAACGCCCTGCTCAACGCCAATTTCATCGGCGTGCTGACCTGGGCCATCGGCCTGGGCGTAGCCCTGCGCTACGCGGGCGAAACCACCCGCACCGTGGTCGACGACCTGTCCAACGGCGTCACCCTGATCGTGCGCGTGGTCATCCGCTTCGCCCCATTGGGCATTTTTGGCCTGGTCAGCTCGACCCTGGCCCAGTCCGGCCTGAACGCACTGCTTGGCTACCTGCACCTGCTGGCTGTGCTGATCGGCTGCATGCTCTTCGTGGCGCTGGTGATGAACCCGCTGATCATCTTCTGGAAGATTCGACGCAACCCCTACCCGTTGACGCTGCTTTGCCTGCGCGAAAGCGGCATAACCGCGTTTTTCACCCGGAGCTCGGCAGCCAACATCCCGGTCAACCTGGCGTTGTCGGAACGCCTTGGCTTGCCTGAGGACACCTACTCGGTATCGATCCCACTGGGTGCCACCATCAACATGGCCGGTGCCGCAATCACCATTACCGTGCTGACCCTGGCTGCCGTGCATACCCTAGGTATTGCGGTGGACCTGCCGACGGCCGTGCTGCTCAGCGTGGTGGCGGCGGTGTGCGCCTGCGGCGCCTCGGGTGTGGCAGGGGGTTCGCTGCTGCTGATTCCGCTGGCATGCAGCCTGTTTGGCATCCCCAGCGAGATTGCCATGCAGGTGGTGGCGGTAGGTTTCATTATTGGCGTGCTGCAGGATTCGGCTGAGACGGCGCTGAATTCTTCGACTGATGTGCTGTTTACCGCGGCGGCGTGCCTGGCAGAAGAGCGGCGTAACGGTTGAGATTGTTGGGGCCGCTTTGCGGCCCATCGCCGGCAAGCCAGCTCCCACAGGGACAGCGCCAGCCTCGGGGCATTGTGCAGTACATGTGGGAGCGGGCTTGCCCGCGAAGAAGCTGATGATTGCTTAAGCCCGGCGCTTTACCTAGGCTAGTGGCCTTTCCCCAGCAATGAGACAGGGCCATGGCAGAACACGAAACCGCAGGTGAAGGCCGCTTCAACAGCGTCGAGATCCGTGTACTCGGCGCGTTGATCGAAAAGCAGGCCACCAGCCCGGAAAGCTACCCGCTGACCCTCAACGCCCTGGTTCTGGCCTGCAACCAGAAGACCAGCCGCGAACCGGTGATGAACCTTACCCAGGGCCAGGTTGGCCAGGCCCTGCGCGCCCTTGAAGGGCAAGACATGACCCGCCTGCAGATGGGCAGCCGCGCCGATCGCTGGGAACAACGGGTGGACAAGGCGCTGGAGCTGGTCCCGGCGCAATTGATCCTGATGGGCTTGATGTTCCTGCGCGGTCCGCAAACCCTCAACGAGCTGCTGACCCGCAGCAACCGCTTGCACGACTTCGATGACACCGAGCAGATCCAGCACCAGCTGGAGCGCCTGATCTCGCGTGACCTGGCCTTGCACCTGCCACGCCAGGCCGGCCAGCGCGAAGACCGCTACACCCATGCGCTGGGTGACCCGGCAGAGATCGAGGCGATCCTTGCTGCACGCCAGCATGAAGGTGGCGCGCGCAGCGGTGGCGGCAATGTGTCGGAAGAACGTATCGAAGCCCTCGAGGCCCGCATCGCGGCGCTGGAAGCACGCCTGGCCGAACTGGAAGGCTGAGCCATCACGGCTCGGGGTCGGGGAAGTTGCGGCAGCTTTTGCGCTCGGCCAGCTCCCGCTCACTGGGGCGCTGGTCGACGAACACAGTGCGGCCGTCGGCGAAGATTTCCAGGTAGCCCCAGTGCAGGTCTTGCTCTGTCTGCCCGGGCTTTGGCGGAACTAGCCACCAGGGTTCGCGGCTGATCAGGGTCATGCGAGGGATTCCTGAGGGGGTCTGCAGTAAGCATAGACACCCTGAGGTTGATGCTTTGCTTGTGCTGGCCCTTTCGCGGCTAAAGCCGCTCGTACAACGACTTGCACCGTCTTCGAAAGCGGTGCTGGTCGTTGTAGGAGCGGCTTTAGCCGCGAAGAGGCCAGTACAGGCTTACGCCGGCGCCGAAGTACGGATCAGGTGATCAAAGGCAGCCAGCGACGCCTTGGCCCCCTCACCCACCGCAATCACGATCTGCTTGTACGGCACGGTGGTGACGTCACCCGCCGCAAACACACCCGGGATACTGGTCTGGCCCTTGGCGTCGACGATGATCTCGCCACGCGGCGACAACTCGACGGTGCCCTTCAGCCAGTCGGTGTTCGGCAGCAGGCCGATCTGCACAAAGATACCTTCCAGCGCCACGTCGTGCTGCTCGTCGGTAGTGCGGTCCTTGTAACGCAGGCCGGTCACTTTCTCGCCATTGCCCAGCACTTCGGTGGTCAGCGCACTGGTGATCACCTTCACGTTCGGCAGGCTGTGCAGCTTGCGTTGCAGTACCGCATCGGCACGCAGCTGGCTGTCGAACTCGATCAGCGTCACCTGGGCAACAATACCGGCCAGGTCGATGGCCGCTTCCACGCCGGAGTTGCCGCCGCCGATCACCGCCACGCGCTTGCCCTTGAACAGCGGCCCATCACAATGCGGACAGTAGGCCACGCCACGACCGCGGTACTCCTGCTCACCCGGCACGTTCATTTCGCGCCAGCGGGCACCGGTTGCCAGGATCACGGTCTTGGCCTTGAGCGAGGCGCCACCCGCCAGGCGGACTTCATGCAGGCCGCCATCGGTGGCCGGGATCAGCGCTTCGCCGCGTTGCAGGTTCATGATGTCGACGTCGTACTGCTTGACGTGTTCTTCCAATGCTGTGGCCAGCTTAGGCCCTTCGGTTTCCTGCACCGAAATAAAGTTCTCGATGGCCAGGGTGTCCAGCACCTGGCCGCCGAAGCGCTCGGCGGCCACACCGGTGCGGATACCTTTACGCGCTGCGTAAATGGCCGCTGCCGCGCCAGCCGGGCCACCGCCGACCACTAGCACATCGAAAGCGTCCTTGGCGTTGATCTTTTCCGCCTGGCGAGCGCCGGCGCTGGTGTCGATCTTGCCGAGGATTTCTTCCAGGCCCATGCGGCCCTGGCCAAATACTTCACCGTTCAGGTAGACGCTTGGCACCGCCATGATCTTGCGCGCTTCCACTTCAGCCTGGAACAACGCACCGTCGATGGCCACATGGCGCACGTTAGGGTTGAGCACCGCCATCAGGTTCAGCGCCTGGACCACGTCCGGGCAGTTCTGGCACGACAGCGAGAAGTAGGTTTCAAAAGTGAACTCGCCTTCCAGCGCCTGGATCTGTTCGATCACTTCGGCACTGGCTTTGGACGGGTGACCGCCGACTTGCAGCAGCGCCAGCACCAGCGAGGTGAATTCGTGGCCCATGGGGATGCCGGCAAAGCGCAGGCTGATGTCGCCCCCCGGGCGGTTCAGCGAGAACGACGGGCGACGGGCATCGGTGCCGTCCGCGCTGAAGGTAATAAGGTTCGACAGGCCGGCAATTTCCACCAGCAGGTCGTGCAATTCGCGGGACTTCGCGCCGTCGTCGAGGGAGGCAACGATCTCGATCGGCTGGGTGACCCGCTCCAGGTAGGTTTTCAGTTGCGATTTAAGCGTGGCGTCCAACATACGGGCGATTCCTTTTTCAAAACTCAGATACAAAAACGCCCAGGCGAGGTCGCCCGGGCATTTTTACGGGGCGGTAGGTACTTCAGCTTTGGCGGCTGCTTACCGCCCGCGACATGCACATCGGCTTAGATCTTGCCAACGAGGTCCAGGGAAGGGGCGAGAGTAGCTTCGCCTTCTTTCCACTTCGCCGGGCAAACTTCGCCTGGGTGAGCGGCAACGTACTGGGCAGCCTTCACTTTACGCAGCAGTTCGGCAGCATCGCGGCCTACACCACCGTCGTTCAGTTCGACGATCTTGATCTGGCCTTCCGGGTTGATCACGAAGGTACCGCGATCGGCCAGGCCGGCTTCTTCGATCAGCACGTCGAAGTTGCGCGAGATGACGTGGGTCGGGTCACCGATCAGCGGGTATTCGATCTTGCCGATGGTGTCCGAGGTGTCGTGCCAGGCTTTGTGGGTGAAGTGGGTGTCGGTAGACACACCGTAGATTTCAACGCCCAGCTTCTGGAACTCGGCGTAGTTGTCGGCAAGGTCACCCAGTTCGGTCGGGCAAACGAAGGTGAAGTCGGCCGGGTAGAAGAACACGACAGACCACTTGCCTTTCAGGTCGGCTTCGCTGACCTGAACGAACTCGCCTTTGTGGTAGGCGGTGGCGTTGAACGGTTTGACCTGGCTGTTGATGATTGGCATGAGAGACGCTCCTTCATGGGGTTGGAATCAGTTGATGGATAGAATCCTAACTAATCATCCCGCTGAAGGCTCATTGGCAAAGCTCATGCTTGCGATTGGTTTTGGCTATAACCGGGGTTTATTAATAGAAGGGAATGGGCTGAGCAAAGGACTGCGCGGGTGCTGGCTGCCGCGCTCACCTGTAGGAGCGGCCTTGTGTCGCGATCGGGCCGCGCAGCGGCCCCAGCAATTTGTGAATCATGGCTTAAGTCGAGGGGCCGCTGCGCGGCCCGATCGCGACACAAGGCCGCTCCTACATTGGCAATGTGTTCAGGCAGGAATCAGCGGGTGACGGTACGCATGGTCACAAACTCTTCAGCCGCCGTCGGGTGCACGCCGATGGTTTCGTCGAACTGCTGCTTGGTCGCACCGGCTTTCAGGGCAATGCCCAGGCCCTGGATGATCTCGCCGGCATCAGGCCCGACCATGTGGCAACCCAGCACCTTGTCGGTCTCGGCATCGACCACCAGCTTCATCAGGGTCTTTTCCTGAATGTCGGTCAAGGTCAGTTTCATCGCGCGGAAGCGGCTTTCGAACACTTGCACCTTGTGCCCGGCCTCCAGCGCCTGCTCTTCGGTCATGCCCACGGTGCCGATTGGCGGCTGGCTGAACACCGCGGTCGGGATGTTCTGGTAGTCCACCGGGCGATACTGCTCCGGCTTGAACAGGCGCCGCGCCACGGCCATGCCTTCGGCCAGGGCCACCGGAGTCAGTTGCACACGGCCGATGACATCGCCAATGGCCAGGATCGACGGCGCGGTGGTCTGGTACTGCTCATCCACGCGGATGTAGCCGCGGGCATCCAGCTCGACACCCGTATTTTCCAGGCCCAGGTTGTCCAGCATCGGGCGCCGGCCAGTGGCATAGAAGACGCAATCGGCGACCAGCTCGCGGCCGTCCTTGAGGGTGGCCTTCAGGCTGCCATCTTCAAGCTTGTCGATACGCTGGATGTCGGCATTGAACTGCAGGTCGAGGCCGCGTTTTTCCAGCTCTTCCTTCAGGTGGGTACGCACCGAGCCATCGAAGCCGCGCAGGAACAGGTCGCCACGGTACAGCAGCGTGGTAGACGCCCCCAGGCCCTGGAAGATGCCGGCGAACTCGACTGCGATGTAGCCACCGCCCACTACCAGTACCCGACGCGGCAAGTCCTTGAGGTAAAAGGCTTCGTTGGAGGTAATGGCCAGTTCCTTGCCCGGAATGTCCGGCACCTGCGGCCAGCCACCGGTGGCGATCAGGATGTGCTCGGCGCTGTAACGCTGGCCGTCCACTTCCACTTCGTTGGCACCGGTCATGCGCGCGTGGCCCTGCAGCAGGGTTACCCCGCTGTTGACCAGCAGGTTGCGGTAGATGCCGTTGAGGCGTTCGATTTCCCGGTTCTTGTTGGCGATCAGGGTGCCCCAGTCGAAATGCCCTTCTTCCAGGGTCCAGCCGAAGCCTGCAGCTTGTTCCAGCTCATCGGCAACATGCGCGCCGTATACCAGCAGCTTTTTGGGCACACAGCCGACGTTTACGCAGGTACCACCCAGGTAGCGGCTTTCAGCCACTGCCACTTTTGCGCCAAAACCGGCGGCAAAACGCGCGGCGCGCACACCGCCGGACCCGGCACCAATCACGAACAGATCAAAATCGTAGGCCATGTATTCACTCTCCTAGGCAGGCGCCCAGCATAACGCACTGGGGCTGCTTTGCGGCCCTTCGCGGGCTTGCCCGCTCCCACCGGTTTGACGCAAGCCCAGAGGCATACGCAATTCCATGTAGGAGCGGGCTTGCCCGCGAAGGGCTGCAAAGCAGCCCCAGTTAATCAGCTTGGATACAAGCAGTGGCTTTATCAGTAAGCCTTGCCAGTCTTGTAGTAGTTCTCGAAGCAGAAGTTGGTCGCGTCGATATAGCCTTCGGCACCACCGCAGTCGAACCGCTGGCCCTTGAACTTGTACGCAATCACGCAGCCGTTCTGCGCCTGTTGCATCAGCGCGTCGGTGATCTGGATCTCGCCGCCCTTGCCTGGCGGGGTGTTCTTGATGATGTCGAAAATGTCCGGCGTCAGGATGTAACGGCCAATGATCGCCAGGTTCGACGGCGCATCTTCCGGCGCAGGCTTCTCGACCATGTTGGTCACCCGGAAAATATCATCACGGATCATGTCGCCGGCAATCACGCCGTACTTGTTGGTTTCCTGCGGGTCGACTTCCTGGATGGCGATGATCGAGCAGCGGAACTGGTTGTACAGCTTGACCATCTGGGTCAGTACGCCATCACCTTCCGGGTTCACGCACAGGTCGTCCGCCAGCACCACGGCAAACGGCTCGTCGCCGATCAGCGGGCGGCCGGTGAGGATGGCGTGGCCCAAGCCTTTCATTTCGGTCTGGCGGGTGTAGGAGAACGAGCACTCGTCGAGCAGACGACGGATACCGACCAGGTATTTTTCCTTGTCGGTGCCCTTGATCTGGTTTTCCAGCTCGTAGCTGATGTCGAAGTGGTCTTCCAGCGCGCGCTTGCCGCGACCGGTAACGATGGAGATCTCGCTCAGACCGGCATCCAATGCTTCTTCAACGCCATACTGGATCAGTGGCTTGTTGACCACCGGCAGCATTTCCTTGGGCATGGCTTTGGTAGCAGGCAGGAAGCGAGTGCCGTAGCCGGCTGCCGGGAACAAGCATTTCTTGATCATATACGTCCTTACAAAAGGCTAGGCCTATGGAATTCGGCGCAGTCTAATCAGGCGGCAGTCACCTTACAATGCCCCACCCCTGGCCGACCGATGGGAAGATAGAGATAACCCAGTGTAGATAGTTCCGGGGGATCGTAAATATTGCTGTCATACATGACCGTTGGATGACAGGGAAATGAGGTTGCCTGTGCGGGCCTCTTCGCGGCTAAAGCCGCTCCTACACCGATCGTTGTAGGAGCGGGTTTACCCGAACAGGCCCGCACAGCCAACACCTCAACTACCGGTGCCCTGCCCGATCAGCACCCCCTCCACCTGCTGCCCATACAGGTTCACCCCGTCATTGGCATGAAACTTCACCCGCGTCTTCTCGATAGAGCCCTCTACCAAGCGCGGATCTTGTGGCCGCTCATGGCGGTTGATCCACGCGGCCACGTCCCAGGCCTGCTGGTCGCTGAGGCTGCCCGGCTTGCCCAGCGGCATGTTGTACTTGATGAACGACGCCGCCGTATTGATACGGTGCATACCGGCGCCCCAGTTGTAGGCGTCCTTGCCCCACAGCGGCGGCATCACGTACTCGCCCGCCACTTTCTGGCCTTCGCCGTTGTCACCGTGACAGATCGCGCACTGCTCACGGTAAACCTGTTGCCCGCGCTTGAAGTCATAACCGCCTTTGGGCTGCGCCACGTCCGGGTAGCCTCGCCCGGCAATCTCCACCCCGGTCGGTGCCTTGGTCGACAGCCAGTACGAATACACCGCCAGCGCCGTCATCTGCGGGCTGTCAGCGGCCGGTGGCTTGCCGTTCATGCTGAACTGGAAACAGCCCTGGATACGCTCGGCGTAGGTATTGACCTTGTCGTTTTTCTTGCGATAAGCCGGGTACATCGGGTAAGCGCCCCACAACGGCGCAGAATGTGCCATGCGCCCCTGGTCGAGGTGGCAGTTGCTGCAATTCATGCCGTTACCCACCGCCTCGGGCATCAACCGACGGGTGTCGACGAACAAGGCATGGCCTTCACGCACCCTCTTGCCAAAGGCGTTGTCTGGCAACTCGCTTTCAGCAGGCGGCATGAACTGCGGCGACGCCTGCACGCCGGGGACTTTCAGCTGCGACTGGTCTTCCATGGCGATCGGCGCGGCCTGGGCGCTGCCCATGGCCAGCAGCAACAAGGCTGGAATCATGGCTTTCATGGCGTGACCTCCTGGCTGGCGGGGCGGGCGAAGAACTCGGCAACGGCCTTGATCTCGTCATCGGTCATGGCCTTGGCCACGCCGACCATCAGCTGGTTGGGGTCATTGCTGCGGCTGCCGTCACGCCAGGCATTGAGCTGCGCCACCAGGTAACTGGCAGGCTGGCCGGCCAACGGCGGGAAGTGCTCGCCAACCCCACCGCCACCCGGCCCGTGGCATTGCACACACCCTGGAATGTGCCGGCTCCAGTCGCCGTACAAGGCCATGCGAGTGGTGGGGTCAGCGGCGATTTGCTGGCGGCGCAGGTCGCCAGCCGGGTCTGCCGGCAGGCTGGCGAGGTAGGCGCTGACGGCGTCGATTTCTTCTTCGCTCAAGGCCTTGGCCAGCGGTTCCATCACCGCCTGCTTGCGGCTGCCACTGCGCCAGTCATGCAATTGCTTGCGAAGGTAACCCGCCGGTAGCCCGGCCAGGCGGGGGAAGCCGGCAGCAGCAATGCCCTTGCCGTCCGGGCCATGGCAACCGAGGCAAGCCATGGCGGCGGGGTTGGCCCCGCCTTGGGTGAAGATTTTCTGGCCATCGGCGGCATGTGCCGCAGGCCAGGCCAGGATCAGCAAGCTGCCGATCACCGCGCGTCTCAAGGGTGTCATCACGAATCTCCATTTCTTTTGTTATATGTTTAGACCTAAAACATATAAGCAAATGGAGCGCAATCAGTTGCCCTGGATCAATGCCCGGAGATGCACTGGGTGGCGGCCGTACGCACATCGCCAAGGCGCAGCGGGAAGTTGTTCAGCCGCTCGTACAGCTTGATGCTGCTGCCACTGCCGCGTTCATCGATATCCAGCAGGGCAGCCGGGCCGGCGCCTGCCGTCAGCTTCTGCGGTACGGTCAGACGCAAACCATCGCCGCGTTTTTCTTCCACCAGCGGCTCGCGACTGTCTGCAAGCTGCTCCTTGATGCAATCGGCATATTCACGCGGGGTCTTGCCCGAGATCACATCCAGGGTAGCATGCGATTGCTCCAGCTCGGAAACACTGACACAACCACCCAGCGTGACTGCCAACGCGGCCACCATCCACTTCATCTTCCGCACCTCAACCTTTACGAACCCGTTTGGACCATAGCCAGGCGCGTTTGCTCCCTGCTTTGGCAGATTTATCTACGCCTGGCGAACAGCGCGGCAGTGTAACGGCACATCGTGGTATCGTTTGCCTTTGCTGAACCAAACCTTGCGGAGCATCACATGAAATTCGTACACCAGCGCGAGCATCTCAACGAGGATGACATCGTCGTCATCGAGTGCTCCCAGCGCTGCAACATCCGCCTGATGAACGACGCCAACTTCCGCAGCTTCAAGAACGGCGGCCGTCACACCTATCACGGCGGCGCCTTCGACCAGTTTCCGGCGAAAATCACCGTGCCAAGCACTGGCTTCTGGAATATCACTATCGACACCGTGACCACACGGCCGATCTCGGTTACCCGCAAGCCAACCTTGAGCCACAAGATCAAGATCATCCGTCGTTCGTCGTCAAAGCTCAGATAAGGCCACCATGACCCAGACCATCAAGTACGTCATCAAATACAAACTCGACGGCGAGCGCCGCTGGGATTTCGCGATCATGCCCGATGCCTCGCAGGAACAAGCCCTGGAAGCCCTGCGCAAGATCCATGGTGAAGACGCCGAGAAGATCAGCGACATCCAGGTCAGCAAGGCCCTGTAACAGCCGCCGCCAGCCCCGCCGTACCGTTCGCCCCGCGAAAGGAGAAACGCAATGAGCCACTGGCCCGACCGCCGTATCCTCGACCTGCTGGGCATCGAGCTGCCCATTCTGCAGGCGCCCATGGCGGGGGCGACCGGCTCGCCCATGGCCATTGCCGTGGGCCTGGCCGGCGGGCTGGGCGCCCTGCCCTGCGCCATGCTCAGCGGCGAACAGCTACGCGCCGAAATTGCCGCATTCCGCGCCGGGTGCCCCGGGCGCCCGCTGAACCTGAACTTCTTCTGCCACCAGCCGCCAGCGCCCGATGCCGAGCGCGATGCCCGCTGGAAGCAGGCGCTGGAACCTTACTACCGCGAAGTGGGTGCCGATTTTGCAGCGCCTACACCCGTCTCCAACCGCGCACCTTTCGACGAGCAAAGCTGCCAGCTGGTCGAGGAATTGCGCCCGGAAGTGGTGAGTTTCCATTTTGGCCTGCCCGAGGCCGAGCTGTTGCAGCGGGTCAAGGCCAGTGGTGCCAAGGTGCTGTCCAGCGCCACTACCGTGGAAGAGGCCGTCTGGCTGGAGCGCAACGGCTGCGACGCGATCATCGCCATGGGTTATGAAGCCGGTGGCCATCGCGGCATGTTCCTCAGCGACGACATCACCAGCCAGGTCGGCACCTTCGCCCTGGTGCCGCAGGTGGCTGATGCGGTCAGCCTGCCGGTGATTGCCGCCGGCGGCATCGGTGACCACCGCGGCCTGGTAGCGGCACTTGCCCTGGGCGCATCTGCCGTGCAGATCGGCACCGCCTACCTGTTCTGCCCCGAGGCCAAGGTTTCGCCGGCGCATCGCCAGGCGCTGGATAGCGCCCCGGCCAGTGACACCGCGCTGACCAACCTGTTTACCGGCCGCCCGGCGCGTGGCATCAACAACCGCATCATGCGCGAGCTGGGGCCAATGAGCACGCTGGCGCCACGCTTCCCGCTGGCGGGCGGGGCATTGATGCCATTGCGGGCGATCACCGATGCGCAGGGGAACAGTGACTTCAGTAACCTGTGGTCGGGGCAGGCGTTGCGGTTGGGGCGGCATATGCCGGCTGGGGTGCTGACCCGGGAGATTGCTGCAAAGGCGCTGGACGTGGTCGGTCGTTAGGTATTTTCATTTACAGGCCTGGCCTCTTCGCGGTTAAACCCGCTCCTACAACGGACGGTGATGATTTTGTAGGAGCGGGTTTACCCGCGAATAGGCCGGGCCTGCAAATGCATCAACCAGCCCCTTCCCGGCAAATGGCCTATCGCTATATAGTTGAAGATATAACGATAACCTCAAGGAGCTGTTTCATGCGTATCCGCCCGTCTCACCTGGTCTTCACTGCCCTGGCCAGCCTGTTTGCCTTCAGCACTGCCTGGGCCGATGAGGTTCAGGTCGCGGTCGCAGCGAACTTTACAGCACCGATCCAAGCCATTGCCAAGGACTTCGAGAAGGACACCGGCCACAAGCTGGTCGCCGCCTATGGCGCCACCGGGCAGTTCTATGCACAGATCAAGAACGGCGCACCGTTCGAAGTGTTCCTCGCCGCCGATGACACAACCCCGAAGAAGTTGGAAGAAGAAAAGGAAATCGTCCCCGGTTCGCGCTTTACCTACGCCATCGGCACCCTGGCCCTGTGGTCGGCCAAAGACGGCTATGTCGATGCCAAGGGTGACGTGCTGAAGCAGAACGCATTCAAGCACCTGTCCATCGCCAACCCGAAAGCGGCACCTTACGGCTTGGCCGCCACCCAGGTACTGGACAAACTGACGCTTACCGACGCCACCAAAGGCAAGATCGTCGAAGGCCAGAACATCACCCAGGCCTTCCAGTTTGTCTCCACCGGCAACGCCGAACTGGGCTTTGTCGCCCTGTCGCAGATTTACAAGGACGGCAAGGTGACCCAAGGCTCGGCGTGGATCGTGCCGTCCAACCTGCACGACCCGATCCGCCAGGACGCGGTGATCCTCAACAAAGGCAAGGACAATGCGGCCGCCAAAGCGCTGGTCGAATACCTCAAAGGGCCGAAAGCCGCCGCGGTGATCAAGTCCTACGGCTATGAAATCTGATGCCACTGGATGCCAGTGACCTGGGTGCGATCTGGCTGACCATCAAACTGGCCAGCCTGACCACCCTGATCCTGCTGATCATCGGTACCCCCATCGCGTGGTGGCTGGCGCGCACGCGCTCCTGGCTGCGCGGGCCGGTGGGCGCGGTGGTGGCGCTGCCGCTGGTGCTGCCACCGACGGTGATAGGCTTCTACCTGCTGATCGCCCTCGGCCCGCACGGCTGGCTCGGCCAGGCTACCCAGGCCATGGGCTTGGGCACCGTGGTATTCAGCTTCACCGGCCTGGTGATCGGTTCGACCGTGTATTCCATGCCGTTCGTGGTCCAGCCGCTGCAGAACGCCTTTGGCGCCATTGGCCAGCGCCCGCTGGAAGTGGCGGCCACGCTGCGTGCCAGCCCCTGGGACACCTTCGTCCATGTAGTGCTGCCGTTGGCCCGCCCTGGCTTCATCACTGCCAGCATCCTCGGCTTCGCCCACACCGTAGGCGAATTCGGTGTGGTCCTGATGATCGGTGGCAACATCCCCGACAGGACCCGCGTGGTTTCGGTGCAGATCTTCGATCACGTCGAGGCCATGGAATACGCGCAAGCGCACTGGCTGGCCGGTGCCATGCTGGTGTTCTCTTTCCTGGTGCTGCTCCTGCTGTACGCCGGACGCCGCGGCAAAGCTGGCTGGAGCTGACATGACTGCATCGATAGTGGCGCGCCTGAACCTGGCGCGCGACGATTTCACCTTGGACGTTGACCTGCAACTGCCCGGGCGCGGTATCAGCGCACTATTTGGCCACTCCGGCTCCGGCAAGACCAGCTGCCTGCGCTGCCTGGCCGGGCTGGAGCGGGCCGCCAGCGCCTACATCGAGGTCAACGGCGAAGTCTGGGAAGACAGCAGCCGTGGCTATTTCCAGGCACCACACCTGCGCCCGGTGGGTTACGTGTTCCAGGAGGCCAGCCTGTTTGCACACCTGTCGGTGCGCGGCAATCTGGAGTTCGGCTGGCGCCGGGTGGCCGCCGCCGAACGCAAGGTCAGCCTCGACCAGGCCAGCCAGCTGCTGGGCATCGGGCACTTGCTGGAGCGCCGCCCGGCGACCTTGTCGGGTGGCGAAGCACAGCGCGTGGGCATCGCCCGTGCCCTGCTCAGCAGCCCTCGGCTGTTGTTGATGGACGAGCCGCTGGCGGCGCTGGACGGGCCGCGCAAGCGCGAGATCCTGCCTTACCTGGAACGCCTGCACGACGAACTGGACATCCCGCTGGTGTATGTCAGCCATGCCCAGGATGAAGTGGCGCGGCTGGCGGACCACCTGGTGTTGCTTGAGCAAGGCCAGGCGGTCGCCAGCGGCCCGATCGGCGAAACCCTGGCGCGCCTCGACCTGCCAATGGCCGAGGGCGAAGATGCCGGCGTGGTGTTCGAGGGCATGGTGGTCGGGCACGACCCGCACTACGACCTGCTCGACCTGCGCCTGCCCGGCAACAGCGGGCCGCTGCTGCGCATCGCCCACCCGGCGCATGTGATGGGCAGTACCCTGCGCATCAAGGTGCAGGCCCGTGACGTCAGCCTGGCGCTGACGGCGGACAGCACCTCGAGCATCCTCAACCGCCTGCCGGTGCAGGTGCGCGAGAGCCGCCCGGCGGCCAACCCGGCGCATGTGCTGGTCAGCCTGGATGCCAGCGGCAACGCCCTGCTCGCCCGTATCACCCGCTTCTCCGCAGACCAGCTCGGCCTGCACCCGGGGCAGATGCTGTTCGCCCAGATCAAGTCGGTGGCCCTGCTGGGCTGAGCATCCTGGGCGCGGGCGCTGTCCATTGATCAATGACTTGATCGAGGCCCGCCGCCCATGTCCGACTGCCCATTGCCACGCAGCCTGCACTACGTTGACGACAGCCAGCCGGGCCTGACCCGGCGCCGCTGGCGCGAGCGCTTCATTTACCTGGATGCCGACGGCCAACGGGTTCGCGACAAGGACACCCTTGCGCGCATCGCTGCGCTGGTGATTCCGCCGGCCTACACCGATGTGTGGATCTGCGCCGACCCGCAGGGCCACTTGCAGGCCACCGGCCGCGATGCCCGTGGCCGCAAGCAGTACCGCTACCACACGCAATGGCGTGAACTGCGCGACCAGCACAAGTACGGGCGCATGCTGGCCTTCGCCCAGGCCCTGCCAAAGCTGCGCAAGCAACTGGAAAGCCACCTGGCACGGCCAGGGCTGGACCGGGAAAAAGTCATGGCGCTGGTCGTGAGCCTGCTGGACCACACCCTGATCCGCATTGGCAACCAGCGCTACCTGCGCGACAACCAGTCCTATGGGCTTACCACCCTGCGCAACCGCCACGTGCAGGTCAAAGGCAGCACCATTCGCTTCCAGTTCCGCGGCAAGCGCGGTGTCGAGCACAACGTCACCCTCAACGACAGGCGCCTGGCCAACCTGCTCAAGCGCTGCATGGAGCTGCCCGGGCAGGCGCTGTTCCAGTACCTGGATGACGACGGCCAGCGCCACAGCGTCGGCTCTGCTGAGGTCAACCAGTTCTTGCAGCAGCTGACCGGCGCCGACTTCACCGCCAAGGACTACCGCACCTGGGCTGGCAGCAGCCTCGCACTGCACCTGCTAAGGCCGTTGGCCTGGGAGCCAGAGACCGAGGCCAAACGCCAGGTCGCCACCATCGTTCGCCAAGTCGCCACCCGCCTGGGCAATACACCTGCCGTCTGCAGGCGCTGCTACATCCACCCGGCAGTTCTGGAACACTACGCACTGGGCCGCCTGGCCGACTTGCCGAAAAGCCGAGTACGCAAAGGCCTGGACCCGGAAGAAGTGGCCTTGCTGCTATTTCTTCAGGCACTTGAGGAACAGGACGACCATTAACCCTGTCTATTTAACCCATCATGCGAAGAAATTTCCCATTGAGCGCCAAGCGCCCTATTCTTGCCACCGAGCACCTTGGCCGACAAACCGCTGACGGTTTGCTTTGGCGCCTGCAAGTGAAGGTACGCAACAGAATTTTTCTGTCGGGGAATTACTATCCGCCGAAAGCGTCTTTAATGAGAAGGAAGAGGGACCCGCTCCCGCCGCTGTGGTAACTAGCCCTGCGGTCTTTTACATCACCAAGGAGAACTACATGCTGATACTCACCCGTAAGGTTGGCGAAAGTATCGTCATCAACGATGACATCAAAGTCACCATTCTGGGCGTCAAAGGGATGCAGGTGAGGATCGGTATCGATGCACCGAAAGATGTACAGGTCCATCGTGAAGAGATCTTCAAGCGTATCCAGGCTGGCAACCCGGCCCCGGAAAAGCACGACGACTCGCACTGAGCCCACCCCTGCCAGGGTGCATGGATGCGCTCGACCGCCTGCCTCAGGTGCTCAGTAACTGACGCACCTTGGCGATCATCTCATCCATGTCGAACGGCTTGTCGAAAATGGCGGCGAACAGCGCCGGGCATCCTTGGCTGGCCTGTGCGCCGCTCATCAGTATGACCGGCAACTCGCTGAGTGCCGGGTCTTCGCGCATGGCGCGCACCAGTTCTTCACCATTGAGCAGCGGCATCATGTAGTCGGTAATCACCAGCTGCACGCGTTTTTCCTTCAGGGCCTCCAGTGCCTTGTTACCGTTGCTGGCCTTTTCCACCAGATAGCCTTCATCCTCCAGGGCAAACCCGAGGATGTCGGCGATCAAGTACTCGTCATCGACGATCAGGATGGTATTCATTGGCCCACCCGTCAATCGCTCCCCTGCTGCACAGGCGTCCCCGAGAGCACGCCGCAGGCGCCTTCGAATGCCTTGCGCAGGGTAATGCCCTGCGGCCCGATCAGCAGCTCATGCAAGGCCGGGTCATGGTGGCTGTCACGCACCTTCAGAATTGACAGCATGCGCCGCAGTTGCGAGTCCAGTTCGACAAAGCGCATCAGCATCAGGTTGTCGACAATGCTCGAAAGGTCCGGCGCCGGGGCGCTGATTTCCGCGCCAAAGATGTCGCGCATTTCCCAGGTCAGCATCACGCTGACATCGCGCGCGCGCAGTTCACCCGCCAACGCTCGGAAAAACGCATTCAACCGTGTCGGCTCGATGGCCAGGCGGCTGAACGCACCAAGGCTGTCGATCAGCACGCGCTTGCTGCCTTGCGCTGCGACCCGCTCGAGCAGGCGCGCGCCAACCTGGTCGAGCAAGCCCTCGGTGGTGGGCTGCCAGCACAATTGCAGGCTACCGGCCTGCTCCATCGCGGCAAAGTCGTAACCCAGCGAAGCCGCCTTGCTGCGCAGGCGTTCCGGGGTTTCGTAAAAGCCGAAATGCAAGCCTGGCGCCTGCAGGGTGCTGGCCCCCAGAAACGCCAGGCCCAAGGATGTCTTGCCAATCCCTGAAGGGCCGATCAACAGGCTGACCGAACCTGTAGCCAGGCCACCACTCAGCATTTCATCGAACGTTGGCACACCACTGCTGATACGCGCCAAGCTGCCGCTGCCCATCTGGCTGGGGTGGCTGAACAACGATTCCACACGCGGGTAGACGTGCATCCCGGCTGCGTCGATGAGGCATTCGTGGCGTCCCGACAACGCCGCACTGCCACGTGTCTTGCGCAGCTGGATATGGCGGACGGCGCGGCTGCCGACCAGTTGCTCGCCCAGCTCTATCACGCCGTCGACCATGGTGTGCTCAGGGCTGCCTTCATCCAGCCGGGCACTGGTCAGCAGCAGCACGGTACAGCCGGCGAAGGCCGCGTGGCCTTGCAGTTCGGAGACGAATTTCTTGGTATCCAGCGTGGTTTCCGCACGCACTCGGGCATTGAGCACGCCGTCGACAATCAACAGGCTGGCCTGCTGCCGGGCGATTTCCTGGCGCAGCAGCCGCACCACGGCATCCAGCCCCTCCTGTTCAAGGGTGTCGAATGCACTGACGAACTGGATCTGATCACCCACCAGCGCCGGGTCGAAGAACTCCAGGGT
Organism: Pseudomonas sp. NPDC089407; assembly: GCF_044900445.1. NCBI lineage: Bacteria > Pseudomonadati > Pseudomonadota > Gammaproteobacteria > Pseudomonadales > Pseudomonadaceae > Pseudomonas > Pseudomonas sp. NPDC089407. The sequence goes on from NZ_JBJDNB010000003.1 coordinate 142,679, forward strand.
GGACAGGTACTGGAACAGTCGCTCATGCGACTCACTCAGCAGGGTCGCCACCAGCACTCGCCCGCCTGCACGCACATGGCCGCAGGCCAATTGGTTGGCCAGGATGGTCTTGCCGGCACCCGGCGGGCCCTGAATGATGTAGGAGGCACCCGCCACCAGGCCGCCCTTGAGCAAGGCGTCGAGCCCATCGATCCCCGTCACCAGCCGCCTGAGTGCTTGTACCATGATATTTACCTGTCGAGTGGGCTGTGCGCCTGATCCTGATACATTGGCAAGTAAAGCTGCATGCAAGTTCCTCGACCCGCTTCGCTTTCAACACAAATAGCGCCACGGCTTTGCTTGGCAAAGCCGTACACCTGGCTAAGGCCCAGGCCGGTGCCCTTGCCGAAAGCCTTGGTGGTGAAAAATGGCTCGAAGATACGCGGCAATACTTCGGCGGGTATACCTTCGCCGTTGTCTTCGACCTTGAAACGCACAAAGCTGCCCTGCAAGCCGTCAATATCACCGTCCAGCTCGACCATATCGACCACCAGGCCGATCCGGCCATGCTCAGCGATGGCGTCGCGGGCATTGAACAATAGGTTGAGCAAGACCATCTGCAACTGTCCGGCATCCACCTCGATCAGCGGCAGGTCCGGTTGCAGCTGGACTTCCAGCACGACCGAACTGGGCAGCGCATGCTCCAGCAGGCCGCGGGTAGCGGTCACCAGGTCGGCCGGGGCAACGCTGCCTACATCGAGCTTGCGGTGGCGGGCGAAGCTGAGCAGTTGCTGGGTCAATTCGGTACCACGCTGCCCGGCTTCAAGGATGTGCTGCAGCATGCGCTGGACACGCGCCGGGTCCTGGGTGCTCAGCGCCAGGCGCGCCGAGCTGATGATAATGGTCAGCATGTTGTTGAAGTCGTGCGCCAGGCCACCGGTCAACTGGCCGAGCGCCTCCAGCTTCTGCGCCTGGAACAGCTGGGCGCGCACGGCATCGAGTTGTAGCGCCGATTCGCGGCGATCTGTGATGTCGCGGGTCACTTTGGCCAGGCCGACGATCTGGCCCTGGTCGTCGCGGATCACATCCAGCGCTGCCAAGGCCCAAAACTGCGTGCCGTCCTTGCGCACCCGCCAGCCTTCGTCCTGCGCCACACCCTGCTCCAGCGCCTGGCGCAACAGGCGCTCGGGGCGGCCGTCAGCGCAGTCCTGGGGGGTGAAGAACAGTGAAAAATGCTGGCCGATCACTTCATCGGCACGGTAACCCTTGATCCGTTGCGCGCCTGCGTTCCACGACACCACATGGCCAGTGGGGTCAAGCATGTAGATGGCATAGTCCACCACCGACTGAACCAATTGTTCATAGCGGTGGGCGGGCATGACGGGATGATCGAGACAGTCAGCTGAAACCATGCAAACTCCACCGCTACTGCAGGAGGGACGAAATGAGCGTAGCGTACCCATCCTTGAGCAAGCGTGCGACAACGAGCGGTCAGTTTTCCGGCTCGACCAGCACCGGGCTGATACGCCGCGGCACGGCCACCTTCAGCAACCACACGCCGACCAGCATGATCACGCCACCCCGGCTAGCGCCATAAGGCGCTGCTGCTGCGAGTGCTCGGCATCAAAGCCCAGCAGCAGCATGTAACCGCCCAGGCTGATGAGGCTGAGGTAGAGAAATGCCCCCAACGCAACCACCTGCAGGAACAGCAGCCGCCAGAATAACCGTGGGCGCACGACACGCACCTTAGCTCGGGACTGCGTCATCGCTGAACACTCTTGGATCCAACAAACAGGCAACAGTGGCGTAATGACAGCAAGGTGTCAATTGCCCAGTCGATCGACCTTCATTCTGTTGATCATAGGTGCTGGAGTTGACTCAACTATAACAATGGGTTATAAAGCCCGCTTGATTGCGAAGCCCTTCTGCTTAGAAGCGAGCTGGTCGTTGCGACCCCTTCATGCGTGCGAGTGTGGTGGAATTGGTATACACAGCAGACTTAAAATCTGTCGGCGTGAGCCTTGCGGGTTCGAGTCCCGCCACTCGCACCAAACTTTTCTGAAAGGCGCCCTTGCGGCGCCTTTTTGCTGCCTTGCGGCAATGTCTTGCGCAGCTGCTAAAGTGGAGCGTGTACCCGTCCACTGGAACGCCGCCATGCGCTACTCCCTCTTCGATGGTCAACGCGACATCTTTATCCTGCTTGCTCGCGTGCTGCTGATGATTCTGTTCGTCTTGTCTGGCTGGGCCAAGCTGACCGGCTTTGATGGCACGGTTGGCTACATGGCGTCGCTGGGTGCCCCTGCCCCGATGCTGGCAGCAGCGATTGCCGTGCTGATGGAGTTCGTCGTCGGCATCCTGCTGATTCTTGGCTTCTACACCCGGCCGCTGGCGTTTCTGTTCGCGCTGTTCGTACTGGGCACAGCGTTGCTCGGCCACCCCTTCTGGAATATGGTCGACCCCGAGCGCAGCGCCAACATGACCCAGTTCCTGAAGAACATGGCCATTATGGGCGGCTTGCTGCTCCTGGCCGTGAGCGGCCCGGGGCGCTTCTCGGTGGACGGGCGCTGAGTCAGTCGTCGCAGTCATCGAACCAGGCTGGGTGATCACGCTCCTCTTCGTCGAGGTCATCCAGCGTTTCCTCGTCTTCCTCCACGTCATCCTCGGCACCCTGGGCATCCGCCTCGGGCTCCATGCCGTCATAGAGAAATTCGTGGTCTAGCAGGTGATCGTGCTCGGGTTCGTGCAGGTCGTCTTCGTCGCGCATGTTGGCTCCTGGGGGTGATGGCAGGCCTGTATAGGCTGATCAGGATGGCGGGTCAATGCGTTATCGCTTAATGCTGGGTTAATGGGTCGGGCGCTTGTCGCAACAATTTTATCGCCTGTGAGATCGAGCGCCGCCCGCGCGGCGCTTCGCGGCACAAGGCCGCTCCCACATCTGTTTCGAGCCAATCCCTCCTGCAAAGGCACCTCTGCCCGCCTGATCTGTATCAGTTGCGCCGCTGCTTTTTATCCATCTCCAGCCATGCACCAAGGGTGCGCATCTCTGTCACAGGAATAATTGGCCCGAAACAGATGTGGGAGCGGCCTTGTGCCGCGAAGCGCCGCGCGGGCGGCGCTCGATCTGTGCCTCACCTCAAATCCCACGACATGCATTCGAAGCCCTCACATTGCCTCCGGCCGTGCATCATCCGGCAGTTGGACTTGCGCCACCCATGACAACCTGGTCACCTCAGCTTCACGAAATACCGACATACGCATGGGCACACTGACCCTGCTCCGTACGTTCTTGCAGCCCGCCGCATCCTTGCCGCGGGCTTTTCTTTTGCCACCGACTTCTGCCAGGTGCATTAGCCGCGTCGCCTGCTTCGCGGGCTCACGCGCTCCTTGTAGGAGCGGCTTTAGCCGCGAACACCGGCTACGCCGGTGCCATCCACCGCGCTCCCCATACAAGCCCTGCAAAAAGCAACCACAAGCTCCCATGACCTGAAGCAGTTTCCCCCACCACGGCAAGGTCTATGCTAACCCGGCGATAACCCAAGCTCATTCGGATAGACACGGAGGCTCTTATGAAAGCTGCTGTTGTTGCACCAGGCCGTCGCGTGGACGTGGTAGAGAAAACCCTGCGCCCCCTCGAACACGGCGAAGCGCTGCTGAAGATGCAATGCTGTGGCGTATGCCACACCGACCTGCACGTGAAAAATGGCGACTTCGGTGACAAGACCGGCGTCGTGCTGGGCCACGAAGGTATCGGCGTGGTTCAGGAAATCGGCCCCGGCGTCACCTCGCTCAAACCGGGTGACCGCGCCAGCGTTGCCTGGTTCTATCAGGGCTGCGGGCATTGCGAATACTGCACCAGCGGCAACGAAACCCTGTGCCGCGAGGTGAAAAACTCCGGCTACACCGTCGACGGCGGCATGGCCGAGGCCTGCATCGTCAAGGCCGACTATTCAGTCAAGGTACCCGACGGCCTCGACTCCGCTGCGGCCAGCAGCGTCACCTGCGCCGGTGTCACCACCTACAAGGCGGTGAAAATCTCCAACATTCGTCCCGGCCAATGGATTGCCATCTACGGCCTTGGCGGCCTGGGCAACCTGGCCCTGCAATATGCCAAGAACGTGTTCAACGCCAAAGTCATCGCCATTGACGTCAACGAAGAGCAACTGCGCTTCGCCAGTGAGATGGGTGCCGACCTGGTCGTCAACTCGCGCACTGAAGACGCTGCCAAGGTCATTCAGGAAAAGACCGGTGGTGCGCACGCGGCCGTTGTAACTGCCGTGGCCAAAGCAGCGTTCAACTCCGCCGTAGATGCACTGCGCGCGGGCGGCCGACTGGTTGCGGTCGGCCTGCCATCGGAAGCGATGAACCTGAACATTCCGCGCCTGGTGCTGGACGGCATCGAAGTGATCGGCTCGCTAGTCGGCACACGTCAAGACCTGCAGGAGGCTTTCCAGTTTGCCGCTGAAGGCAAGGTGGTGCCCAAAGTCACCCTGCGCCCGATCGAAGATATCAACCAGATCTTCGACGAGATGCTGGAGGGCAAGATCAAAGGGCGGATGGTGATCCAGTTCGAAGGTTGATAGCCTGGAGCCCTCTCATTACGCACAACCCAATAGCCCGCAGCTTTACATCTGCGGGTTATTTGCTTTCTCCATCGTCAAGGAACAGACATGAGCTTCGACTGGCACGCAGGCCCCATTACCCGCGCTACGCCGCTGGACAAGCACTACCGCAACACCCAGAAGGTTCGTCAGTTTCTGCTCAGCGACTGCGGAGCGGCATTCAAGTTCGACCGCGCCTTCATGGCATGGATCAAGAGCGGCACGCCGTCGACCATGGGCGACGTCGCAGACGAGTGGGTGCGTATGCACCGGTGACCACCAGCATCCTGCATCAGCCGGCAGGTTTGCTCGGCCCTGCGCTCACGGTCGGCAGCCGCCTTTGCAAGAATCTTGTCCAACGATTCAACCATGCTGGAATAATCCATTCCCTGACTCCTTCGTTGGCGGGCTTCACTTACGTTTAACGATAGCTGGTAAAAGTTTCAGAATTGCTTGAAGAAATGCCCTGGTACAAAAGCACGCCCTCCTACCTGATGATGACCAATCACCGGGACTTGGGGTTCAAAGAAAAGCCTCGCGCTTTTCGTGTGCGAGGCTTTGAATGTAGGTGGCGATTGCTTTCAGGAGAGAGACATGACGATTCGCAGCCTGACCAGAATCCTTCCCCCGGACCCAGGCAACGCGGGCTGGGTACTGGGATGGGGCGTGCTACGTGACCGGCATCCCTGGCACCTGGTCGACGTGTATGCGGACCAGAAAACAGCCAAGGCAGAGGCTGAGCGCCGCGGTGCGGGCTACGTCGTGGAGTATGGGTCGCACCGACTGGGGTCGGATGAGTTCGTCTGCGGTAAATGCCTTCCTGAAGGGTAGTTTAGGAACTCATGGATTTCAGTAAGCCCAAACGCAGTAAGCTCGGCGCGGATCATGACTTTTCGCTGAGGGCGAGCTCTGCATTTCAGGATCTGCCTGCCAAATCCCGCAGAGAGCAGCTCGCTGCCGGGTGGGATTTTCTCGACCTCATGCTTGAGAAGTACGGTCGAGGGTCATCCAGCCCTCGAAAAGCTCATCTGTAGCGCCTGATCAGCACCAGCCACAAAAAACCCAGCGCGGGGCTGGGCTTCATGGGTGCGGCGCTATCCGTGTTTAGGAACAGGCGTGGATGCCTTCAACAGGCCAGCAAAGGTATTTGGCACCTCTCCTGCTTTGAGCATGGCCTTGAACACGACGTAAACGTCAGTTCTTGCCCCATCCTTGCGAAGGGTCGCTTCGTCGTTCAGCCAGGCGTAGATGATGCTTCTAGGAGCATCTCCTCTGTACTGGAAGAACAGTCGATAACGATTCGGCAGTCCGGCTTTGACTCTTCGCCAGTGACGGCAGTCCTTTCCTAGGGTGTTTCCTTGAAGGTATTCAGGAGCGCCTGGATTAGTCGGCACTCGCTCTCTAATGGCAGTGTCGACCTTCTCAAACAGTTTGTAATGCGGGTGCTGGTGGAAGCTGTCGGGGTCACCTTCAGCCAGGTCCTCAATCTCTTCGATCAAAGCCTCTAGACGGCTCAGGAATACGGGATGACCGAAAAGCGCCCAGTCATTGATGACAGTGATCGTCCCTGACTGCATTGCTTACCCTTCAAGCAGCTCGCTACGCTCACGATTGGCTTGCGCTTTAGCTCGCAGCCGATCCATGCGATTCAGTAACGATGCTGGAATAGGCTCAATACGCTCAGGGTTTTCGGAGATGTCGGCGTGCAGGAGCTCAAGAAAAGCCTTTTTGGCTTCTTGTGCTTCACGCTCAGCGGCCAACGACACCACTTTAGCCTTTGATTTGGACATGTTTTGCTCCTACGCAGACACCCAATCATCGGATGCCACATACGTCAACTGACTCAAGGATAGTACATCAAAAAAGAACACATGTGACTAGATAGGGTTCCTCCGGGTACGCCTTGGTACGACATCGTGTGTCGAAGACGGAATTGTCGACAAGCCCTATACCCCTGATTCCCCCTCAGAAAAGCCGCTATGGTTAATCAAAACAGCCTCCCCTCAGCCATCAACATCAGCGTCTCGCTTTACCGCCCCGTCGGGCCATCGCCGAGCCCTCGAAAGGCTGAAGTTTCGGAACTCCATGCCATTAGTTTTGGAACACTTGGATTTTTTGACCCAAAAAGAAAAACCCCGCAGACGTTAATCTACGGGGCTTTCGAATGGTGGAGGCCGAGGTCGGAATCGAACCGGCGTAGACGGATTTGCAATCCGGAGCATAACCACTTTGCTACTCGGCCTCAAAGGTCGGATCTAGCTGCTTGCGCTTTGCTATCTCCTTGAAACGCTGAACCTTTTTCAAAGTTTGCTGCGTTTCGATGGGCGCCATTATGTCTTCATTCTTTTAACCTTGCAACCCCCTGAACGAAAAAAAATTTCAACGGGTTCAAGGTGTTAGCGCAGGCGACCGAGTTTACTCCACAAACCCACCACCGTGTTCTCTACCGCGCCACTGGCGGCTACGCCGATGCGCTCCTGCAGGCTCTTGCGCTCGGCATAGTGCAGGTGGAACAGGTTGGCATTGCGCGCACGCTCGCTCAGGTACTCGTCGCTGGTCTGCAGTTCGTCGACCAGCTTGCGGTTGAGCGCCGCTACACCTAGCCAGACTTCACCGGTAGCCACTTCGTCGATGTGCAACTGTGGGCGATAGCGCGCGACGAAGTCCTTGAACAGCTGGTGAGTGATGTCCAGGTCTTCCTGGAACTTCTCCCGGCCCTTCTCGGTATTTTCGCCAAACACGGTCAAGGTGCGCTTGTATTCGCCGGCGGTCAGCACTTCAAAGTCGATATCGTGCTTCTTCAGCAAGCGGTTGATGTTGGGTAGCTGGGCCACCACGCCGATAGAGCCCAGCACGGCGAACGGCGCGCTGACGATCTTCTCGCCAATACAGGCCATCATGTAACCACCGCTGGCCGCCACCTTGTCGATGCACACCGTTAGCGGAATGCCCGCCTGGCGAATACGCGCCAGCTGCGAGGCGGCCAAGCCGTAGCTGTGCACCAGGCCACCGCCGCTTTCCAGGCGCAGTACCACTTCGTCACGCGGGGTGGCGAGGGTCAGCAGCGCGGTGATTTCGTTGCGCAGGCTTTCGGTAGCCGAGGCCTTGATGTCGCCATCGAAGTCCAGCACGAACACCCGCCCCTTCTCTTCAGCCTTGCCCTTGCCCTTCTTCTGCTGCTTTTCGGTCTTGGCCTGCTGCTTGCGCAGGGCCTTGAGCTGGGCTTTGTCGAGCAGGCCGGATTCCAGGCGCTCGCGCAGGTCTTTGTAGAACTCGTTCAGGCGGGTGACCTGCAATTGCCCACCCGATTTGCGCCGCCCTTTGCCTCGCAGCCCGGCAATGGCCGAAAGCACCACCAGGATGGCGATAACCAGGGTGGCGGTTTTGGCGAGAAAGCTTGCGTATTCGGCAAGAAACTCCACGTTGACTCCTTAAATGCCTGCGCCACTACGGCGCGTATCTGTTGCAAGCATACCGTTGCGTCTGGCGTGCTGCCAGCCGGTGCAAACGCTGGCAACATCTTTCAAACAACCTTTTCAAACGCTTGTATGTTTTTTCGTTGACAGCCCGTGTGCTGCATCCTAACCTCGCAGCAACCTCCAACAGGCCGGAACCTTTCGTGGGCAACCTCTACCTGATCCGACATGGCCAAGCCTCCTTCGGTGCCGATGACTACGACGTCCTCTCGCCGGTGGGTGTGCGCCAGAGCCAGGCGCTGGGTGAGCACCTGGCCCAGCTCGGTGTTCGGCTGGACCGCTGCGTGGCCGGCGACTTGCGCCGCCAACAGGATACCGCGCGCCTGGCGCTACAGGCACTGCAGGCCAATGGCAGTGCAGTGCCGGCTGTTGAGACCGATGCGGCGTTCAATGAGTTCGATGCCGACGGCGTGATCCGTGCCCTGTTGCCCGGCCTGTTGCCGCAAGAACCCGATGCGCTGCAGGTGCTGCGCAACCCCGTGCAGCACCGCAGCGAGTTCCAGCGCCTGTTCGCGCTGATGGTGCAGCGCTGGCACGATGGCGAGCATGCCGATGACGGCCTGGAAACCTGGCAGGCCTTTACTACCCGCGTGTACGGTGGCCTGCAGCGCGTGCTGGATGCCGCCGGCAGCGGCGATAATGTCGCCATTTTCACCTCGGGCGGTACTATTGCCGCCCTGCTCCACCTGGTTACCCGTATTACCCCTGGTCAGGCGTTCGCGCTGAACTGGCAGATCATCAACACGTCGCTCAGCCAGCTGAAGTTCCGCGGCCGCGACGTGGCACTGGCTTCCTTCAACAGCCAAGCCCATGTGCAGCTGTTGAGGGCGCCGGAGCTTGTCACCTATCGATAAGCCCGGCTAGTTTGTGTCCCTGCGGGGACGTGTAAATCACTCTATAAGGAATGCGCCATGACCTCCGTAGCTGATGCCGTCAAAAAGATGCAAGAGAAGTTCAACCCATCCGCTGCCGCCGGCCTGGACCTGGTGTTCGGCTTCGACATCACCGACGAAGGCAAGAAGTACGCACTGATCGTCAAGGATGGTACCTGCGAGCTGCAGGAAGGCGAGAACCCGGATGCGAACTGCACCCTGGTAATGGACAGCGAAACCCTGAAGGGCATCGTCAGCGGCGAAACCGACGGCATGCAGGCCTTCATGGGCGGCAAGCTGCGCGTTGAAGGCGACATGATGCTGTCGATGAAGCTCAGCGAGCTGTTCCCGTCCTGAGGGCTGGGAAAGCCGGATGTTCGAAAAACCGAAGCCTGAGCGGCTTCGGTTTTTTTTTGCCTGTTTCAGACCTGCGCCGACTCTCTGTCGGAGCGGCCTTGTGTCGCGATCGGGGTGCGAAGCGGCCCCGGAAATTGCGCATCATGCAAGATTGCCGGGGCCGCGTTGCGGCCCTATCGCGACACAAGGCCGCTCCTACAACGAGATGCGAACAGCCTGTTTGGCATGCCCTATCAAGCCAGTTGATCGTACAGCAACACCCTCACCTATAAGGTACCTGGCACGCTTGTTCCAACCTCGGCAGGCCATTAGATTAGCCTATAGTCCTTGCGATCGAGAATAAGGAAAACGCATGACGCTCACCGATCAGTCCACCCAGGTACGCCCCGGCGAAGAACTCGACGCGGCCGTCATCGACCCCTACCTCAAGGCCACCATCCCCGGCCTGGACGGTTTGCCGAGCATCAGCCAGTTCCCTGGCGGGGCTTCCAACCTCACCTACCTGGTCAGCTACCCGGGCCGCGACTTCGTGCTGCGCCGGCCGCCGTTCGGCCAGAAGGCCAAGTCGGCCCACGACATGGGCCGCGAGTTTCGCATTCTCAACCAGCTGAACAGTGGCTTCCCCTACTGCCCCAAAGCCTACGCACACTGCACCGACAGCAGCCTGATCGGCGGCGAGTTCTATGTGATGGAGCGGGTCAAGGGCATCATCCTGCGCTCGGACATCCCGGCTGAACTGAACCTCGACGCTGAACGTACCCAAGCCCTGTGCAAAAGTTTCATCGATCGCCTGGTCGAGCTGCACCAGGTGGACTACAACGCCTGCGGCCTGGCCGACCTGGGCAAGCCGGAGGGCTACGTGCAGCGCCAGGTCGCGGGTTGGACCAGCCGCTATGAAAAGGCCCTGACCCCGGACGCACCGCGCTGGGAGAAGGTAACCGCCTGGCTGCACGAGAAAATGCCCGTTGACCACCCGCAGCCCGGCATCGTGCATAACGACTACCGCTTCGACAACGTGATCCTCGACGCCGACAACCCCATGCGCATCATCGGCGTACTGGACTGGGAAATGGCCACCTTGGGTGACCCGCTGATGGACCTGGGCAACAGCCTGGCCTACTGGATCGAAGCCGACGACCCGGCGCCGGTGCAACTGATGCGCCGCCAGCCGAGCAATGCCCCGGGCATGCTCAGCCGCCGTCAGTTCGTCGACTACTACGCCGAGCGCGCGGGCATTCGCCTGGACAATTTCGATTACTACTATTGCTATGGCCTGTTCCGCCTGGCCGGCATCGTCCAGCAAATCTACTACCGCTATTACCACGGCCAGACTCAGGACAAGCGCTTCGCCCAGTTCATCCACATGAACCGCTTGCTGGAGCAGATGACCCTGCAGGTCATTGCCAAGTCCAGCCTCTGAGCATTGCCCACGACGACGGATAACAAGGAAAACAGCATGTCCAAGACCCACCTGTTCGACCTCGACGGCAAGATCGCCTTCGTTTCCGGCGCCAGCCGTGGCATCGGCGAGGCCATCGCCCATTTGCTGGCGCAACAAGGCGCCCATGTGATCGTTTCCAGCCGCAAGCTTGACGGTTGCCAGCAGGTGGCAGATGCCATCATCGCGGCCGGCGGCAAAGCCACGGCGGTGGCCTGCCACATTGGTGAGCTGGAGCAGATCCAGCAGGTGTTCGCCGGCATCCGTGAACAATTCGGACGCCTGGACGTACTGGTCAACAATGCCGCCACCAACCCGCAGTTCTGCAACGTGCTAGACACCGACCCGGGGGCCTTCCAGAAGACTGTCGACGTAAACATCCGGGGTTACTTTTTCATGTCGGTGGAGGCCGGCAAGCTGATGCGCGAGCATGGTGGCGGCAGCATCATCAATGTGGCGTCGATCAACGGTGTATCACCCGGGCTGTTCCAGGGCATCTATTCGGTGACCAAGGCCGCAGTCATCAACATGACCAAAGTGTTCGCCAAGGAATGCGCCCAGTTTGGTATCCGCTGCAACGCGCTGTTGCCGGGCCTGACCGACACCAAGTTCGCCTCGGCACTGGTGAAGAACGACGCCATCCTCAACGCCGCCCTGCAGCAGATTCCGCTCAAGCGCGTGGCCGACCCCAAGGAAATGGCCGGCGCGGTGCTGTACCTGGCCAGCGATGCCTCCAGCTACACCACCGGCACCGCGCTCAACGTCGACGGCGGCTTCCTGTCCTGATCAGGCCTTGACCGCCACCAGGGTGTAGCTCAGGGGCAGGCGTGCGGGCTGTTCGCGCAGGCGATACTCACCGTCGTCGCCCTTGACCATCTGCCCCGGCAGCGCCTCCCATCGGTGTGGGCCAGGCGCTGATCGGTTTCGACGTAGGTCTGGTTGTTGTGCCTGTGGGAGCCGGCTTGCCGGCGATGAGGCCATCACTGGCAACACAATGCAGTTACAGGCAGGTAGCAGCCGCCGCCCGGCGCTGCAGCGCCACGCCGTCATTCTTCTGCGCGTAATAATCCACTCGCGTGCCACCCGCCTGCGGGTACACATCCACAAACGACTCGGCCTCACGGGTATACACCGTCAACCCACCCTGCTTGCGCGGCGCCAGGTAGCCACTGGCGTCGTCGCCAAACACCTTCTCTTCCTGCCAGCTGAACTGGATGCACTGGGCCACCAGCTCGGGTGCCTTCTGCGAGTCGAGCTGCGCCGTCGGCTTGCCGCCGCGTGCATTTTCCATGGTCGCAGAAGCACAACCGACCAGCATCAGCGCCGCGGCCATCGGCAGAATCGCACGCATGTTCCATCCTCAGGGTATTGAAAGAGGGCGACTCTAGCACTAGCGAGCATCGCGAGTGAATTGTCAGGCACCCTTCACTGTCGCAGTTAAAGCATGACGCCACTAGGAGACCGCCATGAAACTGCACTATCTGCTTTTCGCTGCCCTGCCCTGCCTACCGCTGGCTGCGACCGCAGCGCCTTCTGCTGAAGAAAGCGTCACCGCACCGGAAACCCACAACCGTGAATTGAAGAAAGGCGACAAGGCCCCGGACCAGTACAAGCGTGAAGACGAAGCGATCAAGGACTGGCAGGCCAAAGGCCTGCCCGCGCCTGAGAAAGAAAGCCACTGGGTGCGCATGGGTGATCACTACGTGTTGGTGCAGGTCACCAATGGCGTGGTGCTGGCAATTCAGCCGGCGCACTGACCACCCCGCCTTGATCCGCGGGCTGCGCGCACTCGTCTAGCGCAGCCCTGGCACCGCGCCGTCTGACCAGACGCGCGGTTTTTTTTGCCCGAAAGGAAACCAAATGGATCGAATCCAGTCTCAGGTAGTGCGCCGTAAACCTATGCGGATCAAGGACCTACCTTTTGATGACCCGTCTTGCAAGCCTTACGCTGGTTGCTGTTGTCCTGCTGACCGCAGGTTGCCATAGCCATCGCTACCATGACGACGACGATGGCTGGCGTAACCGCGACCGCGACCGTGACCATCGCCACCACCATCGGCACGACCGTGACGATGATGACGATCGTCAATACCGCGGTGACCGATACTACCGCTGAAGCGTCTTTTCTGCCCTGACCCGCCGCCCGTTGCGCGGCGCCTTAACCCGATGATTTCTTTGAGGTTCGTATCATGCGTCTGACTCTGCCTTCCCTTGCCCTCGGCCTGCTGCTGTGCCAGGGCGCTTTCGCCGGTGACGGTACTGCCGCCATTGGCGGTGGCCTGGGTGGTGTCCTGGGCAACGTTGTTGGTCAACAGCTCGGCGGCAAGACCGGCGCAGCTATTGGTGCTGGCGTTGGCGGCGCGGCCGGCAGTGCGGTCGGTGCACGCAAGGGCAACCGTACCGAGGCCGCCATCGGCGGTGGCCTGGGCTCGGCCGGCGGCTCGCTGCTAGGCGGCGCAGTAGGCGGCAAGACCGGCTCGACCGTAGGTGCCGGCCTGGGCGGCGCGGCCGGTGGTGCCTTGGGCAACCACCTGGGCGACGACAACCGCGGTAGCAAGAAGCACCGCCGTCACCGTCACTGATCCCGTGAACTGAAAGGCGCATAGCCCGATCGATGTAGGAGCGGCCTTGCGTCGCGATCGGGCTGCGTAGCAGCCCCAGAGATCTTTGGCGAGGCACAGAATCCTGGGGCTGCTGCGCAGCCCGATCGCGACGCAAGGCCGCTCCTACAACGGCCCCGGCTGCCGCCCAACGATGCAAAACCTGCAGCACATCAACACCCCCTTCACCACAAGCTGGCACACTGGCTGCTACTGTCTATCGTGCCCCTGTGTGAAGGAACACCCCCTCCCCATGAACCAAGAGCTGCTCTGGGTCCTCGGCCTGCTGGCCATTGTCGTCGTGCTGTTCGTCATCAACCGCCCACGCATGGACGTGGTCGCGCTGCTGGTGATTCTTGCCCTGCCGCTACTCGGCATCCTCACCGTGGAGCAGGCCCTGGCCGGTTTCAGCGACCCTAACGTGGTGTTGATCGCCGCCCTGTTCGTGATCGGCGAGGGCCTGGTGCGCACCGGCATTGCCTACCGCATCGGGGAATGGATGAGCGAGCGGGCCGGCAACAGCGAGGCACGCCTGCTGGTGCTATTGATGGTGTCGGTGGCCGGGCTGGGTTCGATCATGAGCTCTACCGGCGTGGTGGCCATTTTCATCCCGGTGGTACTGAGCATCGCCGCGCGCCTGCAACTGTCCCCCAGCCGCCTGATGATGCCATTGGCCTTCGCCGGCCTGATCAGCGGCATGCTCAGCCTGGTCGCCACACCGCCCAACGTGGTGGTGCACAGTGAGCTGGTACGCCATGGCCTCGCCGGCTTCAGCTTTTTCAGTTTCACCCCGTTCGGCCTGGTAGTACTGGTACTGGGCATCGGCTACATGCTGCTGACCCGCAAGTGGCTCAACGGCGAAGTGCGCAAGGACGGCCGCGTGGAAAGCCGCCGCACCCTGCTGGACCTGGTGCTCGACTACAAGCTCAATGGCCGCGAACGGCGCCTGCGCATCCGCCCTCAATCCCCCCTGATCGGCCACACCCTTGGCGAGCTGGAGCTGCGTACCCGTCACGGCGCCAACGTGATCGGCATCGAGCGCCAGCACAAGTTCACCACCCGGGTGATCACGGCCGACTCCAGCACCGTACTGCATCAGGGCGATGTGCTGCTGCTCGACCTGTTCGCCAACCGCGACGACCTGCGCAACCTGTGCCAGACCATGCAACTGGAACCGCTGCACTTCAAGGCCGCCTATTTCATCGATCAGTCCCAGGAGCTGGGCATGGCCGAGGTGTCACTGCCACCGGGCTCGCAGCTGATCGGCAAGAGCCTCCTCGAACTGGCGTTCCGTACCCGCTACGACCTCAACGTGGTCGGCCTGCGCCGCGAGCAGGCGGCCATCGAAGAGCAACTGGTGGAAGAAAAACTGCGCCTGGGTGACACCCTGCTGGTGGTCGGCCCGTGGAAGGCGGTGCGCCTGTTGCAAAGCAAACCCAAGGACTTTCTGGTACTGAGCCTGCCAGCAGAAATTGACCAGGTGGCCCCAGCCCGTACCCGCGCGCCGCAGGCACTGCTCAGCCTGGCGGTGATGGTCGGGCTGATGGTCAGCGGCGTGGTGCCCAATGTCATCGCGGCACTGATCGGTTGCCTGCTGATGGGCGCAGGCCGTTGCATCGACATGAACAGCGCCTACCGGGCCATCCACTGGCAAAGCCTGGTGCTGATCGTCGGCATGCTGCCATTTGCCCAGGCCCTGCAGAAAACCGGCGGCATCGACCTGGCAGTGGGTGGGCTGGTCAGTCTGCTGGGGGGTGCCGGCCCGATTGCCATGCTAGCCTGCCTGTTCGCCGTAACGGCAGTGATCGGCCTGTTCATCTCCAACACCGCGACTGCCGTGCTGATGGCGCCCGTGGCGGTCAGTACAGCAGCGCAACTGGGCATGTCACCCTACCCGTTCGCCATGACCGTGGCGCTGGCGGCTTCGGCAGCATTCATGACGCCGGTGTCATCCCCCGTCAACACGCTGGTACTGGGGCCGGGACAATACCGCTTCGCCGACTTCGTCAAGGTGGGTGTGCCGTTCACGCTGCTGGTGATGCTGGTGACAGTTTTGATGGTGCCATGGTTCTTCGGCCTGTAGTGCCTTTCGCCATCAGTAAAGGCAAATTTGCATTATCTCGACCGATCGCGGCAGATTGACATCAACTACCCTGACGAAACACACTGTTTACCATTGCCCCAGGTGCTTCAAGGCGTTGTCCTGGATTTCGTTTCCGCTTGCCGGTCGAGCCCATGGTTTTTCCAGCCCAATCGCGCTTGTTGCCTTATGTTGCCCTGCTTTGCCTGACCTTCGGCCTCACCCTTGGCGGCATCCTGGCACGCCCGATCGAGTCGTTGTCATTGTTCTGGCCGGTGAATGCGGTACTGGCGGGCATTTTGCTGCGTTACCCTCGCCAGGCCACGCTGGCCGGCTTCAGCCTGGTATGGCTGGCCATGGTCGGTGCCGACCTGCTATGCGGCAGCGCCTGGGTACCGGCACTGTGGTTCAACTTGTGCAACCTGGGTGTGGTGGTGACCCTCTGGCAATTGCTGTCACGCTTGCCGCGGATTCACCGCCGCATGCGCACCCCACACGGCGTGCTCAGCGTGTTCGCGGCCGGTGCCGCCGGCGCCATGGTAGCGGCCAGCATGGCGTCGGTCATGGCCGCGCCGTGGTTCGAACAGTCCCTGGGGGCTACCTGGCTGGCCTGGTTCAGCGAACAGTTTTCGACCAGCGTGCTGGTAATGCCGGTGCTGCTGACCGCCCCCTCGGTGCGGGCCCTGGTACGCGGTGGGGCCCAGCCCGTCCGCCTGGCGCCACTGTTGGTGCTGCTGGGCTCGCTGGCGCTCAGCATCGCATTCGGTGGCCCCGGCGCGATTGCCTTCCCGATTGCCGCCTTGCTCTGGTGTGCCTGGACCTACTCACCGTTCATGGTGTCGCTGCTGACACTCACCGCCGGCAGCACCCTGATCGTGGCC
The DNA here is from genome assembly GCF_044900445.1 of Pseudomonas sp. NPDC089407. NCBI lineage: Bacteria > Pseudomonadati > Pseudomonadota > Gammaproteobacteria > Pseudomonadales > Pseudomonadaceae > Pseudomonas > Pseudomonas sp. NPDC089407. The sequence goes on from NZ_JBJDNB010000003.1 coordinate 158,960, forward strand.
GTGGCACAAAACCTCATGCACTTTATCGTGCCGCAAAGCGAACCCGGGGTGACCACACTGATGTCGGCCCGCCTGGGCATCGCCATGCTGGTGCTAGGGCCACTGGTGGTGGCATGCGTCAGCCAGGCCAACCGTAGCCTTATGGCCCGCCTGGCGCACCAGGCCACCATCGACCACCTCACCGGCGCGCTCACCCGCAGCGCCTTTACCCGCCGCGCCAATGCACTGCTGGACAGCCGCCAGCAGCACGCGCAGGCGCTGCCACTGACCTTGATGATGCTGGACATCGACCATTTCAAATTGATCAACGACGCCCATGGCCACGCGGTCGGCGATCAGGTATTGCGCCAGTTCGCCAGCACCCTGCAAGACCAGTTGCACAACAATGAACTGTTCGCGCGACTGGGCGGCGAAGAATTTGTCGTGGTCCTCGCCGGCCTGGCACCGGAGCGGGCCAAGTTCACCGCCGAACGCCTGCGCCGCGCCGTGCAGGACCTGCATGTGGTACAGGCTGACCAGCGCCTGCAGATTACCGTGAGTATCGGCGTGGCCGGCTGCGACGCCGACATGCCGGCGCCCAGCCTGGACGTACTGCTGGCGAGTGCCGACCAGGCGCTGTACCGGGCCAAGGCCCAGGGTCGCAACCGCGTCGAGCAGGCCGAGCCACAACGCCGGGCGATGAGCTAGCTGGCCAGCAAGTCCCACGACAGCTTGGCGATCAGCACGCATAACAGCACCAGGAACAGCCCGCGAACGAAACCGGCCCCCTTGCGTACCGCCAGCCAGGTGCCAGTCAGTGCCCCGAGGATGTTGCACACCGCCATGGGCAAGGCAATGGCGTACAGCACGTTGCCGGTCGGCACGAAGAACACCAAGGCCGCCAGGTTGGTGGCAATGTTCACCACCTTGGCCGAAGCCGAAGCATGCAGGAAGTCCAGGGCAAAGAAGCGGATGAACAGGAAGATGAGGAAGCTGCCGGTACCCGGGCCGAACAAGCCATCGTAAAAGCCGATCGCGCCGCCGATCAGCACTGCCAGGCACTGCTCCTTGCGGCCGATTTGCGCAGGCTTGTGCAAGGTGCCGAAGTCCTTCTTGCAGAAGGTATAGACAGCCATCAGCACGATCAGCACCAGCACTGCCGGGCGCATCACACTGGGCGGCACCAGCGACACCGTGGCGGCGCCGGCAAATGACATGACAAAGGCGCTGAGCGCCGCCGGCACGATCAAGCCCCAATCCAGGGTCACCTTGCGAATGAACGAACGCGCCGCAAAGGCCGTGCCGCACACCGACGCCAGTTTGTTGCTGCCAAGCAATGCCGCCGGTTGCGCCGTGGGCAGCACGTTGAACAGCGCCGGGATCTGGATCAGGCCGCCTCCCCCAACGGCGGCGTCGATCAGGCCAGCGGCAAAGGCAAACACAGAGAGTACAGCAATATCCATCATGACGCGGTTCCAGGCAGTGAAGACGCCTGCAAGGCTAATCAAACTGGCACGCCTGTGTTGAAATGCCATATTGCAAAAAATGCAACGAGGAACAGGCAATGGCATTGGACATGCTGCGGGAAATACAGGCGTTCGTCAGCGTCGCGCACAAGCGCAGCTTTGTCGCCGCCGCCCGCGCGCTGGGGCGCTCGCCTAGCGCAGTAACCCGCGCGGTACAAACGCTGGAGGACAACACCGGGAGCAAACTGCTTAACCGCAACGCCAGCGCCGTGACCCTGACCGAAGCAGGCGAACGCTTGCTGCCCCACGCCGAACGCTTGCTAGATGTGCAACGCGATGCTGCCGATGAACTGGCCGCACTCAGCGGTAGCGCACAAGGCTGGATTCGTTTTGCCGTGCCACAGCTGCTCGCTGAACATGTACTGCCGCCCGTGCTCACGGCGTTTTCCCGTTGCCACCGCCAGGTGACACTAGACGTGCAGTACAGCGACGAAGCGGTGGACCCGCTGCAAGGCAAACTTGATTTTGTGGTGCGCGGCGCCTTCCCGCAATCGAGCGAGCTGATCGGCTACCCGCTGTGGCCCTACCAGCGCTACCTGTATGCCAGCCCGGCCTACCTGGCACAGGCGGGCATACCCCAGCACCCGGAAGACCTTGAAGGGCACACGCTGATCCTGCACACCGCGCCCCGCATCCTCAAAGCCTGGCACTTCTGCCGCGACGGGCAGATCACCAGCCTGCGGCCCAGGCCCGGGCTGCGCCTGGGCTCGGGCGCTGCGGTGTACTACTGCACCCTGGCCGGGGCCGGTATCGCCCGCTTGGCAGCCTGGGTCGGCGACCCACAGGTCGAGGCCGGGCGCCTGGTGCGGGTATGCCCGCAATACCGCCTGACCTCCAGCAGCGGCCAAGACCCGCAGATGCATGCCGTGTACGCCGCAGGCGAACTGCCGGCGCGGGTACGTGACTTGCTGGCAGCCCTGCGCCGCGCCGGTATGGCCCATTGCAACAGCCCTTGAAACGGCTGTTCAATTTCTGCTCAATTTAACAGAGCCCGCTATAGGCTTGGCTTGCAGCACTTTATCCACAGACCTACCCACGTTTTTTGTGGACAGAATTCCCAGCGCAAAGAACAACTTATCGCACAAGCAGGCGTGCCGTATTGGCCAGCCTGACCCACTCGAAAGGCCGGCCCGAATGAACGGCGGCGGGAGACTACACGAAGCTTTTGCACTTGAGAATGACTTGCAGCTAGCACTGGTCCAGCGGTGCAAGGCGGGGAAAAACTGGCTATTTGCCAAGCAATTGGGCCCGTCGTTGAAGTAGACGGGCCGCGAGGGAGAAATGCAGTTGAACTCAGCTTGGCGGAATGGTGCCAAGAAGACCGATCAGAATCGTCAGCAGCAGAAAACCACCCAGGAACAGCGACAGCTTGCCCATTGGAACCTCTACAGTTGTGATACGGGAATGGGCATATTGTCGGCCTTGAGCTGATACGGTTACAGATTCAGGTTGGTGGAAAAAAAGCATATCAGATTGAAACGCACGCATCGGTTCCTTGTTCGCCGAGCCTTTAGCATCGCCTGTGAAATCGAGCGCCGCCCGCGCGGCGCTTCGCGGCACAAGGCCGCTCCCACAGTCTGTTTCGGGCCAATCACTCCTGTGGTTTCACCGCTGACCGCCTTGTTTGTTCCATTCGATATCGGCTGCGTCTGCGCTCGTCATCAATTTCCAGCCATTGCACCCAGGGTGCGCGCGCCGAAGGCACAGGCATAATTGGCCCGAAACAGATGTGGGAGCGGCCTTGTGCCGCGAAGCGCCGCGCGGGCGGCGCTCGATCTCACAGGCACCCAATATCTCAAGGCATGCACCTGTCAGCCAATTGCTGAAGTTTTTCCGCCGGCAACCAGCCCAGTTCGCCATTGCCATGACGCCGGCACCACACCCAGCCATTGAGCGGGCGGACCATCTGCACCAGCTGCCCCGGGTCGGCATCCAGTTCGTGCGCGCAGTAATGGTCCAGCGCCCTGCCCTGGCACACGCCCAGCCGCTCGATCAGTTGCGCCGGCACCCAGCCGGGCTCCTGGCCGGTGCAACTGCACAGGTACCAGTCTTGCCAGCCGGGCTCGCCTTCGTAGCGCGGGCCGATCTCCAGCAAAGTGCCCTTGGCGAAGCGGATGGGCCGCGGGTATTCACTGCGGTGGGGTTCGATCACAACGTAATGCATGGGCCTCTCCTTGGCCGGTAAACCTACGACCCTGGCAGTGGCGGCAAAACCGCCATTGCCCGGTGCTTGTATCGTTATGTGTACAAAGTGAGCACTGATACACAAGAACGCGCCTTACAGGCTAACCAGACATATCGGCGATACATCCCTCGACTTTACTGGCATCCACCAAACCGTACCGCTGGCTTTGCCAAGGAGATGCCCGATGCCTGCCCGCCACTCGACCACTCGATTCAGCCGTACCCTGCTCGCCTGCGCCCTGTTGCCGCTTGGCCTGATGGCGACAAATTTCGCCACCGCAGCCCCTCAACAGCCGCAAATGGCAGCAGCGGCAGACAACTTCGGCCCGTTGAAACATATCAACGCGGGTGTGCTCGACGTAGCTTATGTGGAGCAAGGCCCGGCCGACGGCCCGGTGGTCATCCTGCTGCATGGCTGGCCCTATGACATTCACAGCTTTGAAGAAGTTGCACCCGCCCTGGCGGCAAAAGGTTACCGGGTGTTGGTGCCCTACGTGCGCGGCTACGGGCAAACCCGCTTCCTGTCGGCGCAAACGCCACGCAATGCCCAACCCACGGCGCTGGCCAGCGATGTCATTGCCTTCATGGACGCGTTGCATATCCAGCGCGCCGTGCTGGCCGGCTTTGATTGGGGCGCACGTACCGCCGATATCGTCTCGGCACTGTGGCCTGAGCGGGTCAAGGCGCTGGTGTCGGTCAGCGGCTATCTGATCAGTAGCCAGGAAGCGGCCAAGGCGCCACTGCCACCCAGCGCCGAGCTGCAATGGTGGTACCAGTACTATTTCGCCACACCGCGCGGCCAGGCTGGCTACGAGCAGAACCGCCATGCCTTCGCCAAGCTGATTTGGCAAACCGCCTCGCCCAAGTGGGCCTTTGACGACGCTACCTTCGAGCGCAGCGCCCAGGCCTTGGACAACCCGGACCAGGTGGCGATTACGGTGCACAACTACCGCTGGCGACTGGGCCTGGCCCAGGGTGAAACGCGCTACGACCCACTGGAGGCGAAGCTGGCCAAGTTCCCTGCCATTGCAGTACCCACCATCACGCTGGAGGGCGATGCCAACGGTGCACCGCACCCACCGGCAGAAGCGTATGCGCAGCGCTTTACCGGCAAGTACGAGTACCGGTTGATCAGCGGTGGCATCGGCCACAACCTGCCGCAGGAAGCGCCGCAGGCGTTTGCCCAGGCGGTGGTTGATGCGGATCACCTGTAGTGTGCGGGGCGGCAATTGCTACATAAGGTTTCGAATAGCACGGCGGGTTCGGGACTGAATCCAGTTGAGGGCCTGCCTTGCCGAGACCGATTGTGGCCAGGGATCACGCGGGGTTGAGCAGAGGTTGCACGACATGATTTGAAACGCGCTCTGTAGGATCCTTTACCGAGCAGTGTAGGAAGAGTCGAGACTGTGGCACTTACCTGTATGAAACATCAGTTTCTCCGGCAAATTCGAGCTGTTACGGTCGATTTTTCCTACAACGGCACGGAGGCCCACAGCGTGAGAAAGGCATGGACCCATTCAATAGCTCGGCCCTGAAGCTGCAGAAAAACCTGCTTAACCTGCGGGTTAAGCGTGATCGCCTGAGAAGTGAGGGCAAGGACAAGGAAGCGGACCAGCTGGCGGGGCCGATTGCCAGGCTGGAGGCGGCGTTGCGGCAGTTGCCGGATGGTGTGCAGCCGCAGACCTTACAGTAAGGGAGGATTGGCGGTGCTTTGCACCAGCATTGCCGATATTCGCGGGCTCACTCTAATGCCAGTCAGTCAAGACCGCCGGGGCTGCTGCGCAGCCCATCGCAGGCAAGCCAGCTCCCACACCGATTGCACTGAACTCAAGCCATGCGCCGTACCTGTGGGAGCTGGCTTGCCGGCGATGGGCCGCAACGCGGCCCCAAATTGCTTAACTGTCTGGCATTAGGGCTCGCCCGCTCCCACGGAGGGCCGCACAATATTGAACGTTGCATTCGCCTTCAGAACAACTTGACCGTATAACTCAGGATCAACCGGTTCTCGTCGATATCGGTCCGGTAATTGGAGCGCGCCATCACGTTGCGCACCCGTACCCCAAGCCCGGCCAGTGGCCCGCTCTGCACCACATAGGCCAGGTCCAGGTCGCGCTCGCGGTCACGCCCTGTAAAGCCCAGCCCGGTGTCCACATCCCGCCCCTTCACATATCGCAACGTCGAAGTCAGGCCCGGTATCCCCAGCGCGACAAAATTGTAGTCATGCCGCACCTGCCACGAACGCTCACCCGGCGCCGAGAACTCATACGTCGGTAACGTATTCCCCATCGGGTTGGTGTTGGCCCCGACCTGGATAAAACCGTCTTCACCACCTATCTGCTGATAGCCCACGTAAAAGGTATTCCCACCTGTCTTGGCCGAGAACAGGCTGAACAGCGCATGGTTGTCGTAGTCACCGGCAATCTTGCGCCCATCCTCGCGGGCATCGAAATAACCGGCATTCACCCCCAGCGTCCAGTCCCCCAGCGGCTCGGCATGCTTGAAGCTGTAAAAACGCTGCTGGTAGATATCCTCCAGCTGCGCCTGCCAGACGCCGACGCTGGTACGGTTGTCGTTGAAGACATAATCGGCGCCCACGTAGTTGAAGCGGTCACTGGTAAAGCGCGCCAGCCGCGCCGGGTTGATCGGGTCGTTGACCAGCGCGTACATCTTCTGGCTGTTGGACGAGTCGCGCAGGCTGGTGGAACGGAACTGGCCGGCATTCAGGGTCAGCCCGGCAAACTCGCGCGACTCCAGCATCGCGCCCTGGTAGGTCGGGGGCAGCAGGCGCAGGTCGCTGAACAGCAGCACAGGCAGGTTGGGCATCAGCTCGCCCACCTTCAACTCGGTCTGCGACACCTTGAACTTGATCGCCGCCCCCAGGCGGCTGTATTCGTCCGCCGACTTGCCGCTGTCCAGGCTGGGCAGCAAGCCGGACTTGGCATGCTCCGGGCTGCTGTCGAGCTTGAAGCCCAGCAGGCCGGTCACATCGACCCCAACACCCACGGTGCCCTGGGTGTAACCGGAACTGGCATTGAGGATGAACCCCTGCGCCCATTCCTGGGTACGCGACTGGGTGCTTGCGCCCTTGATATCGGCATAGTCGCGGCTGAAAAAATAGTTGCGCGCCTGCAGCGTGGCGCGGGCACCTTCGATAAAACCGGCCTCCTCAGCCGGGGCCTCGGCACACAGCGCGGCGGCAATACAACCACCGGCCAGGCGCGCAGACGAAGAAAAACGCGGTGCAGTGGAACCTTGCATGGGGCTACTCCTGGATTTCGGCCAACAGCAACCCGGCGCGGTGGCCATGTGCGGCCACCGACGTGCGGGGTTGCATCGAGGAAGGGTCGGCAGGCGGGCACCTGGCCCGCCTGCCCTGCCGTTGTGTGAAGCGCTGGGCCGCTAGCGGTTGACCAGCTTCGCCGGCAGGGCGATGACCAGGAAGCAGCTGAGGATCAGGCAGCCGGCAAACACCCACAGCGCCGCGTGGGAAGTACCCGTCAGGTCCGTGACCAGGCCCATCAGCGAGTTGCTGACCAGGCCGGCAATGTTGGCCACCGAACAGGCCAGGGCAAAGCCGGTGGCTGCTGCCGTGCCTTTGAGGAAGGTCGCCGGCAGGCTGAAGAACACCGGCACCGCGCCGATGATCGCCGCCGAGGCGATGGCGAACAGCAGTACGGTCATCACCAGGTTCTGGCTGAACAAGGTGCTGCTGGCCATAGCAATTGCACCGATGATGAACGGCACGATGATGTGCCAGCGGCGCTCGCGGTGGCGGTCGGAGCTGGCGCCGATCATCAGCATGCCGGCCAGTGCGGCCAGGCTCGGGATGGCCGTGAGCAGGCCAATGTGAAAGGTATCACTGACGCCCGCATCGCGGATGAAGGTCGGCATCCAGAAGCCCATGGCATAGGCACTGAGCAGGATCGAGAAGTCGATGCCGCCGAGCATCCACACCTTCAGGTTGAAGAAACCGTCGCGGAAGCTGTGCTTGCTGTCCTTGCCTTCGGCATCGTCGGCGGCCAGGTCAGCGGCCAGTTGCGCCTTGTCCTCGGTCGACAGCCACTTGGCCTGCTGGAAGTGGTTAGGCAACGCCCAGAACGTCAGGATGCCGAGCAGCACGCTGGGGATCGCCTCCAGCAGGAACAGCCACTGCCAACCGTGCAGGCCATGCACCTGGTCGAAATGCCCCATGATCCAGCCGGAGATCGGCCCGCCGATCACGCTCGACAAGGGCAGCCCGATCATGAACAGGGCAATGATGCGCCCGCGCCGGTAGGTGGGGTACCACATGGTCAGGTAGAACAACACGCCCGGCAGGAAGCCCGCTTCGGCGGCGCCGAGCAGAAAGCGCAGGATGTAGAACTGCGTGGTGGTGCTGACGAACATGGTGCAGGCCGACAGCAGGCCCCAGGTGATCATGATGCGGGCGATCCACAGCTTGGCGCCGACGCGCTGCAGGATCAGGTTGCTCGGCACTTCGAAAATGATATAGCCGACGAAGAACAGCCCGGCACCCAAGCCATAGGCGGCGGTGCTGAACTGCAGGTCTTCGAGCATCTGCAGCTTGGCGAAGCCGACGTTGATGCGGTCCAGATAAGCTGCGAGGTAGCAGAAGCACAGGAAGGGGATGAGCCTCCAGGTGATCTTGCTGTACAGCGCTTTTGTGCCATGGTCGATGTCACTGTGGACCGTGGTTGCATTCGCAATTGGCATTTCCTGTCTCCTGGCGGGCGACTTTGTGGTTGTTTTAAGGCCAGCAGTTTTCGACGCGCCGGGCACGCCGCGCACTATACGCGGCGTGCCTGGGCAACGCCTGAAAGACCCCGAGTGCTCCTGCGGGGCGACCGCCCGGACAGCAGGCGGTCATGGACGGGCTTCCGGCACCGTTCCTTGATTGTTATTGGGTCAGCCGGCTAGCTGCCTGAGTTGCTGCATGGCGTCCTGCCGGGTGACGACATCGCCGTACTTGCTGTCGATGTCGAACAGGTTGGCTTCGTGCGGGTCGTTATGGCGGTCACCCACGCACTCGCGCACCACGATGGTTCGAAAACCATGCTGCATGGCATCCACCGCACTGGCGCGGATGCAGCCGCTGGTGGAGCAGCCGGCCAGCACCACGGTATCCACGCCTTGGGCATGCAGCAGCGGGGCCAGACTGGTGGCAAAGAAGGCGCTGGCGTACTGCTTGCTCAGCACCACCTCCCCCGGCTGCGGCGCGACGGCCTGGCAGAACGCGGCCAGCGGGTTGCCTTCGACCATGTCCTTCATCACCGGCGCCTTGCGCACCCACACACCGCCATCGGCGAAGTGCGGCGGCTGGTAGCGGATATTGGTGTGCACCACCAAGGTACCGCAGTCGCGGGCCAGTGCCAGCAGGCCGGCAGCCTGCTCCACCGCCGTGACCACGCCCGGGGCGTACAGCGGTGCGCCGGGGGTGGTGTAGCCCTGCATGAAGTCGATCATCAGCAGCGCCGGCTTGCGGCCAAAGCCGATGCGCTGGCCCCACACACCCTGGTAGTTGTCACGGGCGCTTTGTACGTCGCTCATGTGCGTCTCCCGATTTCAGTAGGCGCCCGACAGCAAGGCACCGGCACCCGGCACGACCGGCTCCAGGTCCAGCGCCTTGAGCATGGCGTAGGTGGTGGCGATGGCCGCAGTGACTACCGGCTTGCCGGTTTGCGCCTCGACCTTGGCCACAGCCGGCAGCGACTGCATCTGCACGCAGGCCGACAACACCACCACATCGACGCCTTCAAGGTCCATGCCGGCGACGATGCCTGGCAGGTTGGCCGGGTCGTGCCGCGCCACGGCGAGGTTGTCGGGGATTTCCAGCGCGCGCCAGTCTTGCACCTCGAAGCCTTCCTCGCGGATGTAGTTCACCACCAGTTCGGTCAGCGGCTTCATGTACGGGGCGACAATGGCAATGCGCTTGGCCTTCATCACATGCAAGGCCTCGACCAGCGCCCCGGCGCTGGTGATCACCGGCGCCAGCGCCTGGTTGTCGGCGGTGGCCTGCTGCAGGCGCTTTTCCGATTGCCGGTGGTAGCCCAGGCCCATGGCCATGATCGCCACCAGGCAGGCGTAGCCCAGCACGTCGACCTTGGCATCAGACAGCTCCACGGCGCAGCGGTCAGACTCGGCGTCCATGGCTGCAAGCTCTTCCTTCTTCACCTGCTTCATGCGCATGCGGCTGGAATGGAAGGTAAAGCGCTCGGGGCGGATGGCCTGGCGGGCGTTGAGCATCGCCGGGATTTCGGTTTCCATGGTGGTGTTCGAACTCGGCACGATCTGGCCGATGCGGTATAGCTTGGTCATGTCTCGTGCTCCGTCAGGCAAGGGGTTGGTCGAGGAAGCCGCCGAAAGCGGCGAAGAAGCCGTCCAGGTCGTCCCACGGGATCATGTGACCGGCGTTGTCCACCTGTGCGACCTGGATGTCCGGCTTCAACTCGCGGATTTCGGCGATGTCGCGCGGCTCGATCACCCCGCCGCGCCCGGCCACCATCAGCAACGCCGGCTGGCGCACGGCGGGCAGGTACTGGTGAATGTCCACCTGGTGAAAATCCTCGAAGGCGCGCACGATCGCCGGCTCATGGCAGGTGTGCAGCCATTCGGCACGCAGCGCCAGTTGCTCGTCACTCCAGGTGGGGCAAAAGGCGCGCATGTCGTCGCCGCTCATGCCAAGCGTGGCCTGGCGGATCGAGTCGACATACCACGGCAGCTTGCTCGGGTAGGCGCGGCGGCCCGGCCCGGACACCGGCGGGTCGACCAGCACCAGCCGCTGCAGCCCCGGCGCCCCCTGGGCGGCAGCACGAATCGCAAAGCGCGCGCCCATTGAGTGCCCGACCAGGTGGTAGCTGCCCAGGCCCAGCGCAGCGGCAAAGGCCGGGATATCCGCAGCACAGGCATCGGTGCCGTAATCCAGTTCCGGGCCGCTTGAAGACAAACCGCGCCCGCGCACATCCAGCACGTAGGTATCGAAGTACTGGCCAAGGCGCTCGGCGACAAAGCCCCAGGTAATCGCCGGGCTGGTGATGCCGGGCACCAGGATCAGCGCCTGGCCCTTGCCGCCATAACGCAGGTAATGCTGGCGGATGCCGTTGGCGCTGACGTTGCCGCCGGCGACGAAAGTCGTCATGCCGCCTCCCCGCTTTTGAGCTGCTGCCCGTACAGGTCGTAGCCGTAGACCCAGGCTGGGTCTTCCTGGGTGTAGAGCCAGGTGTTGGCGTTGGATACCGATTGCACCTGCGATGCCCGCTCCTTACGGTTGGCCTCGTACAGGGCAAAGGCGGTGCGGTGGTCGGACAGCCCGGTCTCTTGCAGACAGCGCGTCAGCATGGCCGCATCTTCGATGGCCATGCACGCGCCCTGGGCCATGTGCGGCTTCATCGGGTGGCAGGCGTCGCCGAGCATGACCAGGCGGCCACGGCTCCACAGCGGCAACGGGTTGCGGTTGCGCAACGGCCACTTGGTGATCGATTCGGTGGCGTCGATCAGCTTCTGCACCGTGGGGTGATAGCCTTCGAAGGCGGCGCGCATTTCTTCCTGGCTGCTGTCGACGTAAGCGCCCTGGAAGTCCCAGGCTTCGTGCGGCACGCCGGTGACGAAGTAGTACTCGTCGCGCTTGCCGGTGGTGTAGTAGACCATCATGTGGCGGTCTTCGGACCACCACTTCACGCACGGCTCGAACGCATCGGCATGCTGCGCCAGGTTGACCCCGCGGATCAGCGCCCGGTGCGCCACCCAGCCACTGTAGTTCGGTGCTTCGGCGCCCAGCAGTTCCTCGCGGATCTTCGAGTGGATGCCGTCGGCACCGATGACGATATCGGCGACGGTGTGGCTGCCATCGGCGAAGTTCAGGCGTACCTGCTCACCTTCATCGACGATCTTCTCCAGGCGCTTGCCGTAGTGCACGGTGCCCGGCTTGATCGCGTCGATCTGCAGGGCGTGCAGGTCGCCCCGGTGAATGGTGATGTAGGCCGCGCCGTATTCGCGGCGGGCAAACTCACCCAGGGGGATGCGCGACAGGTAATCGCCGCTGGCACCGTCGCGGCTGAACCAGAAGTCCGGGTGCGAACCCATCAGCTCCAGCTTCTGCTCCAGCCCCATGCGGCGGAAGATTTTCATCACGTTAGGGCCGATATGGATACCCGCACCCAGGCGGGTGAACGCCGGCGCCTGCTCGTACACCTCGACATCGAAGCCGGCCTGCTGCAGCAACGTAGCGGCGGCTGCCCCACCCAGACCTGCACCAACGATTGCAATTTTCTGCCTACCCCGCATGGGTTTCTCTCCTCTTGTTCTGATGTGTGGCCAGCGGCTCGGCCGCCTGACGATTTAGAGCGTATACGCTGTAATTGTTTTTTGGAAAGAGGGGTTGGCAAATAATTTTCAAACACCTGATCGAAAAACCATTCACTCGGTAATGTTACCGTAAATACTGGATATATGTGTGAATAGGTAACGTTCTACAGATAACTTGCGCTTGCCGGCAGGATGCGCTTTCATCTGCAAAAGTAGGGTGTACACACTATTCATTTGCACCGAGATGATGCGCCGGGCACTGCCATGGTGCAGCAGCTCTCCCTCGTCAACGCCGCCCAGGAGAACCCCCGATGCCGGTGAGCAATGCACAACTGACCCAAATGTTCGAGCACGTACTGAAACTGTCCCGCGTGGACGAGACGCAGAGCGTCGCTGTGCTCAAGAGCCACTACTCCGACCCGCGCACGGTCAACGCCGCAATGGAGGCCGCGCAGCGCCTGAAGGCCAAGGTCTATGCCGTGGAACTGCCGGCGTTCAACCACCCCACCGCCATGGGCAATGACATGACTGCCTACTGCGGCGACACCGCGCTCACCGGCAACCTGGCGGCGCAGCGGGCGCTGGAAGCGGCCGACCTGGTCGTCGACACCATGATGCTGCTGCACTCGCCGGAGCAGGAACAGATCCTCAAGACCGGCACACGCATCCTGCTGGCCGTGGAGCCACCGGAAGTGCTGGCGCGCATGCTGCCGAGCGAAGACGACAAGCGCCGCGTGCTGGCTGCCGAAACCCTGCTGAAACAGGCGCGCAGCCTGCATGTACGGTCCAAGGCCGGCAGCGACTTCCACGCCCCGCTGGGCCAGTACCCGGCCGTGACCGAATACGGTTATGCCGACGAGCCAGGGCGCTGGGACCACTGGCCCAGCGGCTTTCTGTTCACCTGGCCGAACGAGGACAGCGCCGAAGGCACGCTGGTGCTGGACGTGGGCGATATCATCCTGCCGTTCAAGAACTACTGCCGCGAGCGCATCACCCTGGAGATCGAAAAAGGCTTCATCACCGGTATTCATGGTGGCTTCGAGGCCGAGTACCTGCGCGACTACATGAAGTACTTCGACGACCCCGAGGTGTACGGCATTTCGCACATCGGCTGGGGCCTGCAGCCACGCGCACAGTGGACAGCCATGGGCCTGCACGACCGCAACGACGGCATGTGCATGGACGCCCGCGCGTTCTACGGCAATTTCCTGTTCTCCACCGGCCCCAACACCGAGGTCGGTGGCAAGCGCAAGACCCCATGCCACCTGGACATTCCGCTGCGCAACTGCGACATCTACCTGGATGACCAGGCCGTGGTCCTGGCCGGTGATGTGGTCGCGCCGCAGGAGTCGCGGGCGCGATAGTGGTTATACTGGCCGGGCGCTCCGCTTTTGGCGGCCGGCCAGCACCTTTCCACCAGCCCAAGCCATCCTATGCCGAACAAAACCACCCCCAGCAGCGCCCCGCTTGACACCACCCCCTACGACGTCACCGAACAGGTCGGCCACCTGCTGCGCAAGGCCTACCAGCGGCACACGGCGATCTTCCAGCAACAGGCTTGCGACCCGCAGTTGACCTCGATCCAGTTCGTTACCCTGTGTGCCCTGCGCGACCATGGCCCCAGCTCGCAGGCCGAGCTGATCAAGGCCACGGCGGTAGACCAGGCGACCATCCGCGGCATCGTCGAACGCCTGAAGGCGCGCGAACTGGTGCAGCTGTCGCCAGACCCGGGCGACCGGCGCAAAGTCATTGTCGAGCTCACCGACAGCGGCGCCGCGCTGCTTGATGCAATGATCCCCTGCGCCCGGCAGATCAGCGAACTGAGCATGGGTAGCCTGAATGCCGGTGAGCGCGTGGCCATCCTGTACCTGCTGCGCAAGATGATCGACAGCGACGACAGCGCGGGTTGAGCCTTGTAGTGGATGGCACCGGCTGCACCGGTGTTCGCGGCTGAAGCCGCTCCCACCTGGCCTGCATCACCTTCAAGGCACACACAGAACCTGTAGGAGCGGCCTTGCGTCGCGATGGGCTGCGAAGCAGCCCCGGCAATTTATGCATCTGTGCGCAAACCCTGGGGCTGCTGCGCAGCCCATCGCGACGCAAGGCCGCTCCTACAAGGGCCAGTGCTGGCCAGAGGAATCATGCGAGACAGTTGCTCCCACTGGTTGGACTTTTATCTCAAAGCCAGCACCGTACTAGCCCCCACCCTGCAACCCGGTTGAAACCTCCAGACTCATCCCTGGCCTGCTTCTTGCTCTCACTTTTCATGTAGTGAGTACTTACCGAAATACACGCAGCATTTGAGTGTTTTGGTAGCGCAAGCAACCTCCAGAGATGAGCCCATAATGCAAACAACCATCTCCCTGCGGATCAACGGCCAGGCGGTCGACGTCAGCGCCATGCCCGACACCCCGCTGCTGCTGATCCTGCGCAACGACCTGTGCCTGAACGGCCCCAAGTACGGCTGCGGCCTGGGCGAGTGCGGGGCGTGCACGGTGATCATCGACGGCGTCGCCGCCCGCTCCTGCGTCATCCCCCTGGCCGGCGCCGCCGGGCGCGACATCACCACCCTCGAGGGGCTGGGCTGCAAGGCCACGCCGCACCCGGTGCAACAGGCGTTCATCGACGAACAGGCAGCCCAGTGCGGCTACTGCATGAACGGCATGATCATGACTGCCAAGGCCCTGCTCGACCGCATCCCCGAGCCCAGCGACGAACAGATCCGCAACGAACTGTCCGGCAACCTGTGCCGCTGCGGTACCCACGTCGAAATCCTGCGCGCCGTGCGCCGCGCCGCCGAGACCCGGAGAAAAGCATGAACCACTCGCAACAGGTGCCCAGCCGCAACCAGCTGCTGGCCAAGACCGGCGTGCTGCTGATCGTTGACCAGATTACCCCGCCCTCCGGCCCGGTGGCCAAGGGCGTGACACCCGTGGTAAAGGACCGCGAGCTGGCGCTGTTCATCGCGGTCAGCGACGACGGTATGGTCTACGCGTTCAATGGCCACGTCGACCTGGGCACCGGCATCCGCACCTCGCTGGCGCAGATCGTCGCCGAAGAACTGGACCTGCGCATGGACCAGGTGCACATGGTGCTGGGCGACACCGAGCGGGCACCCAATCAGGGCGCGACCATTGCCAGTGCCACCTTGCAGATTTCCGCCGTACCGCTGCGCAAGGCAGCGGCCACGGCGCGCCGCCATCTGTTGCAACAGGCGGCGCAACGCCTTGGCGGCGAGCCCGAGGCGCTGCGCATTGAAGACGGCACGGTTATCGCCAGTAATGGCAGCACACTGAGCTTTGCCGAACTGGTACGCGGCAAAAACCACCAGCTGCACATTGCCGACGACGCGCCGCTGAAAGCCATCGAAGACTACCGCCTGGTCGGGCGCAGCACCGCCCGCGTGGACATCCCCGGCAAGGCCACCGGTGAACTGACCTACGTGCACGACATGCGCCTGCCCGACATGCTGCATGGCCGGGTCATCCGCCCGCCCTACGCCGGCCACGACAGCGGCGACTTCGTCGGCAACAGCCTGCTGGCGGTAGATGAGAGCTCCATCGCCCATGTGCCCGGCGTGGTGGCCGTGGTGGTGATCCGCGACTTCGTTGGCGTGGTGGCCGAGCGCGAGGAGCAAGCGATCCGCGCGGCCCATGAGCTGAAAATCAGCTGGAAGCCCTTTACCGGCAAGCTGCCCGACCTGAGCGATGTCGCCCAGGCCATCCGCGACAACCCGCGGGTGCAGCGTACCGTGCTGGACCAGGGCGATGTCGACGCCGGCATCGCCAATGCCAGCCAGCGCCTTAGCCGCAGCTACCTGTGGCCGTACCAGCTGCATGCCTCGATCGGCCCGTCGTGCGCGCTGGCCGACTTCACCCCAGGGCAGATCCGCGTGTGGTCCGGCACGCAAAACCCGCACCTGCTGCGCGCCGACCTGGCCTGGCTACTGGCGTGTGGCGAAGAGCGCATTGAGATTATCCGCATGGAGGCTGCCGGTTGCTATGGCCGCAACTGCGCCGATGATGTGTGCGCCGATGCGGTGCTGCTGTCGCGTGCCGTGCAGCGCCCGGTGCGGGTGCAACTGACCCGTGAGCAAGAACACGTGTGGGAACCCAAGGGCACTGCACAACTGATGGAGATCGACGGCGGCCTGAATGCCGATGGCAGCGTGGCCGCCTACGACTTCCAGACCAGCTACCCGTCCAACGGCGC
Organism: Pseudomonas sp. NPDC089407; assembly: GCF_044900445.1. Taxonomy (NCBI): domain Bacteria; kingdom Pseudomonadati; phylum Pseudomonadota; class Gammaproteobacteria; order Pseudomonadales; family Pseudomonadaceae; genus Pseudomonas; species Pseudomonas sp. NPDC089407. The sequence continues at coordinate 175,162 of NZ_JBJDNB010000003.1, forward strand.
GCCTACCCTGGCCCTGCTGTTGACAGGCGCCGTGGAGCCGGTGCCGGCACTGTTCGAAATGGGCGACCGCACCTCAATCCCGCCGTATGACTACGAACACATGCGCGTCACCATCAACGACATGACGCCGCTGGTGCGCGCTTCGTGGATGCGCGGCGTGTCGGCCATGCCCAACAGCTTTGCCCACGAATCGTACATCGATGAGCTGGCCTTTGCGGCCGGTGTCGACCCGGTCGAATATCGCCTCAAGCACCTGTCCGACCCGCGCGCCATCGACTTGGTCAAAGCCACCGCCGAACGCGCCGGCTGGCAGCCTCATACCCAACCCATGCAGGCACAAGCCGAAGGTGATGTGCTGCGCGGTCGCGGCTTTGCTTACGCGCGTTACATCCACAGCAAGTTCCCCGGTTTCGGCGCGGCCTGGGCGGCGTGGGTAGCCGATGTGGCGGTGGACCGGCGTACCGGTGAAGTCGCCGTCACCCGCGTGGTGGTCGGCCATGATGCCGGGATGATGGTCAACCCCGAGGGCGTGCGCCACCAGATTCACGGCAACGTCATCCAGTCCACCAGCCGGGTACTGAAGGAACAGGTCAGCTTCGAAGCGTCGACCGTGGCCAGCAAGGAATGGGGCGGCTACCCGATCCTGACCTTCCCCGAGCTGCCCGCCATCGACGTGATGATGCAGCCGCGCCAGCACGAACCCCCGATGGGCAGTGGCGAGTCCGCCTCGGTACCCAGTGCAGCAGCCATCGCCAACGCCATTTTCGACGCCACCGGCATTCGTTTTCGCGAGCTGCCGATTACCGCCGAACGGGTGCGCGCCGCCCTCGGTGGCGATGGCCAGGGGCCTGGTGCAGCGGCATCGGCACCACCGGCAAGCAAGCGCTCCCGGTGGTGGTTCGGCGGGCTGGCCGGGGTGTTCGGCGCAGCCTTGGGCATGCTTGCCACTGCCCTGCCCTGGCGCGCCGAAATCGCCCCGGTGACCCCACCAGGTGCCGGCAGCTGGAGCGCCGCGATGCTTGAACGCGGGCGCCAGGTAGCGGCGGCCGGCGACTGCGCCGTGTGCCATACGGTCAGCGGCGGCAAGGTGAATGTCGGCGGGCTGGCGATGGACACGCCGTTCGGCACGCTGTACAGCACCAACATCACCCCCGACCCGGAAACCGGCATCGGCCGCTGGTCGTTCGCCGCCTTCGAGCGGGCCATGCGCGAAGGCGTCAGCCGTGATGGCCGACACCTGTACCCGGCCTTTCCCTACACCTCGTTTCGCAACATCAACGACGCCGACATGCAGGCGCTGTATGCCTACCTGATGTCGCAAACCCCGGTGCGCCAGGAAGCGCCCGCCAACCAGATGCGCTTCCCGTTCAACCAGCGGCCGTTGATGGCCGGCTGGAACGCGCTGTTTCTGCAACGCGGCGAATACCAGCCAAACCCGCAGCGCAGCGAACAGTGGAACCGCGGCGCTTACCTGGTCGATGGCCTGGGCCATTGCACCGCCTGCCATTCGCCGCGCAACCTGATGGGCGCAGAAAAAGCCGGCAGCAGCTACCTGGCTGGCGGCATGGTCGATGGCTGGGAAGCCCCGGCCCTGAATGCCTTGGGCAAGGCGTCTACGCCATGGAGCGAAGACGAACTGTTCAGCTACCTGAGCACCGGCTTTTCCGAGAAGCACGGCGTGGCGGCCGGCCCCATGGGCCCGGTGGTCAGCGAACTGGCCACGCTGCCGAAAAGCGACGTGCGCGCCATCGCCCACTACCTCAGCTCACTCGATGGCGAGCCACAGGCGCAAACCGCCAAAGCTGCGCCTCAGGCAGACACGCAAGTGTCGCTGAGCAACGGCGAGCGGGTATTCAAAGGCGCGTGCATGGCCTGCCACAGCGATGGCCTGGGGCCGAAGCTGTTTGGCGTCAGCCCGTCGATGGCAGTCAACAGCAACGTTCACAGCGACCTGCCAGACAACCTGCTACGGGTAGTGCTTCACGGCATACCGACCCCGGCAACCCGCGACCTGGGTTACATGCCCGGCTTCAAGGGCAGCCTGTCGGACCGCCAGGTAGCCGACCTGGCGGCCTACCTGCGCCAGCGCTTTGCCGCTGACAAGCCGGCCTGGCAAGGGCTGGCCGCCAAGGCCGCGCAGGTGCGCGCCAACCCCGGCAGCCATTGAGGTCAGCGGCGCAGGCCGCGCAGGGCGAGGTCGCTGATGAAGACCAGCCAGTCGGCCTTGGCCTGCTTGTCGGCCAGGTCCACGGCAAGGAACGAGCTGAGCGTATGGCGGTTGGAGTTATAGAAGTAGCAGAGCGAGGCGATCATCAGGTAGGCGTGGGTGATGTCGATGTCGTCGCGGAACAGGCCCTTGGCCTGGCCCGCCTCGATGATCGGCCGCAGCACGCCAACCGCCTCGCCAGACAACGCCTTGAGGTTTTGCGACTTGCGCGCGTGCTGGCCCTGGTGAAGGTTTTCGGTGGCCAGGATGGTGACGAATTCGGGGTGGCGCACGTAGTAGTCCCAGATAAACGCCACCAGCTCGCGCAGGGCCTGCTCGGGGTCGGTGAGGTCGAGCCGCAGCCTGGCTTCGGCCTGGTTGAAGCTGGCGTAGATGTGCTCCAGCACACTGATGAACAGCTTTTCCTTGTTGCCGAAGTAGTAATAGATCATCCGGTCGTTGGACTTGGCCAGGGTGGAGATCTGCTCGACGCGCCCACCGGTGAAGCCTTCCTTGCTGAAGACCTTTACCGCGGCCTTGAGAATGTTGTCCCGGGTGCGGTCGGCCTGTTGGGCACGAATACCGGTTTTACGCGTTTGCATGTCGGTCCCTGTGGGGCTGGCCAGATAACCCACACTGCCACAGACGATGGGCCATTGCGCGGCTTTTTCGGTTGGGCACAGACAGTATGAGCGAGGGAGCGGAACATGCAGCATCTCGACCTGCAGGTGATCGACCATGCCCTGCAATGGGCCCGCGCCGGCGATACGGTTTGGCTGTGCACGGTGCTGTCCAGCTATGGCTCGGCGCCCCGCTCACCTGGCGCCATGCTGGCGTGCCGCAGCGCGCAGGAATGGGTCGGCTCACTGTCCGGCGGCTGCGTCGAAGAGGAATTCCTGGCCAGCCTGGCGCACGGCGCGTTCAGCCAGCCGGCGCAGGTGGTGCGGTATGGCGATGGCCAGGAACAGAGCCGGCGTTTGCGCCTGCCCTGCGGCGGCGTGCTGGTGGTGCTGGTGGAACGGCGGCCGGCGCAAGGTGCCTGGCTGGCGCATCTGCAGGCCATGCGCGGGGCGTTATTGGGGCAGCAGCGTGTCACGCGCAAAGTCGCCTTGCCGGCGGGAGACTTTACGGTGCACGGCGACAACAGTGCGGCCGTGCGCATGGATGAGGATGCCGTGCATATCGGCATCGGCCCTGCCCTGCGCCTGGTGCTGGCCGGGCTGTCACCGGTTGCCGAAGCCTGCGCCGACATTGCGCGTACGCTGGGCTGCGAGGTTATTGCCTGCGACCCGCGAGAAGAGATGGCGCATGTGCAGATACAGGGCGCGCAGATGCACCGGGTGTTGCCCTCGTTATTCATCGCGGCGGGCGGTTGCCATGCGGCCACCGCCGTGGTGGCGCTGACCCATGACCCGAAAATCGATGACCTGGCGCTGATGGAGGCGGTGCATACGCCAGCGTTCTACATTGGCGCCATGGGCTCGGCCGCGACATCGGCACGGCGTGCCGAACGGCTGCAGCGAATTGGCGGGTTGAGCGACCAACAGATCGGGCGGCTGCACATGCCCATCGGGTTGGACCTGGGCAGCAAGTCGCCCGCGGAGATTGCGCTGGCGGTGATGGCGGATGTGTTGCGGGTGTACCGGGGCAAGGCGCGGGATGCGTTGTAATGGTCAGTAACCCAACGCGCTGCCTGTTTCGCGGGTGAACCCGCTCCCACAGGTATTGTGCCGGCTACAGACTCCCGCTGTACTTGTAGGAGCGGCTTTAGCCGCGAACACCGGCGCAGCCGGTGCCCTATACCGCGCCGCATTGTTCGCGGGTGAGCCCTCGCCGCTGGCCAACGCCGCCGCCGGGCGCCGTGGCAGCACCAGGCTGGCGCCGCAGATCAGCAGATACCACAGGCCGAACGCGCTCAACGCGGTGCCGTGCCGCTTTGTGCGGCGAGCATTTTTAATGCTGGGGTTCGGTTGTGGGGGGATGGGGTGAGGGCTGGCAGGTAAATGGCTTGGGTTTTGTGGTGGAGCAGATATCGAGCGCCGCCCGCGCGGCGCTCGAGCTCATAGGCGCCAAACCACCACCGCCAAACACCTCCAAGCCCACCCGCTGCCTGCATCCAGAAACGCACTGCACCCGATCCTGATAATTAATTGGAGACAGGCGCGCATCCGCCCTACCGTGGTACATCACTTAAGCCTGAGTAGAAAAGGCCCGATCATGAACGACCGTGAGTTCATCAATGCCATCGACACCGATGGCCTGCCCCTGCACATTGCCGTCAGCAACGGCCGCATTACCCACATCGGCCCGCAACGCGCCAGCACCCCGGCCCGCGAGACCATCGACCTGGAAGGCCTGCTGGTTTTGCCAGGCTTCGTCGACGGCCACATCCACCTGGACAAGAGCTTCGTCGGTGACCGTTGGCGGCCGCACCAGCCTGTCGCCAGCCTGCGCGAGCGCCTGGCCGTGGAAAAACGCGAACTCGCCAGCGCCCCGCCCATCGTCGAACGTGCTGATGCACTGATGCGCCAGGCCGCTTCGTACGGCACCCTGGCCATGCGCTGCCATGTGGACGTGGACGCCAGCACCGGCCTTACCAACCTGCGCGCCATACTCGAGGCCCGCGACAAATGGAAAGGCCTGCTCGACATCGAGCTGGTGGCCTTCCCCCAGGCCGGCGTAGTGACCTGCCCCGGCACCGCCGACGTCATGGAAGCAGCCATCCGCGAAGGCGTACAGGTGGTCGGCGGCATCGACCCTACGACGCTGGATGGTGACGCCGACGCCCAGCTCGACATCGTGTTCGGCCTCGCTGACCGGCATGGCGTGAAAGTCGATATCCACCTGCATGAGCCTGGCGACATCTGCATCGCCCAGCTTGAGCGCATTGCTGCGCGCACCCACGCGCTGGGCATGCAAGGCCTGGTCGCGGTCAGCCATGCCTATGGCCTGGGCGATGTAGCCGACGCAGTGGTCGACCGCACCGCCGAAGTGCTGGCCGGTGCCGGCATCTCGATCATGACCAATGCCCCCGGCGACCACGCCTTCCCACCCGTGCTGCGCCTGCGGGCCGGTGGTGTGCGGGTGTTCACCGGCAACGACAACATTCAGGATGCCTGGTGGCCTTATGGCAATGGCGACATGCTGCAGCGGGCGATGCTGATCAGCTACCGCTCGGGCTTCAACACCGACGAGGAGCTATGGGTGGCGCTGGAGATGGCGACCGAGGCCAGCGCCGGGGTGATGGGCAAGCAGGACTATGGTTTAAAGGTGGGTAACGAAGCCAGCTTCCTACTGTTCAAGGCACCGAACGCGGCCGCGGCGGTGGCGGCGGCCATTCATGAGCGGGTGATCGTGCGCCACGGTGCGTTCTGGGGCAGGCCTGCGCAGTTGCAGTTGCAGGCTGCGCAGTTTGCGACCGAGCTTCGCCGCTGAAGGGCTGACGCGATCTATTGTGGGAGCGGGCATGCCCTAATGCCAGTCAGTTAGGCGACAAGGGCTGACGGGTGTTTGCCTGGGGATTTTGGTTGCCTGTTAGATCGAGCGCCGCCCGCGCGGCGCTTCGCGGCACAAGGCCGCTCCCACATCTGTTTCAGGCCAGTCTTTCCTGTGAGATCACCTCGGGCCGCCCTGTTTGTTCCCTTCGACATCGGCATTGCCGCTGCTCTTCATCAATCCCCAGCCATGCACCCAGGGTGCGAGTGCGCAGGTGGCAGGAGTAACTGGCCCGAAACAGATGTGGGAGCGGCCTTGTGCCGCGAAGCGCCGCGCGGGCGGCGCGCGATCGAATAGGCGCTGCTAAAAGCATGGAGAACACCCTGTCTTTTCTTAACTGACCGGCATTAGGGCATGCCCGCGAAGCAGGCGGCGCGGTGCATGGCACCGGCGTTGCCGGTGTTCGCGGCTAAAGCCGCTCCTACAAGGATTGTGAGAACCCGACGCCAGTGCATTCCCCAGTGAGAGCGGCTAAAGCCGCCCCTACAAGGATTGCGAGAACCCGACGCCAGTGCATTCCCCAGTGAGAGCGGCTAAAGCCGCCCCTACAAGGATTGCGAAAACCAGACACCAGCGCACTCACCTGTGGGAGCGGCTAAAGCCGCTCCTGCGAGGATTGCGAACCCGACGCCAGCGCACTCCCCTCTGGGAGCGGCTTTAGCCGCGAACACGGGCGCAGCCCGTGCCAGCCAACGCCTACTCCGCCTCGCTACGCAAAATCCCGATCAGAACCTGCGCCAACTCCATCACCATCGGGTCCGCTGTAGGCCGATGAAAGATCGCCGCCTCAAACACCTTGATCGGCTTGAACCCCTGCTCCGCCCCCAGCACCCGATGCCCGCCCGTCACCACCCGCGACGGCAACAGGCTGACCCCCAGCCCATTGGCCACTGCTTCCTGGATCCCCGCCAGGCTCGAACTGGTAAACGCAATGCGCCAACTGCGCCCCATCGCCTCGACTGCAGCAAGCATGTCATCGCGGTACAACCCGCGCGGTGGAAAGGTCACCAGCGGGATCGGGTCCTGGACGAAACAAGGGTACTGCGCACTGTCGATCCACTCGATACGCTCCGGCTGGCAGGCATTGGCCTCGCGGCTATGCCGGCGCTGCTTGATCAATACCAGGTCCAACTCGCCACGGTCGTAAGTGCTCATCAGGTCCCGGCTCAAGCCGCCGGTAATCTCCAGCTTCACCGTCGGATTGCGCCGGTTGAACGCTGCCAGGGCCTGCATCGTCTTGCCCGCGACAAAATCGTCCGGCAGGCCAATACGCACGGTCACCGTCACCCCGCCCGACATGGCCTCGGTCAGCTGGCTGCTCACCGCCAGCAGGTGCCGCGCATAACCCAGCAGGGTTTCCCCGGCATCGGTCGGGTGCACCTCGCGGTTACTGCGGTCGAGCAACTGGTGGCCGACCATTTCCTCCAACCGGCGTACCTTTTGGCTGACCGTGGACTGGGTGGAGTGCAGGCGCGCGGCGGCGGCGGTGAAACTGCCGCAATCGGCCACCATGACCACGGTGCGGAGCATCTCCAGGTCATAGATGGCGCGGTTGGGTTTGATGGATTCGGGCATCGGACGATTCAGCGATCAGACAGGGCTGGGGACATGATGCCTCAAGCGGCGATGCAGACCCATTGCCCTTTTGCCGGCAGCGCTTTGTAGCCGCGCACAGGCCCGCCAAACTGCTCGTACATCGCACAACAGTTCGATAATCGCACAAATTCAGCCAAACCCTCTCTACTGTTGCCCTATCTTGCGGCACGCTATAGCGAAAGTCAGCAAGCCATTTCAAGTGCTGACGGGCCCCACCGCTTCACGCGCTCCGGCCAGCCCGACAACCACAACTCCAGGAACAACCAGGAGCTCGCCTTGATCAATAAAACGTTTGAGTCCATCGCCAGCGCGGTGGAAGGGATCACCGACGGATCGACCATCATGGTCGGTGGCTTCGGCACTGCCGGCATGCCGTCCGAGCTGATCGACGGCCTGATCGCCACCGGTGCCCGTGACCTGACCATCATCAGCAACAATGCCGGCAACGGCGAGATCGGCCTGGCCGCCCTGCTCATGGCAGGCAGCGTGCGCAAGGTGATCTGCTCGTTCCCGCGCCAGTCCGACTCGTACGTGTTCGATGAACTGTACCGCGCCGGCAAGATCGAGCTTGAGGTGGTACCGCAAGGCAACCTGGCCGAGCGCATTCGCGCCGCAGGTTCCGGCATTGGCGCGTTCTTCTCGCCGACCGGTTACGGCACCCTGCTGGCCGAAGGCAAGGAAACCCGCGAAATCGACGGCCGCCAGTACGTACTGGAAATGCCGCTGCACGCCGACTTCGCCCTGATCAAGGCGCACAAGGGCGACCGTTGGGGCAACCTGACCTACCGCAAGGCCGCGCGCAACTTCGGCCCGATCATGGCCATGGCCGCCAAGACCGCCATCGCCCAGGTCGACCAGGTTGTCGAACTCGGTGAACTGGACCCGGAACACATCATCACCCCGGGTATTTTCGTCCAGCGCGTGGTCGCCGTTAGCGGCGCTGGCGCTTCTTCGCTTGCCAAAGCTGTCTGAGGCCTGCCATGACCATCACCAAAAAGCTCTCCCGCACCGAGATGGCCCAGCGCGTGGCCGCAGACATCCAGGAAGGCGCGTACGTGAACCTGGGCATTGGCGCCCCGACCCTGGTGGCCAACTACCTTGGCGACAAGGAAGTGTTCCTGCACAGCGAAAACGGCCTGCTGGGCATGGGCCCAAGCCCGGCCCCGGGCGAAGAAGACGATGACCTGATCAACGCCGGCAAGCAGCACGTGACCCTGCTGACCGGTGGCGCCTTCTTCCACCACGCCGACTCGTTCTCGATGATGCGCGGCGGCCACCTGGACATCGCCGTACTCGGCGCCTTCCAGGTGTCGGTAAAAGGCGACCTGGCCAACTGGCACACCGGCGCCGAGGGTTCGATCCCTGCCGTAGGCGGCGCGATGGACCTGGCCACTGGCGCGCGCCAGGTGTTCGTGATGATGGACCACCTGACCAAGACCGGCGAAAGCAAGCTGGTGCCCGAGTGCACCTACCCGCTGACCGGGATTGGTTGCGTCAGCCGGATCTACACCGACTTGGCCGTGCTGGAAGTGACGGCTGAAGGGCTGAAAGTGGTCGAGATTTGTGCGGATATCGACTTTGAAGAGCTGCAGAAGCTGAGTGGTGTACCGCTAATCAAGTGATCGGTGCCGCTGGGCCGCTACTTGCATTAGTCAGCTGGCCCGGGCGGACTTCTTGTAGGGCTGAATCCCCCAGGGCTGCTCCGCAGCCCTATCGCAACACAAGACCGCACAGTCCCCGTGCATGCTTTGAAGGCATTGCAGGCCAGCTGGCCTCCCCGTCTTGCTCAACACCTCAAAGCAAACGCGCTCCCTCAGATGCTGGTCACATCAGGTAGTGGAGAAGCCTATTTCCTTTGCCGAAGACGGTCAGCTTTAGCGCTTGATCCCTTGTTTGCACTATACAATGCAGCTCCAACCTTTGCGTCCAATTGCGCGATACTGACACCCCGGACCGCGGACCTTGCGGCATGTCATGAAAACCCCGACCACTAGCTTTACCCGCGGCCCCATCGCGCACCATCTCCTGGTGATGTCATCGACCAGCGCCATCGCCCTGCTTGCAGTGTTCCTCACGGATATCCTCACGCTCACCTATGTCGCCTTGCTGCATGACGAAGCGCTGGTGGCCGCCGTCGGCATCGCCAAGACCCTGACGTTCTTCAACGGCAGCCTGGTGGCCGGCATCATCGTCGCCGCCGGTACGATGATTTCGCGCCGCGTGGGCCAAGGGGCCTGTGCCGCGTTACCGGCGCTGATCACCCACATGCTGATAATGGCGACTCTGGCTGCGGCCGTGGTGTCGCTCATCCTGTGGCGCTACCTGGACTTTTTTGCCGGGTTGCTCGGAGCCAATGCCCCGACCTCCGCCATTGCCCGCCAGTTCATCGCCATGACCTTGCTCGCCTCGCCCCTGACGACCATCACCCAGGCTGCGGCCCAGGCGCTGCGTGCCTGCGGGCATAGCGGCCGGGCACTGGCAGTGGTACTGGCGGCGGCCCTGTGCCTGGCCGTCGTCGACCCGCTGCTTATCTTCGTGTTTGGGCTCAAGTTGTGGGGCGCCGGCCTGTCTTGCCTGATTGCCGCCGCCTTGGGCGCACTGCTCGGCCTCCAGCAACTGCACCGGCATGTGGGGCTGACCAGCAAGGTCCGCTGGCGCCTGCTACGCCTGTTCGGCGGCAGAATCAATCGCATCGCCCTGCCCTTCACCCTTGGCAGCCTGGCCATGCCGCTGGCCCTCGCCTACACCATGGCGCAACTGGCCACGTTCGGCATTTCGGTCATGGCCGGCATGGCGCTGATGGACCGCATCCTGCAGATTGTCTACTGCCTATATTTCGCCTTGCCGGGTGCGCTGGTACCGATCCTTGCGCAGAACCTGGGCGCCGGCGATGGCATGCGCGTGCAGGCGACACTGCGCAGCGCCTGCAAGCTGGTGCTGGGCCATGGCCTGGCGGTCTGGGCACTGTTGCTGCTGGTGTCTGCGTGGTTGGGACCGCTGTTCGGGCTGACCGGGCCCGGGCAGCACCTGGTCGAACAACTCTGCCGCTTCGGCCCCGGTTTCTGGTTGCTGATCGGCCTGGATTTCGTCGCGATTTCATTGTTCATCAGCCGTGGGCAGGTCTGGTGGGTGCCGGGCTATGCCTGGCTGCGCGCCACCCTGGGTAGCGTGCCTTTCGTCTGGGCAGGTGCTCAGGCCTTTGGAGCCAGCGGTGTGATGCTCGGACTGTGGTGCGGCAACGCGCTGGTCGCACTGATTTCGATCGCTACCGCCGTCGCCATCAACCGCCGGCGCACGTACCGAGCGCATGAACAGTAGATGTTTGCCATAATCAGCGGCCCGCACACCCTCAACACAGCTCACAGTGGGTTTATGTCAGAACAGGATCACACCGAAACGGCCGACGCGCCGGCAACCAAACGCCGCCGCGCGCCCAAGGGAGAAATGCGCCGCGCTGCGCTGCTGGATGCCGCAACCTTGGTGTTTGCCAAGGATGGTTATGGTGCGGCGTCCATGCGCGATGTGGCCGAATTGGCCGGCATCACCACGGTCGGCCTGCTGCACCACTTTCCTAACAAGGTCTCGTTGTTACGGGCGTTGATCGATCGCCGAGACCAGCGGGTCACCGAGCAGTTCGCCACGCTTGAGCTCGCGCCAACGCTGGACAGCTTCCTGGCCTTCGTGCGTAAGAGCATGGGGTTCAGCGTGCAGAGCCTGCCGGAATGCCAGGCAGCGATGATGATCAGTGTCGAGAGCCTGTCGGAACAGCACCCGGCATGGCCCTGGTACCTGGAGAAGTTCGAGCTCACCCACGCCCACGCCCAGGCGCACCTGACAACGCTGGTGGAGCATGGGCAAGTGCGCGCTAACGTTGATGTGAAGGCCTTGGCCACGGAGATCTTCGCCGTCATGGACGGCTTGCAGATCCAATGGCTGCGGGCCCCTGAGCAGGTCGATGTCGGCGCGACGTTCGACGCCTACCTGCAACGCCTGGCAGACGCCATCCGCGCCTGAACGGCCGGCCCGTCCCTGAGCCAGCGCACCGGCATCAGTAGGCTTGCGAGGCGCTGACCTGCACGGCGGCACGCAGCGGTGCTGGCAGCGGGTTGCTGTCGCGGGTGGTCAGGTGCTGCGGGATCAGTGTCAGCAAGGTACGCTGCAGGGTCAAGTGCTCGGAGTCCGGGCCGACCCAGACCTTGAACTTGCCGGCATCGACATCCCAGCTATCGCTGTTCTGCACGAAGTACGCCAGCGAGCGCGAGTCGATCGGCAGGCTTACGGTCTTGCTTTCACCGGGCTGCAGATAGACTTTGGTAAAGCCCTTGAGCTCCTTCTTCGGGCGGTCGACCTGCGGGTCGATCGGCTGGATGTACAGCTGGGCGACTTCGAAGCCGGCCTTGTCTCCGCTGTTGGTCAGGGTGAACTGGGCATTGATGGTATTGCCCGGCGTCATCACGTTGCTCGACAGTTTCAGGTCCGAGTAGTCGAAAGTGGTGTACGACAAACCAAAGCCAAACGGGTACAGGGGTTTGGCGTGGTTCTTGTCGTAGCCACGGTAACCCAGGTACAAGCCCTCGCTGTACTCGATCTCGGTCAACGCATCGTCACCGCGATAGGCTGCCGGGTCCGGGTACGAGGCATAGCTCGGGTTGTTCTCGATCCGCTTGTCGATGGTAACCGGCAGTTTGCCCGACGGGTTGACCTTGCCGTACAGGATCTCGGCCAGCGCCTGGCCACCCTGCTGGCCTGGGAACCAGGCGTGCAGCGTGGCGCCCACCTTGTTGGCCCAGGGCTGCATATTGGCGACGCCGCCGCCGTGCATGACCACGACGGTGTTCGGGTTGGCTTTGCTGACGAACTTGATCAGGTCGGCCTGCTGGTCTGGCAGGTCGTAGCCGTGGTCGGAGCCTTCGCCCTCGTTCTCGTAGTTGGTGCCGGCGGCGACCACCACTGCATCGTATTGCGCCAGGTCCTCTGGCGGACGCAGCGACGCCCAGCTCATCTGTACGCCAGCCAGGCCGCCCAGTGCCGGGGTGAAGTTGCCTTGCACGCGGCGGTATTCGAGCTTGACGGTGTATGACTTGCCGGCCACCAGTGTTGCGCTCTGGCCCGAAGTGACCAGGGCATTGACCACATCCGAGGAGTACGGCACGCCGTCGCTCTCTACTACCAGCTTGTCATTGACCCACACCTTGTACGGGCCATCGGCGCGCACCTTGAACACGTGCTTGCCGGAAATGGTCGGCTTGATGGTCGCGGTGAAGCGTGCAGAGAACGCGCCGGCTGTCGGGCTGAAGCCACTCACGGCGGTAGAGCCGTTGTCGGTCTCGTTGGTGCTGGTGGTCCAGTTCAGGTTGACCCCGGGCTCGACTCGGGTGAGCAAAGGCGAGCCGCTCAAGGTGGCGTTGTCGAAGTACTCGGCTTTGACCCCGGCATTGCTGATCTTGCCCTTGCCGCTGCTCGGCTGGTACCACACCGACGCTTTCGGGTTCAGGCTCAGCGCCGACAGGTAGGTGACGTTGCTGCTGCTCGAGGCCAACTGCTGCAAGCCACTGAGTTCAGTCACGTAGCTGTTGGGCGGCGAGTTGGCCGTGCCAAACGGCGAAGCCGGTGCCTGGGCGGCCCAGTCACCGATCACCGCAACCTTGGCCGTGCGCGCCAGGGGTAGCAGCGGCTTGCCGGCAGCGGTGTCGGCGTTGCGCAGCAGCACGATGGACTCACGCGCGAGGTTCAGCGAGGCGCGCTGGCCGTACTCGGTGTGTTCAAGGGTCTGCGCGCTGTTCATGTGCTCCTGCAGGTCGTAGCTGACGATGCCACGCAGGTTGCGCTTGACCTTGTCGTCGATCACGTTCTGGGTCAGCTGGCCGCTCCACAGGTACGGCAGCAGGTTGGCTTCGGTGAACTGCAGGCCCGACGGCATGTCGATGTCGGTGCCGGCCCAGGCGCCTTTGAACGGGTCATGAATAGCGTTGAAGTCGCTGATCACCATGCCTTGGTAGCCCCACTCCCCCTTGAGCACCTCGGTGATCAGGTGGTGGTTTTCGCAGGCGTAGTCGCCATTGACCTTGTTGAAGCCACACATGATCGAGGCAACGTTGGCGTTCTTGACCATCGACTCGAAGCCCGGCAGGTACAGTTCGCGCAGGGTGCGCTCGTCGGCGACGACATTGACGGCCTGGCGGTTGGCTTCCTGCTCGTTGGCCACGTAGTGCTTGCCGCTGGCCTGGATACCTTGGGCCTGGATGCCGTTGACCACGGCCGGTGCCAGCACGGCGCCGAGGAACGGGTCTTCGCCGCTGAGGTATTCGGCAGCCCGGCCGTTGTACGGCGTGCGGTACAGGTTGACCCCTGGCGAGAGCATCTGCTGGCCGCCGGAGATACGCGTTTCGTAGGCGATGGCCAGGCCGAATTCCTTCGCCCGGTTGATGCTCCAACTCGCCGCCAGTGCCGACTGTGAGGGGTACTGGGCGCCGAAGGTGGCGTTGTTGACGTGCACACCCATCGACGAGTCGTAGGCCACAGTGCCCTGGATGCCCCACTTGAGCAGCGACGGGATCATGTGGCCGTCATTGACCCGGGTGAAGTTAATCTTCTCCGAGGTGTTCATGTTGTCGAGGATTGAGCTGACGCGCGCCTCGACTTCGTTGCCAGTAACCGGTGCTGCGGCCTGGGCGCTGGATGCCTGGATCACGCCTAGCGCGAGCAGGCTCAGGCCCAGGGTGTGTTTCAGAGTGTTCACGCGGCGATTCCTTGTACGGCTCATGGCTGGCTGACCTGGGTCGGGGCGTCGCTGGTATCGACGGGGGCGTCAAGCATCGCGTTGGAAGCTGCGACCTCCTGGCCGACCCGGTCGACGCCGGTGATGCGTTCGCGCTGGGCATCGAGCTGTTCGCGCGCGCTCTGGGTGGTCGCCTGTTGGCTGGCAGTCGAAGTGTCGGCAAAAGCATTGATATGCGTGGCCAGCAGCGCCGAACAGGCGAGTGACAGCAATAGTCTATTCATCGAATAGTTCTCGATTAAAAGGTTTGAAATGAACAACATGGCCCGGGCCCAGGCATGCAGCGGGCGTAAGTCTGGGCATTACGAGAAAAAGTTCAAGTCACGGCAGGTCTTCAATCGAAGCAGGCGCTAAATAGTGATGTAAAAGTCGGCTAAAACCGGAAAGTGGGCATTTTTTAATACACGCCAAACGATACATAGGACAATTTTTTATAGTTTTAATTGCGCAAAAATGTACAAACTCAACCGTTTTCGGTCTTTTTTATCACATTTAAAGCATTTTTCAGTCTATCATTAAACCTAGTTGCAGCTAGGTTTAGTGATCTGGTAAGCTTCCGTCGCCGCTGAAAAAGTCCCGACCAAACTGCGGAAATTTATCTCGATATGGACTCTATTGCGCCGTAAAGGACAACGACGTATTCTCCGGCCACCTTTAAACAAGCAACTAACTAAATGCCGCTATATAGCCAGCACATTGCATAAAGCCATCAGCATGAACTTGGAAATCCCTACCGCCGACACTATATGTGAGTGGCTGCTAAGTGCAGGCGCACTGCAACCGGCTGATATACAGCGTGCGGTTCGGCTGGGCGTTGCACAAGGTATTTGCGAAGATGAAAAACTGCATACGCTGTTGCGCCTCGGCGCCGTCAAGGACGGGCAGATGGCGGCCGCTTTCGCCCACTTGCTCGGCGCCCCACGCCTGACTGACGAAACCGTCGAAGCAGCGCCTGGCGTCACCGAACGGTTCGCCCGCCACCATGGCGTCGTCACCCTGAGCGAAAACCCCAGCCATCTGCGCGTGGCGGCTGCCGTTCCGCTTTCTGCCTACGCCTTGTCGGCGCTGGCCTATCACGCCGACAAGGCCGTCGAGCCGATCATCGCCACTGCCGAACAGGTTGCCGGGTTGATCGAACAGGCCTACGGCGCCGGCCGTTCAGCCATGGGCGCACTGGTAGAGGCGTTGGACGACGACAGCGTCAGCGAAGGCGACATCGAGCACCTCAAGGACATGGCGTCCGAAGCACCCGTGGTGCGCATGGTCAACCTGATGCTGCAGCATGCCGTCGACCTGCGCGCCTCGGACATTCACGTCGAGCCCTTCGAAAACCAGCTGAAAGTGCGCTACCGCGTCGATGGCGTACTGCTGGAGGGCGAGGCGCCGCCCAGTGGCTATGCTGCGGCGATCATCTCGCGCCTGAAGATCATGGCCCGCCTGGACATCGCCGAGCGCCGCCTGCCCCAGGATGGCCGGATCATGCTGCGCATGCAGGGCCGCGAGCTCGACCTGCGGGTATCGACCGTGCCCACCAGCTTCGGCGAGTCGGTGGTGATGCGCCTGCTCGACCGGCAGACCGTCAGCTTCGACTTCGCCAGCCTCGGCATCAGTGGCCCCGTCTTGCGCCGCGTCGAACAGTTGCTGGCACGCCCGCACGGGATTTTCCTGGTCACCGGCCCGACCGGCTCGGGCAAGACCACCACGCTGTACACCGCGCTGTCCGGGCTGAACAGTGCCGAACGCAAGATCATCACCGTTGAAGACCCGGTCGAGTATCAGCTCACCGGCATCAACCAGATCCAGGTCAAACCCGCAATCGGCCTGGGCTTCGCCACCGCCCTGCGCTCGATAGTACGCCAGGACCCGGACGTGATCATGATCGGTGAGATGCGCGACCTCGAAACCTGCAGCATCGCCATCCAGTCATCGCTCACCGGCCACCTGGTATTGTCGTCGCTGCACACCAACAGCGCATCGGCGAGTATCACCCGCCTGCTCGACATGGGCGTCGAAAGCTACCTGCTGGCCTCGACGCTGCAAGGTATCCTCGCCCAACGCCTGGTACGCCGCCTCGACCCGCGCACCCGCATCGCCTTCGAAGCGCCGGCGGAACTGGTGGAGCGCCATCAGCTGCAGCGTTACACCGAGCAGCGGCCCATCCTGCTGTACCGCCCCGACGAGCAAAGCCCGGGCGGCGGCTACCATGGCCGCAGCGCGATCACCGAACTGCTGGTGATGGACGACGACCTGCGCAACCTGCTGATGCGCCAGAGCGACGCCGCCAGCCTCGAGGCAGCGGCGCGCGACAAAGGTCTGGTCACGCTCTACGAAGAAGGCCTGTGCCAGGCCCTGGCCGGCATCACTTCGCTGGAAGAAGTGCTGCGCGTCACAGGTGGCGACTGACATGCCGGTCTATGCCTACAGCGCGCTGGACAACGAAGGCCGCAAGCAGCGCGGTGAAGTCCAGGCCGCCGATCAAGCGCTGGCCGCGCGTCAGTTGCACCAGCGCGGCCTGCTCGTGCTCAGCCTCAAGCCAGGCGGCCGCCTGCTGCGCGTCGGCATCCAACGCAGCGTGCTGAAACCTGCAGAGCTGATCAGCTTCACCCAGCAGCTCACCACCCTGATCAGTGCCGGCCAGCCGCTGGACAAGGCCCTGGCCACCCTGCTCAAGAACCTGCGCAAGCCGGCGGCAAAGGCCTTGCTCGAACGCGTGCGTGACCAGGTCAAAGCCGGCCAGCCACTGTCCCTGGCCCTTGAGGAACACCCGGCCACCTTCAACGCGTTCTACACCAGCCTGGTGCGTGCCGGTGAAGCCGGTGGCGTGCTGGAAACCACCCTGGCGCAGCTGGCCAGCTACCTGGAGCGCAGCCACACGCTGCGCGCCGAAGTGCTCAACGCGCTGATCTACCCGGCGTTCCTGGTGGTTGGCGTGATCGGCTCGCTGGGCTTGCTGTTGGCCTACGTGGTCCCGCAGTTCGTACCGATTTTCCAGGACCTGGGCGTACCGATCCCCTGGGTGACCCGGGCCATCCTGGCATTGGGCGACTTCGTCAACGCCTGGGGGCTGATCAGCCTGGGCGCACTGGTCGCAATGTGCTGGCTGCTGCTCGCGGCACGCCGCAACCCGCAACGGCGCATCGCCCAGGACCGCCGGCTATGGTGCAGCCGCCTGCTCGGCCCGTTGTTGCAGAAACTGGAAACCGCACGCCTGGCACGCACCCTCGGCACCTTGCTGAGCAACAGCGTCACCCTGCTCGCCGCGCTGTCGATCGGCCGCGATGTCAGCGCAAACCATGCGCTGCGCGAACACGTCGGCCAGGTCGCCGAGGCGGTCCGCTACGGCGATAGCCTGCCCCACGCACTGTCTGCAGGCCCGCTGCTGCCGGACCTCGCCCTGCAGATGATCGAGGTCGGCGAGCAGTCCGCCAGCCTCGGCGCCATGTTGCTCAAGGTCGCCGATGTCTACGACATCGAGAGCAAGCGCACCATCGACCGCCTGCTGGCGGCCCTGGTGCCGACCCTGACCATTGTCATGGCGGTACTGGTGGCAGCGATCATGCTCGCCATCATGCTGCCGCTCATGAGCCTCACCAGCACAATCTAGGAAACCACCCATGCGCTCCCGCTCACGATCCACCGCCCGCCAGGCGGGCTTCACCCTGCTCGAAATGCTCGCCGTCATCGTCCTGCTGGGCATCGTCGCGACCATTGTCGTGCGTCAGGTCGGCGGCAACGTCGACAAGGGCAAGTACGGCGCCGGCAAGGCGCAACTGGCCAGCCTGAGCATGAAGGTCGACAGCTACGCGCTGGACGTCGGCGCCCCGCCGGCCACGCTCGACCAACTGCTGCACAAGCCGGCCAACGCCAGCCAGTGGGCTGGCCCCTACGCCAAACCGTCCGACCTGCTCGACCCGTTCGGCCATGCGTTTGCCTACCGCTACCCGGGCAAGCACGGCAGCTTCGACCTTATCTTCCTGGGCCAGGACGGCGCCCCCGGTGGCGAAGGCTACAAGGCCGACCTGGGCAACTGGCAGTAACCATGGGCACGCTGCGGCGCCACCAGCGTGGTTTTACGCTGTTAGAACTGTTGCTGGTGATCGTGCTGGTGAGCGTGGCCACATCAATTTTAGTGGTCGGCGTCGGCCGCGGCCTGCACAGCGCCCAAGAACGGAGTGCGCTTTCGAACATGGTCAGCGCCCTGCGCAGTGCACGCATGCAGGCCATCGGCAGTGGCCTGCCGGTGCGTGCCCGCTTCGACCTGCCGCAGCGCCAGGTCTTGATGGCCGGGCATGCACCCGCACGCTGGCCTGAAGATTTCACCGTACGCCTGAACACTGCCGAAGGCCTGGACGCCGCATTCGAGTTCTACCCTGATGGCGCAGCCAGCGGCGGCAACATCCAGATTGCCCGTGGCAAGCGGCACTGGCGCATCGATATCGGCTGGCTGACAGGCCGCGTCACGCTGAAGGCACTGCCATGAAACGCCAGCATGGCTTCACCCTGCTGGAAATGCTTGCCGCCATCGCCCTGCTGGTGATCGCCGCATCGATCCTGCTCGGCGCCTTTGCCCAGAGCGGGCGCTCGCTGCAACAGGTGGCGCGTGCCGACCGACACAACAGTGCCGCACGCTCGCTGATCGACGACTTCGACCTAGGCACGCTCGAACCCGGTCAGCAGCAGGGTCGCTGGCAAGGCCTGCCGTGGACACTGCAGGTGAGCCAGGCCACAGCAGCGCCAGGGCGCGTCCTCCTGTACCGGCTCGACCTGACACTGGGTGAAGGCCGTCACGCCTCGCACTACAGTACCTTGCGCGCCCGCACCTCAGGGACCGGACAATGAAGCGCCAGGCCGGCTTCACGCTGCTGGAGATACTGGTGGTGATCACCTTGCTGGGCCTGTTGCTGGGCCTGGTCGGCAGCGCCCTGGTGGCCTCGACCCGTGCCGTGGCCAAGGCCCAGCGCTACAGCGACAACCTGGACGAACGCCGCGCTGCACAGCGCTTTTTGCGCCAGTCCTTGAGCCAGGTGCTGCCGCTGACCGGGCGCACGGCCGAAGGCCAGCACACCAGCGCCTTCGAAGGCGCCGCTGACAGCGTGCTGTTTTATGCGCCCCTGCCAAGCTCGGTAGGCGGCGGGCTGTATCGCCAGCGCCTGCGGGTGCGCGGCCAGCATCTGGAAATGCAAATGGCCAAGCTCGATGGCCGTCAGTTGCAAGCCTGGGGCGAGCCACAGCGGCTGCTGGATGGCGTCGAAGCGCTGAGCTTGCAGTACCGCGGCTACACCCCGCTGGGCAAGGCGACTGGCTGGCTGGCGCAATGGCCCTGGCCTGAGCGGGTGCCGCGAGCGGTACGGGTCGACCTGCGCCTGTACGGCGGCCAGCAGGCCTGGCCCACCTTGCAGGTGAACCTGGTGCTGGACCTGTCCGGCGACGGAGGGCGGCCGTGAAGCGCCAGCGCGGTGCCGCGCTGCTGCTGGCGTTGTGGGTGATCGGGCTGCTGAGCGTGCTGCTCGGTAGCCTGGCCGTGGCCGTGCAATTGCAACAGCGCCGGGCCCACTGGCAAGGCCAGCAGGCCCAGGCCGCGCTGGCCGCCCAGGCGGGCCTGGAGCTTGCCGTGACCAACCTGCTAAGCCGCGATACCCAGCGCTGGCGGCCCGATGGCCTGCTGCATGTCGAGCACTTCGCCGGCAGCATTCTGCGCATCAGGGTGAGCAGCGAACGCGGCAAGCTCGACCTCAACGCGGCCCCGGTCGCATCGCTTGAACGGCTGCTACGTGCCAGTGGTGCCAGCAGCGGGCGGGCCAAAACCATCACCCACGCTTTAAGGACGAGGCGCAACAAGGTACCCCTGCGAATGCTCGAAGAATTTCGCCAACTGCCCGGCATGGACTATGCGCTGTACCAGCGCGCGCTGCCGTCGATAACCGTGTGGTCCGGCACGGCCGAGCCCGATCCAAGCCTGGTCGTGCCGCAACTGGCCCACGCGCTCGGCCTGCGCCCAGGCAACGGCCAGGTCGCCGACGCCGGGCAAATCCTCAACGTCTTCAGCGAGGCGACCCTGGCGGGCGGCTTTGCCGCGCATGTACAGGCCACCTTCGTCCTGCTGCCGGGTTACGCCGGCGGCAAACCCTATCGCGTATTGCGGTGGCAGGAATGACGCCTCTGGCGAATCGCTGCACGGCAGCGCTCGCCGGCTACCGGCACGCCTGCGCCGCAGGTTGGCAGCAGAGCCTCGCCAGGCGCTGGCTGCTAGCCTGGCGCACGGAGCTGACCGGGCTGTTGCCGGCCGCCGTGGCCGAACGCCTCGGCCAGCGCGCTGCGCCGCAGCAGGTGGGCTGGCCGTTGCCAGCCGACCTTCAACCTGGCTATCCCGCCGTGCTCGTGCTCGATCCCCGGCAAGTGCTGGCGCAGCGCATCAGCCTGCCGCTGGCCGCCACCCGCAACCTACGGGAAGTGTTGAGCTACGAGATTGACAAGTACACCCCTTATACCGCCGAGCAGGTGCACTTCGTCGCCCGCGTGTTGCGCCAGCAGCCACCGAACGCCGAGGTCGAGCTGGTGGCCATCGCCCGCCAGCGCCTTGAAGCCCTGCTCGCGGCGTGCCGTGAACGCAGCCTGCCGCTGCTGGCCATCGACGTTCAGGGCAGCGATGGCCAGCGCCTGAGCCTAGACCTGCTGCCGGCCGGCAGCGATACCGGTCTGGCCCGCCCGTCCCGCCTCGATCAAGGCTTATGCCTGGGTCTGGCGGCCTGCTGCTTGCTCTTGGCCGGCGTATTCATCGACCAGCGCCAAGGGCTGGTGACGGCCATGCAGCAGGAGGTCGCCAGCCAGCGCCAGGCCGTACAGCACATCGAACAACTGCGCCAGGCCCTCGACAGCAGCGTCGGCGCCGCCACGTACCTGGCCAATCGCAAGGCCGCCCAGCCCACCGTGACGGCGCTGCTGGCAGACCTCAGCGCCTGCCTGGGCGATGACACCTGGGTCGAGCAGCTGGAGGTCCATGAGGCCGGCGAGGTGACGTTCTCCGGGCAGAGCGCGCGCAGCAGCGCCATGATCGCCCAGCTCAAAGCCTGTGAGACCCTGGAGCAAGCCCAGTTTCAGGGTGTGATCCTGCCAGACAAGGCTACCGGTCAGGAGCGATTTTCGATCAGCGCCCAGCTCAAGCGGGAGGTGCCTCATGCGCCCGCTCAACCCTAGGGAACGCAAGATCATCGCGCTGGGCGTGCTCGGCGTGCTGCTCGGGGCCGGCTGGTACCTGTTCGTCGACAGCCTGTTGCTGGCCCCGCTGCGCGACCTCGACGAGCAGGCGCAGACCCTGCGTGAACAGCAACGCCGCTATGCCAGCCTGATGCTTCAGCAGCCGCAGCTGGAAGCGCGCCTCAAGCAGGCCCGTAACGACCCAGCGCAACGCAGCAGCCTGCTACCAGGTGACGACCCCAATGCCGTGGCGGCCGACCTCATGCAGTACGCCGTGGAGCAGGTACGCCGCCAAGCCTCGACCGGCGCCGGCTGCGAGGTGACCCAGCGCATGCCGATTGCCCCTGCCGAAAGCGATGAGACCCTGGCCGAGCCGTATCGGCCGGTCAAGGTCAGCCTGACCTTGGCCTGCGCCATCGAACCGCTGACCGCGCTGCTGCACGCCTTGGAATACGGCCAGCCGAGCCTGTTTATCGACCAGCTGAGCATCCGCCGCGGCAGCTCCGCCCCAGCACAAGGCCCGGCCGGGCGCCTGGAAGTGCACCTGCTGATTCGCGGTTACCTGCAGGCAACCGGTCAAGGAGGCCGGCCATGAAGGCACAGACCCTGCGCCTGGCTCTGCTGACTGCCAACGTCACGCTGCTGGCTGGCGCTGCCTGGCTGTTCGCAACGCCCGCCCAGCCGCACTGGCTGGAACCGCAAGCACACGCGAGCAACGCAGCTGCCAAGCCGCCCGTGCACCTGGTCGAGCCCGCCAAGGCACAGCTGGCAGCCGTGTGGCATCACCCGCTGTTCAGCCCAGGCCGCCAGCCCGATGCCCAAAGCCCTCTGGGAGAGGCTCCGGCCCTGGCCAGGATGACCCTGAGTGGCGTGTTGCTCGACGGCGAAAACCGCTTCGCCTACCTGCGCGAAGGCCGCCAGCCGGCGACCAAGGTTACCCTGGGCAGCACCCTGGCCAGTGGCTGGACCCTGAGCCAGCTCGGCGCCACCAGCGCCACCTTCACCCGCGCCGGGCAAAGCCACACGCTCAGCATGCCGTTGCTGCGCCTGCCACCGCCCTCCACCGCTCCCGCCATCACTCTTCCGCCTGCGACGACACCATGACCATGCCGCTTTCCCCTCGTTTCCCCCTCCTTGCACTGCGGGCGCCCTTGTTGAGCCTGGGTGTCGCCGTCACACTCGCCGGCTGCGCCCTGCCCCGGCAAGACCTGCACGGTGACCCGGCGCTGCTGGAGCAAGCCCTCGACGGTGCCGGTGCCCCCGCCCCAGCGAGCCAACCGGACGATACGCCGCGTGCGCCAGCGGCGAGCGCCGCGCCTACTCGGCAAATCATCCAGGGCAACCAGCGCTTCACCCGCACTGCCAGCCGGCCGGCAGCCCCTGCCGCCAGCGAACAGGGTGATATCGTCTTCAACTTCACCGACCAGCCGATCGAGGCGGTGATCAACAGCGTGATGGGCGACCTGTTGCATGAGAACTACAGCATCAGCCAGGGCGTAAAAGGTAGCGTCAGCTTCTCCACCTCCAAACCGGTGAACAAGAAGCAGGCCCTATCGATTCTGGAAACCCTGCTGTCCTGGACCGACAACGCCATGATCCGCCAGGGCGATCGGTACGTGATCCTCCCTGCGGACAAGGCCGTCGCCGGCAAGTTGGTCCCGGAAATCGCCGTGGCGCAGCCCCCCGGCGGCCTGGCTGCGCGCCTGTACAACCTGCGCTATATCGGCGCCAGCGAAATGCAGAAGTTGCTGCAACCGTTCGTGCGTGACAATGCCTTCCTGCTGGTGGACCCCGCGCGCAACGTCATCAGCCTGGCCGGCACCCCGGAGGAGCTGGCCAACTACCAGGACACCATCGACACCTTCGACGTCGACTGGCTCAAGGGCATGTCGATCGGTGTGTACGGCCTGCAGCGCGCCTCGGTGGCCGAGCTGATGCCGCAATTGCAAAAGCTGTTCGGCCCGGACAGCGGCATGCCATTGTCGGATATGGTCAAGTTCATGCCCAATGAGCGCACCAACTCTATCGTCGCCATCTCGTCGCAGCCACAATACCTGCAGGAGGTTGGCGACTGGATCCGCACCATCGACGAAGGCGGCGGCAATGAGCCGCAGCTGTTCGTCTATGACGTACGCAACATAAAGGCTGCCGACTTGGCGCGCTACCTGCGCCAGATCTACGGCTCGGGCAAGGTCAGCGACGACACGCCGGCCAAGGTAGCACCGGGGCTGAAGACCACCAGCCTGACCTCACTGAACGGCACCGGCAGCCAAGGCCTGAACAGCAGCGGCATGACCGCACGGGCGGACCAGACCGAGGATGAGCAGAGCGAAGCCTACGACGAGCCTTCAGAACAAGGCAGCGAGGGCGAAACGGGCAGCGCGTCCAACGAAGCGGGCGAAGGCAATGCCAAGAGCCTGGAAGAATCCGTGCGCATCACTGCGCAAAAAAGTAGCAACCAGTTGTTGGTGCGTACCCGTCCGGCGCAATGGAAGGAGATCGAAGCCGCGATCAAACGCCTCGACAGCCCACCGCTGCAGGTGCAGATCGAAACCCGCATTCTCGAAGTCAAGCTCACCGGTGACCTCGACCAAGGCGTGCAGTGGTACCTGGGCCGCCTGGCAGGCAACTCCTCCAGCACCACCGTGGCCAACGAAAGCGGCAGCCAAGGGGCCTTGGGCGCCGGTGGCGTGGCGCTGGGCAGCAGCTCGATGTTCTACTCGTTCGTCAGCAACAACCTGCAGGTCGCCTTGCGCGCCCTGGAAACCCGCGGCCTGACCCAGGTGCTGTCGGCGCCTTCGCTGGTGGTACTGAACAACCAGCAGGCGCAAATCCAGGTCGGCGACAACATCCCTATCAGCCAGACCACCGTCAACACCAGCAACTCCGACACCACCCTGAGCAGCGTGGAATACGTGCAGACCGGGGTCATTCTCGACGTGGTGCCGCGCATCAACCCCGGTGGTCTGGTGTACATGGACATCCAGCAGCAGGTCAGCGACGCCGATGACAGCGCAGTCACCACCACCCAGCCCAACCCACGTATCTCCAGCCGCGCGGTATCGACCCAGGTGGCGGTGCAAAGCGGCCAGACGGTGCTGCTTGGCGGCCTGATCAAACAGGACAACACCCAATCGGACACCCGCGTGCCAGGGCTGTCGCGCATTCCCGGGCTGGGCTGGCTGTTTGGCAGTAGCTCCAAGAGCCGCGACCGTACCGAGCTGATCGTGCTGATCACCCCCAAGGTGGTAAACAACCCTGAGCAGGCACGCCAAGTCACAACGGACTATCGCCAGCAGATGCAACTGCTTAAAAGGCAGATAACTGAAAAATAGTGATCACACCGCCAACGGCTCACGCTGCGTGGGGGTGGGAGCTTTGGGAAAGCTGGCCTCACAACACGCCACACCACTAAGTCAGCTACCAGGCAAGGAATGCTCGGTAGCTGCCTAATGAACCATCAGGCTTAGCCGTACCGTGCCGATCTTGCCCTTCCCCTGCTGCTTAATCTCAAGTCAGGTGGGCTTGGGGCTTTAGGTCAGCATGTGTACCACTGTCCGCACAGCACCACAGAAAGCCGACCTAAAAATAGACGAACAGAAGGGGGACTGGTGTACCTCAAAAACGAAAAAACCCGTCTAGGACGGGCTTTTTCGTTATAAATATGGCGGAAGCGTAGAGATTCGAACTCTAGGATAGTTGCCCATCGACGGTTTTCAAGACCGTTGCCTTAAACCACTCGGCCACGCTTCCAGCTTGTTTTGCGGCCGCCATCATACCGTAATGAAACACGCTGTCAAACTCTCTGTGTCGCGGGTTGCAGGAGCTCTGATAGACTCCTAGCATCTGAACGTTCGAAACCACAGGTTTACCCAAGGAGTGTCGCCATGCGCGAACAGGATTACGCCGTACACCACGGCCAGCAGGTCGAGCAGCAGGAGATCAGCAAGGTCCTGCGCAACACGTACAGCCTGCTGGCACTTACCCTCGCCTTCAGCGGTGTCATGGCCTTCGTTGCCCAGCAGATGCGCGTTGGCTACCCGAACGTGTTCGTGGTGCTGATCGGCTTCTACGGGCTGTTCTTCCTTACCAACAAACTGCGTGATTCGGCCTGGGGCCTGGTGTCTACCTTTGCCCTCACCGGCTTTATGGGCTTCATCCTCGGCCCGATCCTCAACCGTTACCTGGGTATGGCCGGTGGCGCTGAAGTGGTCAGCTCGGCGTTTGCCATGACGGCGCTGGTGTTTGGTGGTCTGTCGGCTTACGTACTGATTACCCGAAAGGACATGAGCTTCCTCAGTGGCTTCATCACTGCTGGCTTCTTTGTTCTGCTGGGTGCGGTCGTGGCCAGCTTCTTCTTCCAGATCAGCGGCCTGCAACTGGCGATCAGCGCGGGCTTCGTGCTGTTCTCGTCGGTGTGCATCCTGTTCCAGACCAGCGCGATCATTCATGGTGGCGAGCGCAACTACATCATGGCGACCATCAGCCTGTATGTGTCGATCTACAACCTGTTTGTCAGCTTGCTGCAGCTGTTTGGCATCATGGGTCGTGATGACTGATTGACTGGTATGTGAGAAAGCCCGCTTCGGCGGGCTTTTTTGTGGGTGTTGGAAATGGGGTGGAGTTGCGGGGTGTTCGCCTTGAGGGGGGCAGCGCCTGTGAGACCGAGCGCCGCCCGCGATGCGCCGCGCGGGCGGCGCTCGATTTCCGCCCCACCTCAAAACCCTAGCCAGGCACCTGTCAGCCCCCTTGACAACCACACCCCTAAACACTGACTTAAAAGTCAAAAAATAAGGCAAATGGTCGTCGATCGTGCCGCTATCGTGCTTTTCTCTACCCCTATCTGCCATCACCCCGTAGAATGCGCTCCTTTTTCTACCGGGGCAGCTTTCAGCAATGAGCTCACACGAACACAGCCCAGGCGCGGCGGCGCCTGCCAATGAATTGGTGCTTGGCCTTGAGGACAAGCCTCGGCTGTTGATCGGCCTGCTGGCTGCCCTGCAGCACCTGCTGGCGATCATTGTGCCAATCGTTACCCCTGGCCTGCTGATCTGCCAGGCGCTGGGCGTTTCGGCACGGGACACCAACCTGATCGTTTCCATGTCGCTGGTGATCTCGGGCATCGCCACCTTTGTGCAATGCAAACGCTTCGGGCCGTTTGGCGCCGGGCTGCTGATTGTGCAGGGCACCAGCTTCAACTTTGTCGGGCCGCTGATTGCCGGCGGTGCGCTGATGGTCAAGCAAGGCACGCCGGTTGAGGGCGTGATGGCGGCCATCTTTGGTGTGGTGATCGCCGGCTCGTTCGTCGAAATGGGCGTGTCGCGCATCCTGCCCTTCGTCAAACGCCTGATCACCCCGCTGGTGACCGGCATCGTTGTGCTGATGATCGGCCTGACCCTGATCAAGGTTGGCCTGATCAGCATGGGTGGCGGTTTTGGCGCCATGGCCAATGGCACCTTCGCCAATGGCGACAACCTGCTGTTGTCGGGTGTGGTGCTGGCTATTATCGTGATCCTCAACCGTATTCCGGTGGTGTGGATGCGCAGCTGTGCCATCGTCATTGCCTTGGCGGTCGGCTATGCGCTGGCGGGTTACATGGGCCGCCTGGACTTCACCGGCATGCATGAAGCCGCGCTGTTCCAGGTGCCGACGCCGCTGCACTTCGGCCTGAGCTTCTCGTGGGCGCTGTTCATTCCGATGCTGGTGATCTACCTGGTGACGTCGCTGGAAGCCATTGGTGACGTGACCGCCACCAGCAAGGTGTCGCGCCAGCCCGTCGAAGGCCCGGTGTGGATGCAGCGGATCAAGGGTGGCGTGCTGGTCAACGGCGCCAACTCACTGTTGGCGGGCTTGTTCAACACCTTCCCGAGCTCGATCTTTGCGCAGAACAACGGGGTGATTCAGCTGACCGGTATCGCCAGCCGACACATTGGTATGTGGATTGCCGTGATGCTGGTGCTGCTGGGGCTGTTCCCGAGTGTTGCCGGGGTGATTCAGGCGGTGCCGGAGCCGGTGCTGGGTGGTGCGGCCATGGTCATGTTTGGCGCGGTTGCGGCTTCGGGGATCAATATTCTGGCCAGTACTCGGCTGGATCGTCGGGCTTTGCTGATTATCTCTGTTTCCCTGGCCTTGGGCCTGGGGGTGGCGCAGGTGCCGGAGTTCCTGGCGCATATGCCGGCGGCGATTCGCAATGTGCTGGAGTCGGGGGTGGCTACCGGGGGGATTTGTGCGCTGGTGCTGAACTGGTTCTTGCCGGAGGGTAAGGCGCAGGCTTGAGGGCTATTTTCTTCTGGTAGGGACATGGGGCCGCTATGCGGCCCATCGCAGGCAAGCCAGCTCCTACACCGACCGTGTGAACTTCAGGCATTGCGCTATCCCTGTAGGAGCGGCCTTGTGTCGCGATTAGGCCGCAAGGCGGCCCCGGCAATTGCTGCTGCGAAGCTGAAAACCTGGGGCCGCTACGCGCCCCGATCGCGACACAAGGCCGCTCCTACAAGGGACCGCGCCAGCTTGACAGCTCAATAGAAGCCCGCGCCCGCATGCACAAGCGGGCGCGGGCTTTTTTGCTTTATCATGGCGGTATTCCTTTGCATGAGTGACCCATGAAATTCGCTATCGCGGTGTTCTCCCCGGCCCATGCGCCCTCCTCGCGACGCGCCTTGCGCTATGCCGAGGCGGTGCTGGCCGGCGGGCATGAGATTGCCCGGCTGTTTTTCTATCAGGACGGGGTGCACAGTGCCTCGGCCAATGTGGTCGCGCCCCAGGATGAAGTGGACGTGGCCGCGCAGTGGCGTGCCTTTATCGAGACCCACCAGCTGGACGCCGTGGTGTGCATCGCTGCCGCCCTGCGCCGTGGCGTGCTCGATGAGGCCGAGGCCAACCGTTACCAGCGCCCCGCCGTAAACCTGCCCAAGCCGTGGGAGCTGTCCGGCCTGGGGCAACTGCATGAGGCCGCGCAAGTGGCCGATCGCCTTGTCTGCTTTGGAGGCGACTGAAATGGCCAAATCCTTATTGATCATCAGCCGTCAGGCGCCGTGGAACGGCCCATCGGCCCGCGAAGCGCTGGACATCGCCCTGGCCGGCGGCGCGTTCGACCTGCCGCTGGGCATGCTGTTCCTCGACGATGGGGTGTTCCAGCTCGCCCCAGACCAGCAACCTAGCGCCGTGCAACAGAAGAATTTGGCCGCCAACCTGCAGGCGCTGCCGATGTTCGGCGTCGAGGAACTGTTCGCCTGCAACCACAGCCTTTTCCGCCGTGGCCTGGCCGCCGACAGCCTGGCGTTGCCGGTTCAAGTGCTGGATGACGCGGCACTGACCGCACTGATCGCCCGTTTCGACCAGGTGGTAACGCTCTGATGACGACCCTGCACGTAATTGCCCACTCCCCGTTCGGCGACGAGCGCCTGGCCAGCTGCCTGCGCTTGCTTGGCGCGGATGACGCCCTGCTGCTGTGTGGTGATGCGGTGTACGCCCTGCGCAGCGGCAGCGAAGCGTACCGCCAACTGCAAGCCGCCAGCCTGGCCCAGCGCCTGTTCGCCCTGGACGAAGACCTGCAAGCCCGCGCGGTCGGCAACGACCTGGCCAAGGCCGTGGACTACGCCGGGTTCGTTGAGCTGTCGCTGCATTACGACAAGGTTAACAGCTGGCTATGAATACCCTCACCGTTGACGATCAGGCGATCGCCCTGGACAAGGACGGCTTTCTGGTCGACCTAGAAGACTGGTCCCACGCCGCCGCCGAGGCCCTGGCCGAGCGCGAGGGCTTAGCGCTGACGGCGGACCACTGGGAAATCCTCGAACTGCTGCGCCAGTTCTACCAGGAGTACCAGCTGTCCCCGGCCACCCGCCCGCTGATCAAGTACACCGCCCTGAAGCTGGGCCCGGACAAGGGCAACAGCCCGCACCTGAACCGCCTGTTCAATGGCACCCCCGCCAAACTTGCCGCTAAGCTGGCGGGCCTGCCCAAGCCGACCAATTGCATATGACCCAGCCACCCTTGAATGAAGCTCGCCCGCTTACCCTGGAAACCCCGGCCGAACACCCGTTCGCCGAATTCGTGCGCATTCTTGGCAAAGGCAAGCGCGGCGCGCGTGGCCTGACCCGCGAAGAAGCGCGCGCAGCCATGACCTTGCTGCTGGAAGGCAAGGTCGAGGACACCCAGCTCGGTGCCTTCCTGATGTTGCTGCGGCACAAGGAAGAAAGCGCCGAAGAGCTGGCAGGCTTCACCGAGGCCCTGCGCACCCACCTGCAGGCGCCGCGCATTGCCGTGGACCTCGACTGGCCAACCTACGCCGGCAAGAAGCGCCACCTGCCCTGGTACCTGCTTGCCGCCAAGTGCCTGGCTGGCAATGGCGTGCGCATCCTGATGCACGGCGGCGGCGCACACACGGCCGGGCGCCTGTACACCGAGCAGTTGCTCGACCTGTTGCAGATCCCGCTATGCCGCGACTGGGCTGCGGTCGGCAATGCGCTGGACCAGCAGCACTTGGCGTTCTTCCCGCTGCACGACTGGGCGCCGCAACTGCAGCGCATGATCGACCTGCGCAACACCTTGGGCCTGCGCTCACCGATCCACTCGCTGGCCCGGGTGCTCAACCCGCTGGGCGCGCGCTGTGGCCTGCAGAGCATCTTCCACCCGGGTTACCAGGCAGTACACCGCGAGGCCAGCCGCCTGCTCGGCGACCATGCCGTGGTGATCAAGGGCGATGGCGGCGAGATCGAGGTCAACCCGGATGTCATCAGCCACCTCTACGGCACCACCGCAGGGGAAGCATGGGATGAGGAATGGCCGGCGCTGAGCGAACGCCGCCATGTCAAACCGCCTAGCCTGCAACCCGAGCACTTGCTGGCGTTCTGGCGTGGCGAAGTGGAAGACAGCTACGGCGAGAAGGCCTTGTTTGCCACCATGGCGTTGGCGCTGCGCGGCCTGGGGCAGGACCGTGAGCAGGCGTTCGCGACCGCGCAAGGCTATTGGAATACCCGAAACCAATCGGTTTAACCGATCATACCACCCCGATCTTTGCGCTATTTGTTCGAACGATTTGGCCTAGACTGGGCTCCAACGACAAACAACTTTGTTTCTGGAGCTCACCATGGGCCTTTTGATCGACGGCCGCTGGCATGACCAGTGGTATGAAAACGGCAAGGACGGCACGTTCAAACGCGAAAACGCCCAGCGCCGCAACCAGTTGCCCGCACCTGAAGCCGGCCGCTACCACCTGTATGTGTCGCTGGCCTGTCCATGGGCCCACCGCACCCTTATCTTGCGCGCCCTCAAAGGCCTGGAACCGTTGATCGATGTATCGGTGGTCAGCTGGCTGATGCAGGACCATGGCTGGACCTTCGACCCGCAGCAAGGCTCCAGCGGCGATCACCTCGATGGCCTGCAGTTCCTGCACCAGCGCTACACCCAGGACGACCCGCACTACACCGGCCGCGTGACTGTACCGGTGCTGTGGGACAAGAAAGAGAAGCGCATCGTCAATAATGAGTCGTCGGAGATCATCCGCATCTTCAACAGCGCGTTCAACGAGCTGACCGGCAATACGCTTGACCTTTACCCAGAGCCGCTGCGCCCGACCATCGAAGCGCTGAACGAGCGTATTTATCCGGCGGTGAACAACGGCGTGTACCGGGCGGGCTTTGCTACCACGCAAGACGCTTATGAAGCAGCGTTCGATGAAGTGTTCAACGAGCTGGATTATCTGGAAGACTTGCTAGGCCGTAATCGCTACCTGGCGGGTGAATACCTGACCGAGGCCGATGTGCGCCTGTTCACCACCTTGGTGCGCTTCGATGCGGTGTATCACGGGCACTTCAAGTGCAACCTGCGGCGCCTGAGCGATTACCACAACCTGTCGAACTGGTTGCGTGAGCTGTATCAGTGGCCGGGGGTGGCGGGGACTGTGGAGATGGAGCATATCCAGAAGCACTATTACATGAGCCATAAGACCATCAACCCGAATGGGATCGTGCCTAAGGGACCTTTGCAGGACTTCAACCAGCCGCATGATCGGGAGCGGTTGGTGGGTAAGGGGATTTGGCAGGGTTGAGATCGTTGGGGCTGCTTTGCAGCCCATCGCGACACAAGGCCGCTCCTACAAGGGACCGCGCAATACCTCGGCAAGCGCGATCTCTATGTAGGAGCGGCCTTGCCGGGGCGCCGGACCGGTCGGAAAGGGCCGCAAAGCGGCCCCCAACGATTTCAGCTGTTCTGCGAACCTTCAAACCAGGCCAGCTTGTCGCGCAGTTGCACCACTTCCCCGACAATCACCAGGGTTGGCGCATGCACTTCATGCTGGGCCACCAGCTCTGGCAAATCCGCCAGGGTACCGGTGAACACCCGCTGGTTACGCGTAGTACCCTGCTGCACCAAGGCCGCCGGAGTACTGGCTGCGCGCCCATAGCGAATCAGCTCGGCACAAATGGTCGGCAAACCCACCAACCCCATGTAGAACACCAACGTCTGCGCCGGCGCCACCAGGTCATTCCACGGCAGGTTGCTGGTGCCATCCTTCAGGTGGCCGGTGACGAAGCGAACCGACTGCGCATAATCGCGGTGGGTCAGCGGAATCCCGCCATAGGCGGAACAGCCACTGGCCGCGGTAATGCCCGGCACCACCTGGAACGGAATGCCATGCTCGGCCAGCTCTTCGATCTCTTCGCCACCCCGGCCGAAGATGAACGGGTCACCGCCCTTCAGGCGCAGCACGCGCTTGCCTTGCTGAGCGAGGTCGACCAGCAGGCGGTTGATCTGGTCCTGCGGCACGGCATGGTCAGCGCGGCGCTTGCCTACGTAGATGCGTTCGGCATCACGCCGGCACATGTCGATGATCGTCGGCGCCACCAGGCGGTCGTACAGCACCACATCGGCCTGCTGCATCAGGCGCAAGGCACGGAAGGTCAGCAAGTCCGGATCGCCCGGCCCCGCACCTACCAGATACACCTCACCCCCCTGCTGCACCGGCGCGCCGTCGACCATCGCCTGCAACAGGCGTTCGGCTTCGGCGCCCTGCCCGGCCAGTTGGCGCTCGGCAATCGGCCCCTGGAACACGGTTTCCCAGAAGCCGCGGCGCTGGTTGACGTCCGGGTACAAGGTTTTCACCTTGTGCCGAAAGCGCGCTGCCAGCCCGGCCAGCTCGCCGTAGGCGGACGGGATCCAGGCTTCCAGCTTGGCGCGAATCAAGCGCGCCAGGACCGGGGCGTCGCCGCCGCTGGACACCGCAATCACCAACGGTGAACGGTCGACGATCGCCGGGAAGATCACCGTGCACAAGGCCGGCGCATCCACCACGTTGACCGGCAGGCTGAGCGCCTGCGCATCGGCCGACACCTGGGCGTTCAGCCCAGGGTCGTCGGTCGCCGCGATCACCAGCCGGCAACCGACCAGGTCGGCGGCCTGATAGCCACGCACCAGCACCTCACCGCCACCTTCCCTGGCCAAGGCGGCCAACTGGCCGTCAACGTCCGGCGCCACCACGCGCAGCAGGCCGCCGGCATCGGCCAGCAGGCGCGCCTTGCGCAGGGCGATCTCACCGCCGCCGACGACCAGCACGCGGCCGCCCTGGAGCTTGTGGAACAGCGGCAGGTAATCCATTTAGCGGATGACCTCGACGCCGCCCATGTACGGCTTCAGCACTTCTGGCACCCGGATCGAACCGTCGGCCTGCTGGTAGTTCTCCAGCACGGCAACCAGGGTACGGCCTACCGCCAGGCCGGAGCCGTTCAGGGTGTGTACCAGCTCTGGCTTGCCGGTTTCCGGGTTGCGCCAGCGGGCCTGCATGCGGCGCGCCTGGAAGTCGCCGCAGTTGGAGCACGAGCTGATCTCGCGGTACTTGTCCTGGCTCGGCACCCACACTTCCAGGTCGTAGGTTTTCACCGCGCCAAAGCCCATGTCGCCAGTGCACAGGGCCAGTACGCGGTACGGCAGCTCCAGCAGCTGCAGCACGCGCTCGGCGTTGGCGGTCAGGCCTTCCAGGGCTTCCATCGACTTGGCCGGCTCGACCACCTGCACCATCTCGACCTTGTCGAACTGGTGCTGGCGGATCATGCCGCGGGTGTCACGGCCAGAAGCACCGGCTTCGCTGCGGAAGCACGGGGTGTGGGCAACCAGTTTCAGCGGCAACTGCTTGGCATCGAGGATTTCCCCGGCCACCAGGTTGGTCAGCGACACTTCGGCAGTCGGGATCAGGTAGAAGTCAGCCTCGCCTTCGCGGGTGATCTTGAACAGGTCCTCCTCGAACTTCGGCAACTGGCCGGTGCCCTGCAGGGCCGGGGCCTGCACCAGGTACGGGGTGTAGTGCTCCTCGTAGCCGTGCTCGCCGGTGTGCAGGTTGATCATGAACTGCGCCAGGGCGCGGTGCAGGCGGGCGATCGGCCCACGCAGCACGGCAAAGCGCGCGCCAGACAGCTTGGCCGCGGCTTCGAAATCCAGGCCACCGCTGACTTCGCCAAGGGCAACGTGGTCCTTGATGTCAAAGTCGAACGCTTTAGGCGTACCCCAGCGGCGCACTTCGACGTTGTCGTCTTCGCTGGCACCGACCGGTACGCTGGCGTCCGGCAGGTTGGGGATGGTCAGCAGGATGCCGTCCAGCTCGGCCTGGATCTCGTCCAGTTCGGCCTTGCCGGCAGCCAGTTCGTTAGCCATGCGCTCGACGTCGGCCATCAGCGGCGCGATGTCTTCGCCCTTGGCCTTGGCCTGGCCGATGGACTTGGAACGGGCATTACGCTCGGCCTGCAGTTGTTCGGTGCGGGTCTGCACCGCCTTGCGGCGCTCTTCCAGTGATTCGATGCGCGCGACATCCAGGCTGAAGCCACGGGAGGCCAGGCGTTCCGCCACTTCCTGAAGTTGGCCGCGTAACAGTTTGGAATCGAGCATATCGTTCTCTCGTTATGTGTTGGTGTTGGTTCAGAATCGGGTCAGGGACAGGCCGGCCCAGGTTGCAAGCAGCCCGCCCACCACGCTGATACTGGTATAGCCCAAGGCCAGGGGCACTTGCCCGCTTTCCATCAGGCGCACGGTATCGAGCGAGAAGGAGGAAAAGGTTGTCAGGCCGCCAAGGAAGCCGACAATCAGGCCGGCGCGCAACTCGACGGGCGCCAGAGGCTTGTGCAAGAACAGGCCATAGAGCAGGCCGATCAGCAGGCAGCCAACCAGGTTGACCGCCAGCGTACCGGCATAGAAGTGCCGTGGCCAGTGCGCCGCGACCCAGTTGGCGGTCGCAAAGCGCAACAAGGTGCCGGCGATACCGCCAGCGCTGACGGCGGCAATCAATGCAATCACGGTTTTCTCCGCTGGCGGGGGCTGTTGCGGTCGAGCTCGGCCAGGTGGCGCAGCTTCTCGCCAATCTTCAGTTCCAGGCCTCGCGGCACCGGCTGGTAGTACTGGCGCGGCTCAAGCTGATCGGGGAAATAGTCTTCACCGGCGGCATAGGCGTCGGGTTCGTCGTGGGCATAGCGGTACTCGTCGCCGTAGCCCAGTTGTTTCATCAGTTTGGTCGGCGCATTGCGCAGATGCAGCGGCACTTCCAGCGAGCCATGCTCGGCGGCTTCGCGCAGGGCGGTCTTGAACCCCATGTACACCGCGTTGCTCTTCGGCGCGCAGGCCAGGTAGGTGATGGCCTGGGCCACCGCCAGCTCGCCCTCGGGGCTACCCAGGCGCTCCTGCACATCCCACGCCGCCAGGCACAGGCTGAGCGCGCGCGGGTCGGCGTTGCCGATGTCTTCGCTGGCCATGCGCACCACACGCCGGGCTATGTACAGCGGGTCGCAGCCGCCATCGAGCATGCGCGCGAACCAGTACAAGGCGCCATCGGGATTGGAGCCGCGCACCGACTTGTGCAGCGCGGAAATCTGGTCGTAGAACGCCTCACCGCCCTTGTCGAAACGGCGGCGGCTGTCGCCGAGCAGGCTTTGCAGCATCTCGACGTCGATCTCGCTGCCGTCTTCGGCCAGGTCCGAGGCGTTTTCGAGGAAGTTGAGCATGCGCCGGCCGTCACCGTCGGCGGCGGCCATCAGCATCTTGAAGGCTTCATCGCCGACCCGCAGGTTGCGCTTGCCCAGGCCACGCTCTTCGCTGAGCGCGCGGTTGACCAGCTTGCGCAGCGCAGGCTCGTCGAGGCTCTTGAGTACGTACACCCGTGCCCGCGACAGCAGCGCGTTGTTCAGCTCGAAGGACGGGTTTTCGGTGGTGGCGCCGATGAACAGGAGCGTGCCGTCTTCCACGTAGGGCAAAAAGGCGTCCTGCTGCGACTTGTTGAAGCGGTGTACTTCATCGACGAACAGGATGGTGCGGCGGCCATACTGGCCAGCCTGTTGCTTGGCCACCTCGACCGCCTGGCGAATCTCCTTGACCCCGGCCAGCACCGCCGACACGGTTTCGAAGTGCGCATCACAGAACTGCGCCAGCAGCCGCGCCAGGGTGGTCTTGCCCACCCCGGGCGGGCCCCAGAAGATCATCGAATGCAGCGCACCCTGCTCCAGTGCCTCGCGCAGCGGTTTGCCGCGCGCCAGCAGGTGCTCCTGACCGACGTATTCGTCCAGGTTGGACGGGCGCAGGCGGGCGGCCAGGGGCTGGGCGACGGGTTCGCTTCGAAACAGGTCCATGACGGGCTCTGGTTACTCCTTGATCACGTCCGCACCCTTGGGGATGTCGAACTTGAACTTGCTGTCCGGCACCGCCTGGTTGGCCTTGACGCCGTTGAACAGGATGTTGGTGCGCTGGCCGACGCTGTCGATCAGCTGCATGTCATTGATCAGGCCTTTGCGGAACGACACGCGCAGCGAGTCGAACAGGGTGTCCTTGGTTTTCGGCTTGAGGGTGAAGTCCATTACTTCGCCCTGCTCCTTCGAGGCAATGTCGAAGCTCTGGCTGATCTTCGACACATCACCGGACAGCAGCAGCGCCGGGGTCTGGTTCAGGCGCACGTCGAGCTTCTTGATGGTGGCCTGTTCCAGGTCCGGGTCCCACAGGGTGACGTTCTTGCCGTCCGACACTACCACCTGCTCCTGTGGCGCATCGGTGTGCCAGTAGAACAGGCCCGGGCGCTTGACGGTCATCTTGCCCGAGGTTTCCTGCAGGCTGGTGCCGTCGGCACCCAAGGTCAGCTGGGAGAAGTTGGCCTCGATGGTCTGCGACTTTTCCAGCAACTGGGTCAGGCGTTGTACGTCTTGCTCACCGGCATAAGCGGTAACCGAGCCCAGGGTCAGGGCAGAAACCAACAGCATGCGAATCGCGCGCATGGGAATCCTCATTGAGCATTGAAAAGGCCGGGCGCCACCGTTGGCGCCCGGCAGGGTGTTCATCAGTCGCGCGGGCCGCCCGGGGCAATCACTTCCCGCGAGCCGTTGCTGTTCATCGGGGTCACAACGCCGGCCATTTCCATCGACTCGATCATCCGCGCAGCGCGGTTGTAGCCGATCTTCAGCTTGCGTTGCACGGCAGAAATGGAAGCACGGCGGCTTTCAAGCACGAACTGCACTGCTTCATCATACAGTGCGTCGGTTTCGGCATCGTCACCATCGCCACCACCGCCGCCGCCATCAAAGCCGCTGCCGGCCTCTTCGACGCCGTTGAGGATGTCGTCGTTGTAATCCGGGGCGCCGCGCAGCTTCCACGCCTCAACCGTGCGGTGCACTTCGTCGTCGGAGACGAACGCGCCGTGCACGCGGATCGGCAGGCTGGTGCCGGGCGGCATGTACAGCATGTCGCCATGGCCCAGCAGCTGCTCGGCGCCACCCTGATCGATGATGGTCCGTGAGTCGATCTTGCTGGATACCTGGAAGGCCATGCGGGTCGGGATGTTGGCCTTGATCAGGCCGGTGATCACGTCTACCGACGGGCGTTGGGTGGCGAGGATCAGGTGAATACCGGCCGCCCGCGCCTTCTGCGCGATACGGGCGATCAGCTCTTCGACCTTCTTGCCGACGATCATCATCATGTCGGCAAATTCGTCGACAATCACCACGATGGTCGGCAGGGTTTTCAGCGCCGGCGGCTCATCATCCATGCTTTCGCGACGGTACAGCGGGTCGTGAATGATCTCGCCGGCTTCTTCGGCATCCTTGATTTTGCGGTTGAAGCCGGCCAGGTTACGCACCCCCATGGCCGCCATCAGCTTGTAGCGCCGCTCCATCTCGGCCACGCTCCAGCGCAGTGCGTTGGCGGCGTCCTTCATGTCGGTGACCACCGGGCACAGCAAGTGCGGGATGCCTTCGTAGATCGACAGTTCGAGCATTTTCGGGTCGATCATGATCAGCCGCGCGTCTTCCGGGCCGGACTTGAACAGGATCGACAAGATCATGGCGTTGACACCTACCGACTTACCGGAACCGGTGGTACCGGCCACCAGCAGGTGAGGCATCTTGGCCAGGTCGGTGATGACCGGCTTGCCGCCGATATCGTGGCCCAGGGCCAGGGCGACGGGCGACTTGGATTCATCGAACTGCGGCGACGACAACACTTCGGAGAACCGCACCATCTGCCGGTTCTCGTTGGGGATCTCGATACCCACGGTGGTCTTGCCGGGGATGACTTCGACCACGCGCACGCTGGTTACCGCCAGGGAGCGTGCCAGGTCCTTGGCCAGGTTGGCGATGCGGCTGACCTTGACGCCAGCGGCCGGCTGGATTTCGTAACGGGTAATCACCGGGCCCGGGTGGATCGAGTCCACCGTCACTTCCACACCGAATTCCTTGAGCTTGATTTCCAGCAGTTGGCCGACACCGGCCAGGGACTCTGGCGAGTACTCGATCTTTTTCTGCTCGGCCGGGTCGAGGATGGAAATCGACGGCAAGGTGCCTTCCACGGCGCTGTCGATGAACAACGGCGCCTGTTTCTCTTTCATCACCCGCTTGCTCGGCTCTGGCGCCTTGTCGGCAACCGGCGGCACGATCATCGGGGTAGCAGGCTGCACACGGGCCACCGCTGTTTCGCGTGGCACGACCGGTTCACGGGCGAGGGTTGGCTCGCGCGGCGGCACCACAGGCTCGCGGCCGAGGGTTGGCTCACGGGGTTCAGCCACCGGGGCCGGCGCCTCTTCACGCTTGAAAATACGCTCGCGCAACGCCGGCTTGGCCGGCTCGCGCTTCTCGGCGGCCATGGGTGCAGCCTTGACCACCGGCTCATCCTCGCGCAGCTGTGCCTCGAGGCGCTTGCGCTCGTTGCGGGCTTCCCACCAGCGGTTGGCCGCGCCCTGCACCAGTTCGAACAGGTCGAGGGTAATCTTGCCGGTCAGGTCCATCACCTTGAACCACGACAGGTCGGTGAACACGGTCAGGCCGAACAGGAACAAGGCAATGAACATCAAGGTGCTGCCCTGCACGTTCAGCAGGTTGCGCGCCAGGTCGCCCAGGCTTTCACCCAGCGCGCCACCGGCGGAGAACGGCAGGCTGGCCGGGGGGTGGAAGTGGATATGCGCCAGCGCAGCGCCCGACAGCACCAGGAACACCAGGCCGATCAGCCGCCAGGAGAACAGCCAGCCGCTCCAGTCCCATGGCTGGTGGCGCTGGCGGAAGATCTGCCAGGTCTTCACCGCCAGCAACAGCGGGAAGATATAGGCGAAGTAGCCCAGCACCATGAACAGGATGTCGGCAAAGTAGGCGCCGGCACGCCCGGCGGCGTTCTGCACCTGGTCGACGGTCGCGGTGTGGCTGAAGCCCGGGTCGGACGTGTCGTAGGTCAGCAGCGCCATCCACAAGTACAGGCACAGGGCGCCGACTGCGATCAACGCACCTTCCTTGAGGCGATAGTGCAGCTGCTGCCGCCACAGGGGCACGGGCAAGGGAGCTGGGGTTGCGGTGGATTTCTTCAAAACGCGTCTATTCCTGCGCGTGCTGCGCGTCCAATAGTGATCGGCCGGCGGTGCGGCCAATGAACCACTACTTTTAACATTACTGCCCGCCCACTGCCATGACGGCACGCCGTAAGGCGCTTGAGTGGAGGCGACTTTCGTATGACTGCAATTTGAGCATGCATTGCCTTCTGTGACAAAGGCTTATGCTGTGTTTTTGCACAGGTGTGACCGCAAATGTAGCGGATGGTGCCTGTGGTTTCATGAATGTGTAGGAAATTGCCTATTTTGATTGCCTGTGGGAGCGGGTTTACCCGCGAAGAAGCCACAACGATTGACCCTGCCATGCGCGCAAGCCATGCTGACCTCTCCCCTCCCCCACCGCACGATAGACCATGCTCACCTGGCTGACCCGCGACTCGCTGACCTTCCCCCCCCTGGAAAAGGCCCTGCACGATCCCAACGGCCTGCTGGCCGCCGGCGGCGACCTGAGCCCCGAGCGCCTGGTGCAGGCCTACCGCCATGGCTGCTTCCCGTGGTACCAGGACGGCCAGCCGATCCTGTGGTGGTCACCCGACCCGCGCACCGTGCTGCTGCCTGGCCAACTGCACGTGTCACGCTCGCTGGCCAAGCTGATGCGCCAGGGCCGCTACCAGGTCAGCTTCGACAGCGACTTCCCGGCGGTGATCGCCGCCTGCGCGGCGCCACGCGATTACGCCGACGGCACCTGGATCACCGACACCATGCGCAACGCCTACTGCGCACTGCACCGGCGCGGTATCGCCCACTCGGTGGAAGTCCGCCAGGACGGCGAGCTGGTCGGCGGCCTGTATGGGCTAGCCATGGGCCAGCTGTTCTTCGGCGAATCGATGTTCAGCCGTGCCGACAACGCCTCGAAGGTCGGCTTCGTGACCCTGGTCGAGCACCTGCGCCAGGCCGGTTTTGTGCTGATCGACTGCCAGATGCCGACCAACCACCTGCACAGCCTGGGCGCGCATGCGATCAGC
The DNA here is from genome assembly GCF_044900445.1 of Pseudomonas sp. NPDC089407. Taxonomy (NCBI): domain Bacteria; kingdom Pseudomonadati; phylum Pseudomonadota; class Gammaproteobacteria; order Pseudomonadales; family Pseudomonadaceae; genus Pseudomonas; species Pseudomonas sp. NPDC089407. The sequence goes on from NZ_JBJDNB010000003.1 coordinate 215,226, forward strand.
CGCGCCGAGTTCGCGGGTTACCTGGCCCGCCACCTCGACCAACCTAACAGCGCTACATGGGTGGTTGCCTAGGCGGTTTGCCAGAGCTGGCTTACACTTAAAACAAAGTCTCACCGATGGGGGTTGATCATGACAGAGTTGGCGCGGTTGAAGTTCTATGCCACTCAACCCCACTCCTGCAGCTACCTGCCTGACGAGCAGGCGACCACACTGTTCCTCGACCCCAGCCAGCCGATGGACGTGAACGTGTACGCCGACCTGTCGGAAATGGGCTTTCGCCGCAGTGGCGACCACCTGTATCGCCCGCACTGCCAGAACTGCAATGCCTGCGTGCCGGCGCGCATCCCCGCTGCGCGCTTCATCCCCAACCGCCAGCAGCGGCGCATTCTCAAGCGCAACGCCGACCTGACCGTGACCGCTGCGCGCCCGGCGTTCAAGGAGGAGTACTTCGAGCTGTACCGGCGCTATATCGAAACGCGCCACGCCGACGGTGACATGTACCCGCCCAGCCGCGATCAGTTTTCCACCTTCCTGGTGCGCGACCTGCCATTCTGCTGGTTCTACGAGTTTCGCCTGGAAGGCCGCCTGCTGGCGGTGGCAGTGTGCGACCTGCTGCCCAACGGCCTGTCGGCGGTGTACACCTTCTACGAGCCCCACGAAGAGCGCCGCAGCCTGGGCCGCTTTGCCATTCTCTGGCAGATCACCGAAGCCCTGCGCCAGGACCTGGAGGCGGTTTACCTGGGCTACTGGATCAAGAACTGCAAGAAAATGAACTACAAGACCCAGTATCGGCCTATCGAGTTGTTGATAAACCAGCGCTGGGTCACCCTCAACTGAAAGCATTGGCTTGACACACAGTTTTCGGGCATAATCCACGCCACTTTTTTGCCCGGTGCGGTTATGCGTCGGGCCTACACTGGATACCGAGGGCTCAACTGCATGTCGAAAGAAGACAGCTTCGAAATGGAAGGTACTGTCGTCGACACCCTGCCCAACACCATGTTCCGCGTGGAGTTGGAAAACGGGCACGTCGTAACCGCGCATATCTCCGGAAAGATGCGCAAGAACTACATTCGTATTCTCACTGGCGACAAGGTCCGCGTCGAGCTGACGCCGTACGACCTGAGCAAGGGCCGCATCACTTACCGTGCGCGCTAAGCTCCAGCCATGAAAAAGCCCGGCCATGTGCCGGGCTTTTTTGTGCCTGCAAGATCATAGGAGGCTGCCTTGCAGCCCATCGCCGGCAAGCCAGCGCCCACAAGTCAGCGCTCACACCCCCCTGTGGGAGCTGGCTTGCCGGCGATGGGCCGCAAAGCGGCCCCAATATTACGCCACCTCTGCAGTAGTCTCGAAGTCGAACACCAGTTCGCCATCGCGCAAGTCGACATGCACCACGCCGCCATGCTCGGCCAGCTCACCAAACAGGATCTCCTCGGCCAACGGCCGTTTGATCTTGTCCTGGATCAGCCGCGCCATCGGCCGCGCCCCCATCTGCACGTCGTAACCCGACGCCGCCAGCCAGCCGCGGGCGTCATCACTGACTTCCAGCAGCACCCGCTTATCTTCCAGCTGCGCCTGCAGTTCGATAAGGAACTTGTCGACGATGCTCTTGATGGTTTCGGTGCTCAGGCGGCCAAACTGGATAATGGTATCCAGGCGGTTGCGGAACTCCGGCGTGAAGCTCTTGCGGATCACTTCCATGGCATCGGACGCGTGGTCCTGATGGGTGAAGCCGATCGAGGCCCGCGCCGCGGTTTCTGCCCCGGCGTTGGTGGTCATGATCAGGATCACGTTACGGAAGTCAGCTTTGCGCCCGTTGTTGTCGGTCAGGGTACCGTGGTCCATCACCTGCAGCAGCAGGTTGAAGACTTCCGGGTGGGCCTTCTCGATTTCATCGAGCAGCAGCACGCAGTGCGGTTGCTTGGTGATCGCTTCGGTCAGCAAGCCACCCTGGTCGAAACCGACATAACCCGGCGGGGCACCGATCAGGCGCGACACGGTGTGGCGCTCCATGTACTCGGACATGTCGAAACGCACCAGCTCCACGCCCAGCGCCTTGGCCAGCTGCCGCGCCGCTTCGGTCTTGCCGACGCCGGTCGGGCCGGCGAACAGGAACGACCCGACCGGCTTGTCGGGCGCCTTGAGGCCGGCACGCGACAGTTTGATGGCCGTGGACAGCGAGTCGATGGCCTGGTCCTGACCGAACACGGTCAGCTTCAGGTCGCGCTCCAGGTTGCGCAGCAGTTCCTTGTCGGAGCTGCTGACGTGCTTCGGCGGTATCCGCGCGATCTTGGCAACGATGTCCTCGACCTGCGGCACGTCGATACGCTTGACGCGGTTGGCCTCCGGTTGCAGGCGCTGGTAGGCGCCAGCTTCGTCGATCACATCGATGGCCTTGTCCGGCATGTGCCGGTCATTGATGTAACGCGAGGCGAGTTCGGCGGCGGCGCGCAGGGCCTCGTCGCTGTACTCGATGTTGTGGTGGCTTTCGAAGCGCCCCTTCAGGCCGCGCAGGATGCCCACAGTGTCTTCCACCGACGGCTCGCTGACGTCCACCTTCTGGAAGCGCCGTGCCAAGGCACGGTCTTTCTCGAAGATGCCACGGAACTCCTGGAAGGTGGTCGAGCCGATGCAACGGATTTCACCCGACGACAGCAGCGGCTTGAGCAGGTTGGAGGCGTCCATCACCCCGCCCGACGCCGCACCGGCACCGATGATGGTGTGGATCTCGTCGATGAACAGAATGGCCTGCGGGCGCTTGCGCAGCTCGCCGAGCAGCGCCTTGAAGCGCTTCTCGAAGTCGCCGCGGTACTTGGTCCCGGCCAGCAGCGCGCCGAGGTCGAGCGAGTAGACCACGCTTTGCGCCAACAGGTCAGGCACCTGGCCGTCGACGATGCGTTTGGCCAGGCCTTCGGCAATGGCGGTCTTGCCCACGCCCGCTTCACCCACCAGCAACGGGTTGTTCTTGCGGCGACGGGCGAGGATTTGCGCGACGCGCTCCACTTCCTGCTCGCGACCGACCAGCGGGTCGATACGGCCGGCACGGGCCAGCTCGTTCAGGTTGCTGGCATAGGCGTCCAGCGGGTTGCTTGAAGAGGAGGTTTCGCCCCCCTCTTCGTCCTGCATGTCCTGTTCGCTTTCAGACTGCGAACCATGCCCAGGCACCTTGGAGATACCGTGAGCGATGTAGTTGACCACGTCGATGCGGGCCACGCTCTGCTGCTTGAGCAGGAACACGGCCTGGCTTTCCTGTTCGCTGAAGATCGCCACCAGCACATTGGCCCCGGTGACTTCGCGCTTGCCAGAGCTTTGCACGTGGAACACGGCACGCTGCAGCACGCGCTGGAAGCCCAGAGTTGGCTGGGTTTCACGGTCTTCGTCGTTGACAGGAATCAGCGGCGTGGTGGAATCGATGAACTCTTGCAGGTCATGCTTGAGCTTGTCGAGATTGGCGCCACAGGCGCGCAGAACGGTCGCGGCAGCCTCATTGTCAAGGAGTGCCAGCAGCAGATGTTCGACGGTCATGAACTCATGACGCTTCGAACGGGCCTCCTTGAAGGCAAGATTGAGGGTGACTTCGAGCTCGCGGTTTAACATAGCTTCACCTCATACCCAAGTGGTCGGCGATTAACCGTCCTTCTCGATTTCACAGAGTAGCGGATGCTGGCTTTCCCTGGCGTATTGGTTGACCTGCATAGCCTTTGTTTCGGCGATGTCACGGGTAAACAATCCGCACACTGCCCGCCCTTCTGTATGGACGGTCAGCATGATCTTGGTCGCCAGCTCGCGGTTCAGACTGAAGAACGTCTCGAGCACTTCGACGACGAAATCCATCGGCGTGTAGTCATCGTTGAACAAAACCACCTTGTACATCGGTGGCGCCTGCAGGATCGGCTTGGCTTCCTGAACCGCCAGACCGGAGCCATCGTCCTCGTTGGATTGAGGACGATCCTGATTGAATGTTAGTCGAATCTGACTGTGTGCATGCATGGAAAGAATTTCATCACATCGACAGGTTAAGGTTGTGGGTTGACCCTGCAAACGGCGATTGGTGCAGCCGCTGCATGACCTTGACTATCGGCAAAACGGTGTTACAACCAATAAGAACCCACCGTGGTCGATAAAGATCCGCGCAGTCAACCAGATTTTTTCGCAAGGTTCGTATGCGGATGAAGTGGATGATACTCCAGTGATGGAGTCCTTTGCAGAGGGACATAGGGATGGCAAGCGGTAAAGTCAAGTGGTTCAACAATGCCAAGGGCTATGGATTCATCAATGAAGACGGCGGAACCGAAGATCTGTTCGCCCACTATTCGGCGATCCAGATGGACGGCTACAAGACGCTGAAAGCCGGACAACCCGTGACTTTCAACATCATCCAGGGCCCAAAGGGCCTGCATGCGGTTGAAATCAAGGGCGTCACCGCCAGCGCTTCAACGGGAGTACCGAACTCATCCACGACCGCTAATGCGTGATCCCTGCTTTCTGCCGGTATACGAAGAAACCGGCCGCTTCTTTACAGGAAGCGGCCGGTTTTCTATTGGCTTACATATGCTTGATCATCGCATCGCCAAAGCCTGAGCTACCCACCAGCGTAGCGCCGTCCATCAGCCGCTCGAAGTCGTAGGTCACGGTCTTTGCGGCAATCGCGCCGTTGGTGCCCTTGATGATCAGGTCGGCCGCCTCGGTCCAGCCCATGTGCCGCAGCATCATTTCTGCCGAGAGGATCACCGAGCCCGGGTTGACCTTGTCCTGCCCGGCATACTTGGGCGCGGTGCCGTGGGTGGCTTCGAACATGGCCACCGTGTCGGACAGGTTGGCGCCCGGGGCAATGCCGATGCCGCCCACCTCCGCCGCCAGGGCGTCGGACAGGTAGTCACCGTTGAGGTTGAGGGTGGCGATCACGTCGTACTCGGCCGGGCGCAGCAGAATCTGTTGCAGCATGGCGTCAGCGATGGCGTCCTTGACGATGACTTCGCGCCCGGTTTTGGGGTTCTTGAACTTCATCCACGGGCCGCCATCGAGCAGTTCGGCGCCGAACTCATCCCGGGCGATTTCGTAGCCCCAGTCTTTGAAGGCGCCCTCGGTGAACTTCATGATGTTGCCCTTGTGCACCAGGGTCAGCGACTCGCGATCGTTATCCACCACATACTGCAGCGCCTTGCGCACCAGCCGCTGGGTGCCCTCTTTCGATACCGGCTTGACGCCAATGCCGCAATCCTGGTCGAAGCGGATCTTGGTGACGCCCATTTCCTCCTTGAGGAACTTGATCACTTTGTTCGCCTCGGGCGACCCGGCCTTCCACTCGATGCCGGCATAAATGTCCTCGGAGTTTTCACGGAAGATCACCATGTCGACGTCGCCGGGCTTTTTCACCGGGCTCGGCACGCCCTGAAACCACAGCACCGGGCGCAGACACACATACAGGTCCAGTTGCTGGCGCAAGGCCACGTTGAGCGAACGGATACCCCCTCCCACCGGGGTGGTCAGCGGGCCTTTGATCGACACCACGTAGTCTTTCACCGCATCCAGGGTCTCTTGCGGCAGCCAGGTGTCCTGGTCATACACTTGGGTGGCCTTCTCGCCGGCATACACCTCCATCCAGGCGATCTTGCGCTTGCCGCCGTAGGCCTTCTGCACGGCGGCATCGACCACTTTGATCATTACCGGCGAGACATCGACGCCAATCCCGTCGCCTTCGATATAAGGAATGATGGGGTTTTCAGGAACGTTGAGCGAATGGTCTGCATTGACGGTGATCTTGGTGCCGTCGGTCGGAACCTTGATTTTCTGGTATCCCATGCTTGCACTACTCCGCTGTCGGGTGTGGTTTGGACATCATGCGCTGCAATGAGCCTAAACCAGCTTTTCGCAGCTGCAAGCTTCAAGCGTCAAGTTGCAAGCTGATCACCGCGCGCCCACCATCCGCGCCCGCTCAACAACCCCGCCGAGCACAACCCACGAAGCAAGGGCTCTTGCAGCTTGCAGCTGCGGCATTACGCCACATTGCCGCTTAGTCTTTGGTCTTATAAATGGGCCGATATCACTTGGCCTTGCTGATTAGCCCGAATGGTTTGGTATACTCCGCCGCGACCGAAGGGTCATCGGGGCGAATCCCAGGAAAATGCGGACCGCCCTAGGCCATGAATGGCCGAAAAGCCTGGCCTGTTACCGCAGCTCAGCACTTGACGCTCGACTGATGCATCCACCATCACCGCTCGCAGCCTCTCGACTTTCCGCTCATGGCGTTGCCAGGGCGATGCGCCTACCCTGCGCACCACGAGACTCGAGCACGCTCAGCACACAGAGAGTTAACCCGCATGCCCACCCGTTCCAAGATCATCTATACCTTCACCGACGAAGCCCCCGCCCTCGCCACCTACTCGCTGCTGCCGATCGTCGAAGCTTTCACCGCTTCGGCTGACATCGCCGTCGAAACTCGCGACATCTCCCTGGCTGGCCGTATCCTTGCCGCCTTCCCGGAGCAACTGGGCGCAGAGAAGCAAGTAGGCGATCACCTGGCGGAGCTGGGCCAGCTGGCTACCACCCCTGAAGCCAACATCATCAAGCTGCCGAACATCAGCGCCTCGGTACCGCAGCTCAAGGCCGCGATCAAGGAGCTGCAAGGCAAGGGCTTCAACATCCCTGACTACGCCGACGAGCCGGCCACCGCGGAAGAAAAAGAATCCCGTGCCCGCTACGACCGCATCAAGGGTTCCGCCGTGAACCCGGTGCTGCGCGAAGGCAACTCCGACCGCCGCGCGCCGCTGTCGGTCAAGAACTACGCCCGCAAGCACCCGCACAAGATGGGCGCCTGGGCCGCCGACTCCAAGTCGCACGTTGCCCACATGACCCAGGGCGACTTCTACGGCAGCGAGAAAGCCGCACTGATCGAAGCTGACGACAGCCTGCGCATCGAGCTGGTCGGCAAAGACGGCAACACCACCGTCTTGAAAGAAAAGACCGCGGTCAAAGCCGCCGAAATCATCGACTGCGCGACCATGAGCCGCAAAGCCCTGAAAGCCTTCATCGCCGAGCAGATCGCCGATGCCAAGGCCGCCGGCGTGCTGCTGTCGGTGCACCTGAAAGCCACCATGATGAAGGTCTCCGACCCGATCATGTTCGGCGTCATCGTCGAAGAGTTCTACAACGACGTGCTGGCCAAGCACGCCGCTGCGCTGGCCGAAGTTGGCTTCAACGCCAACAACGGTATCGGCGACCTGTACGCCCGCATCAAGGACCTGCCAGCTGACAAGCAGGCCGAGATCGAAGCCGACATCCAGGCCCTGTACGCTCAGCGCCCAGCCCTGGCCATGGTCAACTCCGACAAAGGCATCACCAACCTGCACGTGCCGAGCGACGTGATCGTCGACGCCTCGATGCCGGCCATGATCCGTGACTCAGGCAAAATGTGGAACACCGCTGGCGAACTGCAAGACGCCAAGGCCGTGATCCCGGACCGTTGCTACGCCGGTATCTACCAGGCCACCATCGAAGACTGCAAGGTCAACGGCGCCTTCGACCCGACCACCATGGGCAGCGTACCGAACGTTGGCCTGATGGCACAAAAGGCCGAAGAGTACGGTTCCCACGACAAGACCTTCCAGATCAAGGCCGACGGCGTAGTGCGCGTGGTCGACGGGAAGGGCAACGTCGTACTGGAGCAGAACGTCGAAGCCGGTGACATCTTCCGCATGTGCCAGACCAAAGACGCGCCGATCCAGGACTGGGTCAAGCTGGCCGTCAACCGTGCCCGCCTGAGCAACACCCCTGCGGTGTTCTGGCTGGACCCGGCCCGCGCCCACGACGGCGTGATGATCGAAAAAGTACAGAAGTACCTGAAGGACCACGACACCGCTGGCCTGGACATCCGTGTACTGGCCCCGGTTGACGCCATCAAGTTCTCCCTGGCCCGCATCCGTGAAGGCAAGGACACCATCTCGGTGACCGGCAACGTGCTGCGCGACTACCTGACCGACCTGTTCCCGATCATGGAACTGGGCACCAGCGCCAAGATGCTGTCGATCGTGCCGCTGATGAACGGCGGTGGCCTGTTCGAAACCGGCGCCGGCGGTTCGGCACCGAAGCACGTGCAGCAGCTGGTTGAAGAGAACTTCCTGCGTTGGGACTCGCTGGGTGAATTCCTGGCGCTGGCCGCTTCCCTGGAGCACCTGGGCAACACCTACGCCAACCCGCGTGCCAAGGTTCTGGCCAACACCCTGGACCAGGCCACCGGCAAGTTCCTCGACACCAACAAGTCGCCGTCGCGCAAAGTCGGTGGTATCGACAACCGCGGTAGCCACTTCTACCTGACCCTGTATTGGGCCCAGGCGCTGGCTGCGCAGAACGACGACGCTGCCCTGCAGGCACGCTTCGCCCCACTGGCCAAAACCCTGACCGAGAACGAGGAGACCATCGTCGCCGAGCTCAACGCCGTTCAGGGCAAGCCAGCTGACATCGGCGGCTACTACGCCCCGGATGCCGAGCTGACCGCCAAAGTGATGCGCCCAAGCCAGACCCTGAACAGCGCCATTGCTGCCCTGTAAGGTTCGCTTGAAGTAACAGCCCAAACCCCGGCCACGCACCGGGGTTTGTGCTTTCTGGACATTGGGGCTGCTGTGCAGCCCATCGCCGGCAAGCCAGCTCCCACAGCCAATGTGCAACCCTTGAGCCTTGTGCAGTACCTGTAGAACTGAGAATGGGGCTGCTGTGCAGCCCATCGCCGGCAAGCCAGCTCCCACAGCCAATGTGCAACCCTTGAGCCTTGTGCAGTACCTGTAGAACTGAGAATGGGGCTGCTGTGCAGCCCATCGCCGGCAAGCCAGCTCCCACAGGTACTGTGAATGCCTCAGGCCTTGCACCGTACCTGTGGGAGCTGGCTTGCCGGCGATGGGCCGCACAGCGGCCCCGGCAATCTGAAAGGACACCGCAAATGACCTGGCAACCCCGCATCACCGTCGCCACCATCGTCGAACACGACGGCAAATTCCTCTTCGTCGAAGAATTCAAAGCCAACCAGCACGTCTTCAACCAGCCCGCCGGCCACCTCGAACCGAACGAAACCCTGCCCCAGGCCGCCCTGCGCGAAACCCTCGAAGAAACCGCCTGGGAAGTCGAGCTTACCGGCGTAGTCGGCATCTACCTGTACACCGCCCCCAGCAACGGCGTGACCTACCAGCGCATCTGCTTCGCCGCCCGCCCCGTGCGCCACCATGCCGACCTGGCCCTGGACAGCGACATCGTCCGCGCCGTGTGGCTCACCCGCGAAGAACTGCTGGCCGACCCCACCCGCTGGCGCAGCGAGCTGGTGCCCCGCTGCCTCGACGACTACCTGCAAGGCCCGCTGCACAGCCTTGACCTGCTGCGCGACTGACGCGGCGCTGCGGGTTTGATAGAATTGGCGTTTTTCCCCTTGATACACACCGGTACCCATGACCAGCCCAGCACTCAAAGACCCCGCCAAGACCCGCGTCATCGTCGGCATGTCCGGCGGCGTGGACTCTTCCGTCTCCGCCCTTCTGCTTATCGAGCAGGGCTACCAGGTGGAAGGGCTGTTCATGAAGAACTGGGAAGAAGACGACGGCACCGAATACTGCACCGCCCGTGAAGACCTGGCCGACGCCCAGGCCGTGTGCGACCGCATCGGCATCAAGCTGCACACCGCCAACTTCGCCGCCGAATACTGGGACAACGTGTTCGAGCACTTCCTGGAAGAGTACAAGGCCGGTCGCACGCCCAACCCGGACATCCTCTGCAACCGCGAAATCAAGTTCAAGGCGTTCCTCGACTACGCCCTGTCGCTGGGTGCCGACCTGATCGCCACCGGCCATTATGTGCGCCGTCGTGACACCGGCGCGCTCACCGAACTGCTCAAGGGCCTGGACCCGAACAAGGACCAGAGCTACTTCCTGCACGCCGTCGGCGGCAAGGAAATCGCCCGTACACTGTTCCCGGTTGGCGAACTGGAAAAGCCCGAAGTCCGCGCCATCGCCGAAAAGCACGGCCTGGCCACCGCCAAGAAAAAGGATTCCACCGGTATCTGCTTCATTGGTGAACGCCGCTTCAGCGACTTCCTCAAGCAATACCTGCCTGCCCAGCCAGGCAACATCGAAACCACCGAAGGTGAAGTGATCGGCCGCCACCACGGCTTGATGTACCACACCATCGGCCAGCGCCAGGGCCTGGGTATTGGCGGCCTGAAAGACGCCGGCGACGAGCCGTGGTACGTGCTGCACAAGGACCTGACCCGCAACGTGCTGGTGGTTGGCCAGGGCAACGAACACCCGTGGCTGTTCTCCCGCGCCCTGCTGGCTTCGGACATCTTCTGGGTCAACCCGGTCGACCTCAGCAGCCCGCGCCAGCTCACCGCCAAGGTGCGCTACCGCCAGAGCGACCAGCAGTGCACCCTGGAGCGGACCGAAAGCGGCTACCGCGCCGTGTTCGACGAGCCGCAGCGCGCCGTTACCCCGGGCCAGTCGGTGGTGTTCTATGACGGCGAGGTGTGCCTGGGCGGCGGTGTGATCGAAGCCGCCGAGCCGTGGAGCCCGCGCGCATGAGCAACCTGCAGGAGCAATTGATTGCCCTGGGCGGCGTATTTCAGGCCGCCGTACTGGTCGACCGCATCGCCCGTACCGGCCAGGCCGGCGAGGCCGACATCGGCTGCATGCTCGGCAGCCTGCTGGTGCGCGACCCCAAGGACACCCTGGAGGTGTTCGGCGGTGACGACCTGAACCTGCGTGACGGCTACCGCGCGCTGGCGGGCGCGCTGGAGCGCGACCCCAGCAGCCTGCAGCGCGAGCCGCTGCGCTATGCCCTGTCGATGCTGGGCCTGGAACGCCAGCTGAACAAGCGCGGCGACCTGCTCGACACCATCGGCAACCGTTTGCCGCAGATCCAGTCGCAGGCCGAGCATTTCGGCCTGGTTCATGAAAACGTCATCGCTTCCAGTGGAGCCTTGTACCAGGACACCCTCAGCACCTTGCGCCAGCGCATCCAGGTGCACGGCGACATGCGTTTCCTGCAGCAGGCTAGCAACGCCTCGAAGATCCGCGCCCTGCTACTGGCCGGCATCCGCGCCGCGCGCCTGTGGCGCCAGCTGGGCGGGCACCGCTGGCAGCTGGTATTCAGCCGCCGCAAGTTGCTTAACGAACTGTACGACATGATGCGTTCGCCTTCCTGAAGACGACGCCACCCCGTGTAGGAGCGGCCTTGCGTCGCGATGGGCCGCAAAGCGGCCCCGGCAATTGGTGCTGTGACTGAGATTTTGGGGCTGCTGCGCAGCCCTTTCGCGACACAAGGCCGCTCCTACACAGGCACCGCGACATGCTTTTTAGGCCCGACCTTTGGTCAGCCACCCGACCCGGGCGCAAATTTCATGTATGATATGCGCCCTTCCAAAAGCCTGACTGTCCGAGAACACCCCATGCAGCTTTCTTCGCTCACTGCGGTTTCCCCTGTAGACGGCCGTTATGCCGGCAAAACCCAGGCCTTGCGCCCCATCTTCAGCGAATTCGGCCTGATCCGTTTCCGCGCCCTGGTCGAAGTACGCTGGCTGCAGCGCCTGGCCGCCCACCCGCAGATCGGCGAAGTGCCGGCGTTCTCCGCCGAAGCCACCGCCCTGCTGGACAACCTGGCCACCGATTTCAAGGTGGAGCACGCCGAGCGCGTCAAGGAAATCGAGCGCACCACCAACCACGACGTCAAGGCGATCGAATACCTCCTCAAGGAGCAGGCCGCCCAGCTGCCTGAGCTGGCCAAGGTCAGCGAATTCATCCACTTCGCCTGCACCAGCGAGGACATCAACAACCTGTCCCACGCCCTGATGCTGCGCGCTGGCCGTGACGACGTGCTGCTGCCGCTGATGCGCCAGATCGCCGACGCCATCCGCGCCCTGGCCCACGCCCACGCCGACGTGCCAATGCTGTCGCGCACCCACGGCCAGCCGGCTTCGCCGACCACCCTGGGCAAAGAACTGGCCAACGTCGTGTACCGCCTGGAGCGCCAGATCGCCCAGGTTGCTGCCGTACCGCTGCTGGGCAAGATCAACGGCGCCGTGGGCAACTACAATGCCCACCTGTCGGCCTACTCGCAGATCGACTGGGAAGAAAACGCCCGCGCCTTCATCGAGGACGAACTGGGCCTGCAGTTCAACCCGTACACCACCCAGATCGAGCCGCACGACTACATCGCCGAGCTGTTCGATGCCATCGCCCGCTTCAACACCATCCTGATCGACTTCGACCGTGATGTGTGGGGCTACATCTCGCTGGGCTACTTCAAGCAGAAGACCGTTGCCGGCGAAATCGGCTCGTCGACCATGCCGCACAAGGTCAACCCGATCGACTTCGAAAACTCCGAAGGCAACCTGGGTATCGCCAACGCGCTGTTCCAGCACCTGGCCAGCAAGCTGCCGATCTCGCGCTGGCAGCGCGACCTGACCGACTCCACCGTGCTGCGCAACCTGGGCGTGGGCTTTGCCCACAGTGTCATCGCCTATGAAGCCAGCCTGAAAGGCATCGGCAAGCTGGAAGTCAACCAGGCCCGCATTGCCGCCGACCTGGACGCCTGCTGGGAAGTGTTGGCCGAGCCGATCCAGACCGTGATGCGCCGCTTCAACATCGAAAACCCCTACGAGAAGCTTAAAGAGCTGACCCGTGGCAAGGGCATCACCCCTGAAGCGCTGCTGACCTTCATCGACGGGCTGGACATGCCTGCCGACGCCAAGGCCGAACTCAAGCTGCTGACACCCGCTACCTACATCGGTAACGCGGCAGCCCAGGCCAAACGCATCTAAGCTGACCGTCGCGCACAACGCCCGGCCTGGCCGGGCGTTTTTATTCCCGGACGAAAATTACGTTTTTTCAATAGGTTGACCATGAATCCTGATACTCCACTGCAGCTGCTCGGCGGCATCTCGGCCCGCGAATTCATGCGTGACTACTGGCAGAAGAAGCCGCTGCTGGTGCGCCAGGCCTTCCCGGACTTCATCAGCCCGATCGACCCCGACGAACTGGCCGGCCTGGCCCTGGAAGAAGAAGTCGAGTCGCGTATCGTGCTGGAGCACGGCGCCCACCCGTGGGAACTGCGCCGTGGCCCGTTCAACGAAGACACCTTCGCCGAATTGCCGGAAAAGGACTGGACCCTGCTGGTGCAGGCCGTCGACCAGTTCGTCCCGGAAGTGGCCGAGCTGCTGGAAAACTTCCGCTTCCTGCCAAGCTGGCGCATCGATGATGTGATGATCAGCTTTGCCGCCCCGGGTGGCAGCGTTGGCCCGCACTTCGACAACTACGACGTGTTCCTGCTGCAAGGCGACGGCCAGCGCAACTGGAAAGTCGGCCAGATGTGCAGCAGCGACAGCCCGCTGCTGGAGCACGCCGACCTGCGCATCCTGGCCGAGTTCGAGCAGAGCGAAGAATGGACCCTGGAACCGGGCGACATGCTCTACCTGCCACCGCGCCTGGCCCACTACGGCGTGGCCGTGGATAACTGCCTGACCTACTCGATCGGCTTCCGTGCCCCGAGCGCCGCCGAAGTGCTGACCCACTTCACCGACTTCCTCGGCCAGTTCCTGCCCGACGAAGAGCGCTACAGCGACGCCGACGCCCAGCCGGTCAGCGACCCGCACCAGATCCAGCACGACGCCCTCGACCGCCTCAAGGCGCTGCTCGACAAGCACATGGGCGACAAGGACCTGCTGCTGACCTGGTTCGGCCAGTTCATGACCGAGCCGCGCTACCCGGAGCAGATCGCTGGCGAGGAACTGAGCGAAGAAGAGCTGATCGACGCCCTTGAACAAGGCGCCATCCTGATCCGCAACCCGGCTGCCCGCCTGGCCTGGTCGGAATTCGAAGACGACCTGCTGCTGTTCGCCAGCGGCCGCAGCTGCCCGCTGCCGGGCAAACTGCGCGAACTGCTGAAGCTGGTGTGCGCGGCCGACGCCCTGCACATCGAAAACCTGGCAGACTGGCTGCAAGACGAAGATGGCCTTATGCTGGTACAGCAGCTGGTCAAACAAGGAAGCCTGGGATTTGCCAATGAATAAGATCAGCGTTCGCCTCGCCGACTGGCACAAGGACAACGCCGACATCCGCCGTATTCGTGAAGCGGTGTTCGTTGCCGAGCAGCACATTCCGCCAGAACTGGAGTTCGACTCGGAAGACCACGAAGCCCAGCACTTCCTGGCCCTGGAAGGCGACTACCCGATCGGCACCGCGCGCCTGCTGGCCGACGGCACCATCGGGCGCATCTCGGTACTGAAGGACTGGCGCGGGCTGAAGGTGGGTGATGCACTGATGAACGCGGTAATCGTCGAAGCGCAGAACCGCGACCTGAAGCAGCAGATGCTCAGCGCCCAGGTGCATGCCACGCCGTTCTACGAGCGGCTGGGCTTTCGCGTAGTCAGCGAAGAGTTCCTTGAAGCCGGCATCCCGCACGTGGACATGGTGCGCGACTCGCGCGCCTGATTCATAAGCTGTACTGGCCTCTTCGCGTGCTTGCCCGCTCCCACAGGGACCCCACAACATCTGAAATCTGTGGAGATCCTGTGGGAGCGGGCAAGCCCGCGAAGAGGCCGGCACAGGCCAAAGACATCCCTGCTGACAAAAACCTGTACATCCATCCAGATAAAACTTGCCTCCGCGCCCCCGCTTGCGCATCCTAGTGCCCATCACCCCCGATAAAGCGTCCCCGGCCATGCGCCTGTTCCTCTGCGAAAAACCCTCCCAGGCAAAAGACATTGCCAAAGTGCTCGGCGCCACCCGCAAGGGCGACGGCTGCTGGCAAGGCACTGACGTCTGCGTCACCTGGTGCATCGGCCACCTGCTGGAAACCGCCCCGCCCGACAGCTACGACGAGCGCTACAAGCGCTGGAACCTGGCCGACCTGCCGATCATCCCGGACAAGTGGAAGATGCTGGTCAAGCCCAAGACCGCCAGCCAGTTCAAGGCAGTCAAGCGCCTGCTCGGCGAAGCACGGGAACTGGTAATCGCCACCGACGCCGACCGCGAAGGCGAAATGATCGCCCGCGAGCTGGTCGAACATTGCCGCTACCGCGGCCCGGTGCAGCGCCTGTGGCTGTCGGCACTGGACGACGCCTCCATCCGCAAGGCCCTGGCGCGCCTGCTGCCCGGCCACGAAACCTTCAACCTGTACCACTCGGCGCTGGGCCGCTCGCGCGCCGACTGGCTGATCGGCATGAACATGAGCCGGCTGTTCACCCTGCTGGGCCGCCAGTCCGGCTACCAGGGCGTGCTGCCGGTGGGCCGGGTGCAAACGCCCACCTTGCGCCTGGTGGTCGACCGTGATCGCAGCATCGCCGACTTCGTGCCGGTGCCGTTCTGGGCTATCGATGTGCAACTGGAACACGCCGGCCAGCGCTTCAACGCCCAATGGCGCGCCCCCGAAGACGCTTGTGACGATCAAGGCCGCTGCCTGAAGCAGGAACTGGCACGACAGGCTGCCGCCGACATGCACCAGGCCGGCACGGCCCGGGCCGTCAAGGTCGCCACCGAACGCGTACGCGAAGCGGCGCCGCTGCCCTTCGACCTTGGCACCCTACAGGAGCTGTGCTCGAAAAAGTTCGGCCTGGGCGCCCAGGAAACCCTCGACATCGCCCAGGCGCTGTACGAAACCCACAAGCTGATCACCTACCCGCGCAGCGATTGCGGCTACCTGCCGCAAAGCCAGCACGCCGAGGCACCGGGCATCCTCGCCGCCCTGCAACGTGCCGATGCCAGCCTGGCGCCCCTGCAGCCCTACCTGGAACCGCAGCGCCGCTCGCGGGCCTGGAACGACGCCAAGGTCAGTGCGCACCACGGCATCATCCCCACCGCCGCGGCTAACGACCCGTCGCGCCTGCCGGCCAAGCACAAGGCCGTATATACCCTTATCCGCGCCCGCTACCTGGCGCAGTTCCTGCCCAACCACGAGTACGACCGCACCCAGGCCGACTTCGACTGTGCCGGGCATGCCCTGCGCGCGGTGGGCAAGCAGATAGTCGAACCGGGCTGGCGCCGCGCGCTGCCCGAGGCGCTGACCCCAACCAAGAGCCGCGAAGCACCACCCGCCCAGGTACTGCCGGCCTTGCGCGAAGGCCAGGACTGCAGCGTGCAGGGCCTGCAACTGAAAGACCAGTGGACCCAGCCGCCCAAACCGTTTACCGAAGGCGACCTGATCAAGGCGATGAAGAACGTCGCCAAACTGGTGGATGACCCACGGCTGAAGCAGAAGCTCAAGGAAACCACCGGCATCGGCACCGAAGCCACCCGTGCCAGCATCATCCAGGGGCTGCTTGACCGGGGCTACCTGGTGAAGAACGGCAAGGCACTGTCGGCCACGCCTGCGGCGTTCAGCCTGATCGACGCCGTGCCGCGCGCCATTGCCGATCCGGGCACCACGGCAATCTGGGAACAGGCGCTCGACATGGTGCAGAGCGGTGAAATGGCCCTGGAAGAATTCGTCGCCCGACAGTCGGCGTGGATGGGCAAGCTGGTGGAGCGTTGCAGCGGCATGCGCATGACCATCAGCGGGCCGGCGGCCGGAGCGGCGCCGCCGTGGAAGAAGAAGCGGCGTAGTGGCGGGAAGGGTAGGACGGCAGGTGCCAAGACTGCCAGCAAGCCGCGGCAGACCCGGAGAAAGGCGGCAACCTGAAGCTTTTGCATTGTCGTTACTGGCCCTATCGCCGGCAAGCCAGCTCCCACGGGTACTGCGCAGTATTCGAAACCTGTGGGGATCTGTGAGAGCTGGCGATAGGGCCAGATCAGGTATTACACAGAATTCGAGACCTGTAGCGATCTTGTGGGAGCTGGCTTGCCGGCGACAGGGCCAGATCAGGCATTACATAACACTCAGGCAAACCACAAATCCTATCCGGCACATTGGCACCATGAAATTTAACTGCTAAGTTTTCATGAAAATAATCACAATAATTTTCATGAGGCCCATGCATGTTCAAGCAGTCCGCCCAGCACGTCGCCAGTTACTACGCCCAGACCTACCCCGCCAACATCCCCCTACGCCCTTCCCTGCTAGGTACCCACGACACCGAGGTGCTGATCATCGGCGCCGGTTTCAGCGGCCTGCACACTGCCCTGCGCCTGACCCAGGCTGGCAAGCGCGTGACCCTGCTGGAAGCCAGCCGGGTAGCCTGGGCTGCATCCGGGCGCAATGGCGGCCAGGCGCTGCTGGGCTGGTCGTGCGACATGCCGCCACTGGAAAAGGCCCTGGGCGTTGAACGTACCCAGCGCCTGTGGGCCAGCATGTGCTGGGCCGCCGACGAAATGCGCGAACTGCCCCAGCGCCACGGCTTCGACATCGACTACCGGCTGGGCAGCCTGTGGACTGCGGTCATGCCACGCCGGGTGAAACTGCTTGAACAGGCGCTGCACGAAGCACAACACAAATGGGGCTACGACGCCCTGCGCCTGATCGGCCGTGACGAGCTGCCACAATGGATTGACAGCCCGCGCTACCAGGCGGCGCTTTACGACGCCAAAGGCGCTCACCTCAACCCGCTGAAACTGGCCCAAGGGCTGGCCAGCAGCATCGAAGCAGCCGGCGGGCATATCCACGAACAGAGCCAGGTACTCAGCTATCATCAGGCTGGCGACGGCTATATCGCCCGCACTGAACGTGGCGAAGTACGCTGCCAGGTGCTGGTACTGGCCTGCAACGCCTACATCGACCGCCTCGACCGTAACCTGTCACGGCGCCTGTTGCCGGTCGGCTCCTACCAGGTAGCCACCGCGCCGCTGCAGGCCGATTTCGCCCGTTCGCTGCTGCCGCGCAACAGTTGCGTGATCGACAACCAGTTCGTACCCGACTACTTCCGCCTGACCCCGGACCATCGCCTGCTGTTTGGCGGTGGCTGCACCTACCTGGGCGGTATTCCCAAAGACGTCGCCAGCGCCACCCGCCCCTTCCTGGAGCGCGTGTTCCCGCAACTGGCCGGGGTGGCAATCGACTATGCCTGGGGCGGCCATATCGACTGCAGCCTGCAGCGCACCCCGGATGTTGGCCGTGAAGGCCAGCGCTACTGGCTGCAGGGTTTCTCCGGCCACGGCGTGCTGCCGACCCTGGCGGCGGCGCGGGCGGTGAGCGATGCCATTCTCGGAGACGATGACCTGCTGACGTTGTATCAAGGCATCGACAACGGCCGCTTCCCCGGCGGCGACCTGCTGGCCGCGCCGCTGGAGGCAGCCGCGAAAGCCTGGTACCGCATGCGCGACCGCGTCTGATCGGTTGACGCGGTCCCTTGTAGGAGCGGCCTTGTGTCGCGAAAGGGCTGCAGAGCGGCCCCGGCAATATCTGCGGCGAAGCTGAAAACTTGGGGGCGCTACGCACCCCTTTCGCGACACAAGGCCGCTCCTACAAGGGACCGCGCAGGCCTGGGCCATCACAATGTCCAGTGCCAAGCCAAAACCCTCCTATTCTCAATAGCTCCCTTCGCTTCCTGCACCCAGGAGACACCACCATGAGCTATGTAACCACGAAGGACGGCGTACAGATCTTCTACAAGGACTGGGGCCCCCGCGATGCACCGGTGATCCACTTCCACCACGGCTGGCCGCTCAGTGCCGATGACTGGGACGCGCAGATGCTGTTCTTCCTGGCCCAAGGTTACCGCGTGGTCGCCCACGACCGCCGTGGCCATGGCCGCTCCAGCCAGGTATGGGACGGCCACGACATGGACCACTACGCCGACGACGTGGCCGCTGTGGTCGCACACCTGGGTATCCAGGGCGCCGTGCATGTCGGCCACTCGACTGGCGGTGGCGAGGTGGTGCGCTACATGGCCCGGCACCCTGGCGACAAGGTGGCCAAGGCAGTACTGATCGCTGCCGTGCCGCCACTGATGGTGCAAACACCCGGCAACCCCGGCGGCTTGCCCAAGTCGGTGTTCGACGGTTTCCAGGCCCAGGTTGCCAGCAACCGCGCGCAGTTCTATCGCGATGTGCCGGCAGGGCCGTTCTACGGCTACAACCGCCCCGGTGTCGAAGCCAGCGAAGGCATCATCGGCAACTGGTGGCGCCAGGGCATGATCGGCAGTGCCAAGGCCCATTACGATGGCATCGTGGCATTTTCCCAGACCGACTTTACCGAGGACCTGAAAGGCATCCAGCAACCGGTGCTGGTGATGCATGGCGACGATGACCAGATTGTGCCGTATGAAAACGCCGGGGTGCTGTCGGCCAAGCTGCTGCCCAATGGCACGCTGAAGACCTACAAAGGCTACCCGCATGGCATGCCGACCACCCATGCCGATGTGATCAATGCGGATTTGCTGGCGTTTATCCGTAGCTGATGTGATCGCCTGTACCGGCCCTTTCACGGGCTCGCCCGCTCCCACAGGATTACGCTACCCATGTAGGAGCGGGTTTACCCGCGAATAGGCCGGCACTGGCCACACACCTCTCCCAGGATTACCATACCTCCCTTCTAGCGCGGCCCTTTGCCGCCCCTTGCCTCCCTGCCTGTCAAAACCCCATGCCCTTCGAACTCACCGTAGAACCCCTAACCCTGCTGATCCTGGCGCTGGTCGCCTTCGTCGCCGGCTTCATCGATGCCATCGCCGGCGGTGGCGGCCTGCTTACCACCCCGGCGTTGCTCACCGCCGGCATGCCGCCGCACCTGGTACTGGGCACCAACAAACTCAGCTCCACCTTCGGCTCGGCCACCGCCGGTTTCACCTACTACAAGCGCAAGCTGTTCCACCCGGCGCAATGGCGCCCGGCGTTGTTCGCCACCTTGACCGGGGCTTTGATCGGCGCAGTCATTGCCCACTACATGCCCGCCGAATGGCTGAACAAGATGCTGCCGGTGATCGTCTTCACCTGTGGCATCTACCTGCTGTTCGGCGGTACGCCAAAGGCACCGCTGGACGCCGACGCGCCCATCAAGAAAAAGTGGCAAGTGCCGCAAGGTTTCACCCTGGGCTTCTATGACGGCGTGGCAGGCCCGGGTACCGGCGCGTTCTGGACGGTCAGCACCCTGCTGCTGTACCCCATCGACCTGGTCCGCGCCAGCGGCGTGGCGCGCAGCATGAACTTTGTCAGCAACATCGCGGCGCTGACGGTGTTTATCATTTCCGGGCAGGTGGACTACATCGTCGGCCTGTGCATGGGCCTGTCGGTAATGGTCGGCGCCTTCTTCGGCGCACGCACGGCGATCAGCGGCGGCAGCAAGTTCATCCGCCCGGTGTTCATCACCGTGGTGCTGGCACTGACCGTACGCTTAGCGTGGCAGCACTGGTTCGGGCAATCCTGATCTTCTTGCGACATACAGGTCGATCAAATACCGGGCAATCGACCGCCCGGCCGGCAGCGGCGGCAGGTCGTGGACGCTGAACCATTTGGCGTCCTCGATTTCGTCCGGCTGCATGACGATATCACCGCCCGCGTATTCGGCATGGAAGCCGAGCATCATCGAGTGCGGGAACGGCCAGCACTGGCTGCCGACGTACTGGATGTTCTGCACCTCCACCGCCACTTCTTCACGCACTTCGCGCACCAGGCAGTCCTCGGCCGACTCGCCTGGCTCGGCAAAGCCTGCCAGGGTGCTGTACACCCCGGTGACGAAGCGCGGCGAGCGTGCCAGCAGGATTTCGTCGCCACGGGTCACCAGCACGATCATGCTCGGCGAGATGCGCGGGTAGCTGCGCAGGTCGCAGGGCTGGCAGTACATCGCCCGCTCCCAGCGGATTTGCGTCATCGCCTGGCCGCAGCTACCGCAAAAGCGGTGCTCGCGGGCCCAGGTGCCGATTTGCGCGGCGTAGCCCAGTACCTTGTAGAGGTCGAAGTCGCCTTCGAGCATGAACGCGCGTAACCCGCGCCAGCTGCAGCCTGGCACGTCAGTGGCGCTGCGCAGCTCCAGCAGGAACACCGGCTGGCCGTCGAAGTGGCCGATGCCGTGTTCACACAGCACGTCGAGGTCCTGGCGCTTGAGCCAGTCGCGGGGGAACAGCGCGCCGTTGGCGTCCACCAGGAACCCTTCCGGGCTGCGCGCCACGGCCAGCCCTCCGGTGATCTGCGGGTCGAGTACTGCGGTAGTCCAGCGTGCTGACATGTCGGGGGTTCCTTGACTGCGCGTCCCCCGGCCCGATCAGTCGGCGAACGACGGTTTCTGTTTGCTCATGTGCGCCGCCACGGCCACGCGCAGGTCTTCGGACTGCAGCATCGCGGCGTTCCAGGTGGCGATGTAGTCCAGGCCATCGTCGATGCGATGGTCGCGCATGTAGCTGAGCATTTCCTTGGTGCCGGCCACGGCGATCGGCGATTTTGCCGCAATCTCGCGGGCAATGGCAAAGACCCCATCCATCAGCGCAGCCTGATCATCATAGACCCGGTTGACCAGGCCGATGCGCAACGCCTCGTCAGCCGCTGCATTGCGCCCGGTGAAGGCCAGCTCACGCATCATGCCGTCGCCGATGATACGTGGCAAACGTTGCAGTGTGCCGACATCGGCGGCCATGCCCATGTCGATTTCCTTGATCGAGAACTGCGCGTCACTGCTGCAGTAGCGCATGTCGCACGCCGAGATCAGGTCGATGGCGCCACCGATGCAATAGCCCTGCACCGCAGCCAGGACCGGCTTGCGGCAGTTGTCGACGGCATTGAACGAGGCCTGCAGGCGCTGGATGGTCTTGCGCAGAAAACGCGCGTTGCGGCCCACATCCTTGCCCATTTGCCCGGCTAGCGAAGCCAGCATCATCAGGTCGATGCCGGCAGAGAAGTGCTTGCCGGCACCGCTGATCACCACCGCACGCACGGCATCGGTGTCGTCGATCCACTGGAAGATGTCGACGATCTCTTCCCAGAAGGCCGCGTTCATCGCGTTGACCTTCTCCGGGCGGTTGATCTGAACGTGGGCGATGCTGTCGGTCAATTCGACCTTGAACGCGCTGTACTCGGTCACGGGCTGCACTCCTGCGGGTGAAGGGTTCATAGCGCGGATGGTAACCCAGGCCAATGACCGTACTTGTGCCAAAAACGGGACTGCGCGCCTTGCCTAAGGCGTGCCGATACGGCAACGTGCGCCATCGCTGAATCATAAGGATACATATTCATGTCGCGCTCCCTGCCCGGCGCCCTCGCCCACGGATTCCTGGGCCAGTCGCCGCTTTGGTACAAGACTGTCATCTGCCTGTTCCTGGTACTCAACCCGCTGCTGCTGGTAACCGTCGGCCCGGTTGCGGCCGGTTGGGCGCTGGTGATCGAGTTCATCTTCACCCTGGGCATGGCACTGAAGTGCTACCCGCTGATGCCCGGTGGGCTGTTGCTGGTCGAAGCCCTGTTGTTGCAGATGACCACGCCACAGGCGCTGTACGAAGAGTTGCAGCACAACTTTCCGGTGCTTTTGCTGCTGATGTTCATGGTGGCCGGCATCCATTTCATGAAGGAACTGCTGCTGTTCCTGTTCTCGCGCATTTTGCTGGGCGTGCGCTCGAAAGCCATGCTGTCGCTGCTGTTTTGCGTGCTGTCGGCGTTTCTTTCGGCGTTTCTTGACGCGCTGACCGTGACGGCGGTAATCATCAGTGCGGCGGTCGGCTTCTATGCGGTGTACCACCGCGTTGCGTCCGGGGCCAACCCACGCGAGGACAGCGCACTGGACAGCGACCAGCAGATCGCCCCGTTGCACCGTGACGACCTGGACCAGTTCCGCGCCTTCCTGCGCAGCCTGCTGATGCATGGCGCGGTGGGTACTGCCCTGGGCGGTGTGTGTACGCTGGTGGGCGAGCCGCAGAACCTGTTGATTGGCCATGAGATGGGTTGGCATTTCGCCGACTTCTTCTTCAAGGTGGCACCGGTATCGCTGCCGGTGCTCGGCGCCGGCCTGCTGACCTGTGTGTTGCTGGAGAAGCTGCGCATGTTTGGCTACGGCACGCTGATGCCTGAGCCGGTGCGCCAGGTACTGGCTGCCTATGCCGCCGAGGACGACGCCGCGCGTACCCAGGCCCAGCGCGTCGCGCTGTGGGTGCAAGGCTTGGCCGCACTGATCCTGATCGTATGCCTGGGGCTGCATGTGGCCGAGGTTGGCCTGATCGGCCTGATGGTGATTGTACTGATCACCGCGTTTACCGGCATCACCGACGAACACCGCCTGGGTCGCGCTTTCCAGGACGCCATGCCGTTCACCTCGTTGCTGGTGGTGTTCTTTGCCGTTGTGGCGGTGATTCACCAACAGCAGCTGTTCAGCCCGTTGATCAGCTGGGTGCTGACGCTGCCGGCTGATCAACAGCCGGGCATGTTGTACCTGGCCAATGGCTTGCTGTCGGCGATCAGTGACAACGTGTTTGTCGCCACCATCTATATCACCGAGGTGAAACAGGCGTTTCTCAATGGTGGCATGAGCCGCGAGCACTTCGAGACGCTGGCGGTGGCGATCAACACCGGTACCAACCTGCCTAGCGTGGCGACCCCGAATGGGCAGGCGGCGTTCCTGTTCCTGCTGACCTCGGCGATTGCGCCGCTGATCCGGCTGTCGTATGGACGGATGGTGTGGATGGCGTTGCCTTATACCGTTGTGATGGGTGGGTTGGGGTGGTGGGCGGTGACTTACTGGCTTTGATGTAGGCCTGCACTGGCCCTATCGCCGGCAAGCCAGCTCCCACAGGTACTGCATTGCCCTGGAGCGCTGTGGAGAACCTGTGGGAGCTGGCTTGCCGGCGATAGGGCCAGTGCAGACAGAACGAAATGCCCTCTCGATAATGCTCGCTGCCATTCGACTATCCCAGGCCTACAGCCACCCCGGCTTCCACCAGCTCGTTCGATTGAGTTCAATTGCATACAACTTTTGCCCCGCGCCGGTATCAAAGCACAGGCAAGCCCCCATCCGCTTCAAGGAGGTCGACCATGGCGCTGCGCACCACACTGCTGCTTTCCTGCATGACCCTGGCCCTGCTCGGCTGCGCAGGCAACGATCACCCGGCGCCGCCGCGCACGCAGCAGGTCGACCTGCAACGCTACCAGGGCACCTGGTATGAACTGGCGCGGTTGCCGATGTTCTTCCAGCGCAACTGTGTGCAGTCCGAGGCGCACTATGGCCTGCGCGAGGATGGCCGTATCGACGTGACCAACCGCTGCCAGGAAAAGGACGGTCAGTGGAATGAAGCCAAAGGCATCGCAGAAGCCCAGCAACCGGGCAGCACCGACAAGCTGTGGGTGCGCTTCGACAACTGGTTCAGCCGCCTGGCCCCCGACCTGACCAAAGGCGAGTACTGGGTGCTTTATCACGACAAGGACTACCGCGTGGCGCTGGTCGGCCACCCCAACCGCGAGTACCTGTGGCTGCTTTCGCGCACGCCTGCGGTCACCGACCAGCAACGCGAACAGCTGCTGACGATTGCCCGCGAACAGGGCTATGACACCAGCAAGCTGATCTGGCGCCAGGCCGAGTAGCGGGCCATCGACGGTTTGCGGCATTCAGGCTAAGGTGTGCGCCGTTTATCGCCTCGAAGGAACGAGACCGTGAGTACCGCGCCACTGCAAGCCCCCCGTATCCGTTTTCTCGCCCTGTGCGTGTTCCATCCCGCTGGTGCCGCAAGGGCTGCAGGCATTGTTGCGCGGCCTGGCGCTGTTAGGCTGAAACAAGGAGCCTGAACATGGACCTGCTGTTCCTCGGCACCTCCGCCGGGGTGCCAACCAAGGCACGCAACGTCAGCGCCACTGCGCTGATCGAAGCCAGTGGCAGCCACTGGTACCTGGTCGATTGCGGCGAAGGTACCCAGCATCAATTGCTGCGCACGCCCCTGTCGATCCGCGACCTGCAGGCGATCTTTATCACCCACGTGCACGGCGACCATTGCTTCGGCCTGCCCGGCCTGCTGGCCAGCGCCGGCATGAGCGGGCGAACACAGCCGCTGGACGTTGTCCTGCCCGCCGCGCTGCATGACTGGCTACGCCTAGGGCTGGTGGCCAGCGACACGTTCCTGCCGTTCGAGCTGCGCTTGCTGGCCTTGGAAGACCTGGTCGAGTGGCGCAATCAGGCCTTGCAAGTGACTGCGGTGCAGTTGTCGCACCGGGTACCCAGCGTGGGCTTTGTGTTTACCGAGCTCAACCCGGAACCGCGCCTGGACATCCCGCGCCTGGAAGCCGAAGGCATCCCGCGTGGCCCGCTGTGGGGCGAGCTGGCCAAAGGCCTGACCGTAGAACACGACGGGCAGTTACTGAACGGCAACGACTACCTGCGCGCTTCGCGCCCGCCACGGCGCGTGATCGTGTGCGGCGACAACGACAACCCCGAGCTGTTGGCCGACGCAGCCAAGGGTGCCGATGTACTGGTGCATGAAGCCACCTTCACCCAGGCGGTGGTCGAGCGTACCGGGGTCACCTTTGGCCACAGCACCGCCGCAGCGGTGGCGTGCTTTGCCGAGGCGGCTGGCGTGCGCAACCTGGTGCTGACACACTTCAGCGCCCGCTACCAGAGCGACCCACGGCGCAGCCCGAGCATCAATGATGTGCGCGCGGAAGCGCTGGCCCACTACAGCGGGCAGCTGGTGCTGGCGCAGGACCTGCAGCGCTATCACATTGGGCGTGATGGCTGTCTTGAACTGGCGGGATGACTCGTGGAGCTTCGGGGTGCTCGCCACAACATCTTCATCGACTGTGACATCGAGCGCCGCCCGCGCGGCGCTTCGCGGCACAAGGCCGCTCCCACATCTATTTCGGGCCAATTATTCCTGTGCCTTTGGCGCGCGCCCCCTGGGTGCATGGCTTGAGATTGATGAAGAGCAGTGGCGCAGCCGATATCAAATGGAACATACAAGGCGGCCAGCGGCGAACTCACAGGAGTGATTGGCCCGAAACAGATGTGGGAGCGGCGGTGCGGCGATCCGACTTGCCCCGCGAAGCGCCGCGCGGGCGGCGCTCGATTTCACAGGCGATGAAGATGCAGTGGCGAGCACCCGCGAAGCGCTCCACACCCCTCCTTTCCACTATGCTGCCAGGCGCCCGCTGGCGATCGCTTCCGACGCGGCCAGCATCGCCCGCAGCAACACCGCACAACCCGCCGCCAGGTCGTCAGGCGTGGCGTTCTCGATCTCGTTGTGGCTGATGCCGTTCTCGCAGGGCACGAAAATCATCCCCGCCGGCCCCAACTCGGCCAGAAAGATCGCGTCATGCCCGGCCCCGCTGACAATGTCCATGTGCGGCAAACCCAGCGCCGTGGCCGACTCGCGCACGGCATCGACACAGCCTTTGTCAAAGTACAGCGCCGGGAAGTCGGCGGTGGGCACCAGTTCGTGGCTCAGGCCATGCTTGGCACAGGTTGCTTCGATCACCGTGCGCACATCGGCAATCATCGCATTCAACTGTTCGCCTTCAAGGTGGCGAAAGTCCAGGGTCATGCGCACTTCGCCCGGGATCACGTTGCGCGAGCCTGGGTACGCCTGCAGGCAACCCACCGTACCGCAGGCATGTGGCTGGTGGCCGAGGGCGGTGCGGTTGACCGCCTCGACCACGGCGGCTGCGCCGACCAGGGCATCCTTGCGCAGGTGCATGGGCGTCGGGCCGGCATGGGCTTCGACGCCGCGCAAGGTCAGGTCGAACCATTTCTGGCCGAGGGCACCCAGGACGACGCCGATGGTCTTGGCCTGGTCTTCAAGTATCGGCCCTTGCTCGATATGGGCTTCGAAATACGCCCCCACCGGGTGGCCCAGCACCGCACGCGGGCCGGCGTAGCCGATGGCGTTCAGCGCCTCGCCAACACTGACACCCTGGGCATCGCGTTTGGCCAGGGTCTCTGCCAGGGTGAATTTGCCGGCGAACACCCCCGACCCCATCATGCACGGGGCAAAGCGCGAGCCTTCTTCGTTGGTCCACACCACCACCTCCAACGGTGCCTCGGTTTCCACACCCAGGTCGTTGAGGGTACGGATCACCTCCAGCCCGGCCATTACGCCGAAGCAGCCATCGAACTTGCCGCCGGTGGGCTGGGTGTCGATATGGCTGCCGGTCATTACCGGTGGCAGCTTGGGGTTGCGCCCGGGGCGGCGGGCGAAGGTGTTGCCGACGGTGTCGATGCTGACCGTGCAGCCGGCAGCCTCGCACCACTGCACGAACAGGTCGCGGGCCTGGCGGTCGAGGTCGGTCAGGGCCAGGCGGCAGACACCGCCCTTGGCCGTGGCGCCGAGGCGGGCCAGGTCCATCAGCGATTGCCACAGGCGGGCGCTGTCGATGTGGTGAGCGGTGGTCTTCAGGATGTCGTGGACTGGGGTCACGGGTTTCTCCTTCAGGCTTTTTTGTTGTCTGTGCGGGCCTCTTCGCGGGTAAACCCGCTCCTACAAGGGTCTGCGCAGCCCGCGATCTTTGTAGAAGCGGGTTTACCCGCGAAGAAGCCAGCGCGGTGTCAGGGCAAAGGCTTGGCCAGCCGCGCCGGGCTGCGTGCCGCAAACCCGGCGAACACGTAGTACAACGCCCCACCCAGCAGCGAGCCGGTAAACCAGCCGTAGTCGTAGAACCAACTGAAACTGCTGTTGCCGATCGCCATCACGGTCAGGCCCACCGGCAAGGCGAAGGCGGCGAACCCAGGCCAGTTCCACGCCGGGTAAACGTCGTCGCGGTACAGGCCGGCCAGGTCCAGCTGTTGCCGGCGGATCAGGAAGTAGTCCACCACCATGATCCCGGCAATCGGCCCAAGCAGGCTGGAATAACCCAGCAGCCAGTTGGAATACACGCTTTCCAGGCTCAGGTCGGAAACGATCCAGCCCAGCTTCTTCAGCAACTCATGGCCCATCAGCGCCAGGCCGATGAAGCCGGTCAGCCACACCGCGCGGCTGCGCCCGATCAGGCGTGGGGCGATGTTCTGGAAGTCGTTGGTGGGCGACACGATATTCGCCGCGGTGTTGGTCGACAGCGTGGCGATCACGATCAGCGCCATGGCCAGGGCCACCCAGAACGGGCTGTGGATCCTGCCGATCAGGCTGACCGGGTCGGACACGGTCTCGCCCACCAGCGAGGCCGAGGCCGCGGTCAGCACCACACCCAGCGAGGCGAACAGGAACATGGTCAGTGGCAGGCCGAAGATCTGCCCGAGAATCTGGTCCTTCTGGCTGCGCGCGTAGCGGCTGAAGTCGGGAATGTTCAGCGACAGCGTGGCCCAGAAACCGACCATGGCCGTGAGCCCGGCGCAGAAGTAGCTGACCACGCTGGCGCCTTCCGGTCGCTTGGGCGGCTGCGCCAGCAACTCGGTCATCGACATGTGCGGCAAGGCCCAGAACAGCAGGCCCACGCCCACCGCCACCAGCAGCGGGGCCGACAGCGTTTCCAGCCACTTGATCGACTCGGCACCGCGCAACACCACCCACAGGTTCAGGCACCAGAAGACCATAAAGCCGATCACCTCGCCGGTACCGCCCAGGGCCTTCCAGCCATCGAACACCGACCCCAGGAACAGGTGAATGGCCAAACCACCGAACAGGGTCTGGATACCGAACCAGCCACAGGCGACCACCGCGCGGATCAGGCACGGCACGTTGGAACCGAGGATGCCGAACGACGAACGCAGCAGCACCGGGAACGGGATGCCGTACTTGGTGCCGGGGAAGGCGTTGAGGGTAAGCGGGATGAGCACGATCACGTTGGCCAGCAGAATCGCCAGCAGCGCCTCGCCGACGCTGAGGCCGAAGTAGGCGGTGAGCACGCCGCCGAGGGTGTAGGTGGGGACGCAGATGGACATGCCCACCCACAGGGCTGTGATGTGCCATTTGTTCCAGGTGCGCTGGTGCACCTTGGTCGGTGCGATGTCGTGGTTGTAGCGCGGGCTGTCAAGGACATCGCTGCCTTCGGCCAGCTCGAACAGGCCAGCCTGCTCGACCACTTCCGATCTGCTCTGTTGCATGGGCCTTTCTCCAGACTTTTTTTGTAGTTGTTTGCTCATCGGGCTAATTCGATGGCCGGAGTACACACGCGTAACGGTGCTTAGAAATCTTGACTAAATTTCTATCTTGTCAAGTTAGTCAAAAATCCTGAAAGCCCCGTATTCAACGGGTTCATAAAAATTAATCATTTAAAATCAATAGGTTAAAAAGCCACAAAATTAATAGGAAATTTTCTTGCTGAATTCCATATCAGCATCTAGCCTCGAATCTTGTCAGGCATGACAGGATTAACCGCCCTGCCCGCCCTGACACCAGACAATTCCAAGAACCGGCCATGAGACCGGTCAGCCTGCGAGGAAAACGGCATGTCCCTGTTGATCCGTGGCGCCACCGTGGTTACCCACGAAGAGAGTTACCCCGCCGATGTCCTGTGTGCCGATGGCCTGATCCGTGCCATTGGGCCAAACATGGAACCGCCTACCGCCTGCGAGATCCTCGACGGCAGCGGCCAGTACCTGATGCCCGGCGGCATCGACCCGCACACCCATATGCAGTTGCCATTCATGGGCACCGTGGCCAGCGAAGACTTCTTCAGCGGCACGGCGGCAGGCCTGGCTGGCGGCACCACGTCGATCATCGACTTCGTCATCCCCAACCCGCAGCAGTCGTTGCTGGAGGCGTTTCATACCTGGCGTGGCTGGGCGCAGAAAAGCGCCAGCGACTACGGCTTTCACGTTGCCATCACCTGGTGGAGCGAGCAGGTTGCCGAAGAGATGGGCGAGCTGGTGGCCAAGCATGGGGTGAACAGCTTCAAGCACTTCATGGCCTACAAGAACGCGATCATGGCTGCCGACGACACCCTGGTGGCCAGCTTCGAGCGCTGCCTGCAACTGGGCGCAGTGCCTACCGTGCATGCCGAGAACGGCGAGCTGGTGTATCACCTGCAGAAAAAACTGCTGGCCCAGGGCCTGACCGGGCCAGAGGCGCATCCCCTTTCGCGCCCTTCGCAAGTGGAAGGTGAAGCCGCCAGCCGCGCCATCCGCATCGCCGAAACCATTGGTACGCCGCTGTATGTCGTGCACATTTCCAGCCGTGAAGCACTGGATGAAATCACCTATGCGCGGGCCAAGGGCCAGCCGGTGTACGGCGAAGTCCTGCCAGGCCACCTGCTGCTGGACGACAGCGTCTACCGTGATCCGGACTGGGCCACCGCGGCCGGTTACGTGATGAGCCCACCGTTCCGCCCGCGCGAGCACCAGGAAGCGTTGTGGCGCGGCCTGCAGTCGGGCAACCTGCACACCACCGCCACCGACCACTGCTGCTTCTGCGCCGAACAGAAAGCCATGGGGCGCGATGACTTCAGCCGCATCCCCAACGGCACCGCCGGCATCGAGGACCGCATGGCGGTGCTGTGGGATGCCGGGGTGAACAGCGGGCGCCTGTCGATGCACGAGTTCGTCGCGCTGACGTCGACCAACACGGCGAAGATCTTCAACCTGTTCCCGCGCAAGGGCGCCATTCGTGTCGGCGCCGATGCCGACCTGGTGCTGTGGGACCCACAGGGCACGCGCACTATTTCGGCCCAGACCCACCACCAGCGGGTGGACTTCAACATCTTCGAAGGCCGCACCGTGCGTGGCGTGCCTAGCCACACCATCAGCCAGGGCAAGGTGCTCTGGGCCGATGGCGACCTGCGCGCCGAGGCCGGCGCCGGGCGCTATGTGGAGCGGCCGGCGTATCCGTCGGTGTATGAGGTGCTGGGGCGTCGGGCCGACCTGCAGCGACCGACGCCCGTTCAGCGCTGAAGCCATTGGGGCTGCTGCGCAGCCCATCGCCGGCAAGCCAGCTCCCACAGGGATAGTGCTGCTCTCAAGGACGACGCTGTCCCTGTGGGAGCTGGCTTGCCGGCGATTGGGGCGCAAAGCGCCCCACCTTCCAAGAAAAATATAAGAAAGAGAGGCTACAACCGTGATCGACGCCCTGAACCACTTGCCGCGCCCCCGGGCCGGCGCCGACCAGTTGGCCGAGCGCTTCAGCGACCTGGCCCCACCCCTCACCGCGCGCCAGGCCGCCGTGGAAAGCGCACGCTGCCTGTATTGCTATGACGCCCCCTGCGTCAACGCGTGCCCCAGCGAAATCGACATCCCGTCATTCATCCACCGCATCAGCGACGAGAACCTGCAAGGCGCCGCCGAACGCATTCTCTCGGCCAACATCCTCGGCGGCAGCTGCGCCCGCGTCTGCCCCACCGAAATCCTTTGCCAGCAAGCCTGCGTGCGCAACAACGCGCAGGAATGCGCACCGGTGCTGATCGGCCAGTTGCAGCGCTACGCCCTGGACAACGCGCACTTCAGCGAGCACCCGTTCAAGCGCTCACCCGCTACCGGCAAGCGCATTGCCGTAGTCGGCGCCGGCCCTGCCGGGTTGTCCTGCGCCCACCGCCTGGCCATGCATGGGCATGACGTGGTGGTGTTCGAGGCCAGCGAAAAAGCCGGCGGCCTCAATGAATACGGCATCGCCCGCTACAAGCTGGTCGACGATTATGCCCAGCGTGAGGTGGAATTCCTGCTCGGCATCGGCGGCATCGAGGTTCGCCATGGCCAGCGCCTGGCTGGCAACCTCAGCCTGGGCGAGTTGCGTGACCAGTACGACGCAGTGTTCCTCGGCCTTGGCCTGAACGCCGTGCGCCAGCTGGGCCTGCCGGATGAAGAAGCCCCCGGCCTGCTCGCCGCCACCGAGTACATCCGCGAACTGCGCCAGGCCGATGACCTCAGCCAACTGCCGCTGGCCGACCGCTGCCTGGTGATTGGCGCTGGCAATACCGCCATCGACATGGCCGTGCAAATGAGCCGCCTGGGTGCCCGCGACGTCAACCTGGTGTACCGCCGTGGTCACGCCGACATGGGCGCCACCGGCCACGAGCAGGACATCGCCAAGGCCAACCAGGTACGCCTGCACACCTGGGCGCGCCCCGATGCCGTGCTGCTGGATGACACCGGCAAGGTTCGCGGCATGCGCTTTGCCCGCACCGAGCTGGCCGACGGCCGCCTGCGTGACACTGGCGAAACCTTCGAGCTGGCCGCAAACGCCATCTTCAAGGCCATCGGCCAGCGCTTCGATGATGCCAGCCTGGCCGACCCGGTGGCCGCACAACTGGCCCGCGAAGGTGAACGCATCCGCGTCGATGCAAGCCTGCAAACCAGCCTGCCCGGTGTGTATGCCGGCGGCGACTGCACCGCGCTGGGCCAGGACCTCACCGTCCAGGCCGTGCAACACGGCAAGCTGGCTGCCGAAGCCATCCATGCCCAACTCATGCTCAACGTGGAGGCAGCGTAAATGGCCGACTTGTCTATCGTGTTCGCCGGTATCAGGGCTCCCAACCCGTTCTGGCTGGCCTCCGCACCGCCTACCGACAAAGCCTACAACGTGGTCCGCGCCTTCGAGGCCGGCTGGGGTGGAGTGGTCTGGAAGACCCTGGGCGAAGACCCGGCGGCGGTCAACGTGTCGTCGCGCTACTCGGCGCACTATGGCGCCAACCGCCAGGTACAGGGCATCAACAACATCGAACTGATCACCGACCGCTCGCTGGAAATCAACCTGCGCGAAATCACCCAAGTGAAGAAGGATTGGCCTGACCGCGCCTTGATCGTGTCGCTGATGGTGCCGTGCGAGGAGCAATCATGGAAGTTCATCTTGCCGCTGGTGGAAGCCACCGGGGCCGATGGCATCGAGCTGAACTTCGGCTGCCCGCACGGCATGCCGGAGCGCGGCATGGGGGCGGCGGTCGGCCAGGTGCCGGAGTACGTGGAAATGGTCACCCGCTGGTGCAAGACGTATTGCTCGCTGCCGGTGATCGTCAAGCTGACGCCGAACATTACCGACATCCGCCAGTCGGCGCGCGCCGCGTATCGGGGCGGGGCTGATGCGGTGTCGTTGATCAACACCATCAACTCGATCACCAGCGTCGACCTGGACCGCATGGTGGCCCACCCCATCGTTGGCGACCAGAGCACCCATGGCGGTTATTGCGGCTCGGCGGTAAAGCCGATTGCCCTAAACATGGTCGCGGAAATTGCCCGCGACCCGGAAACCCGTGGCCTGCCAATTTGCGGCATTGGCGGTATCGGCAACTGGCGCGATGCGGCGGAGTTCATGGCGCTGGGCAGCGGCGCGGTGCAGGTGTGCACAGCCGCGATGCTGCATGGCTTTCGCATAGTCGAGGACATGCAGGACGGCCTGGCGCGCTGGATGGACCAGCACGGGCACCGCAACATCGAGGCGTTCCGCGGGCAGGCGGTGGGGCATACCACCGACTGGAAGTACCTGGACATCAACTACAAATCGGTGGCGCACATCGACCAGGCGGCGTGCATTGGTTGCGGGCGCTGCCACATTGCCTGTGAGGACACCTCGCACCAGGCCATTGCCAGCACCCTGAAGGCGGATGGCACGCATGTGTACAGCGTGATCGAGGAGGAATGCGTGGGCTGTAACCTGTGCCAGATCACCTGCCCGGTGGATAACTGTATCGACATGCAGGCGCAGGACACCGGCAAGCCTTATTTGAACTGGACGCAGGATCCGCGCAACCCCTATCGCGAGGCCAGTTAAACCCTCAGCTTGACGCGGTCCCCTGTAGGAGCGGCCTTGCGTCGCGATGGGCTGCGCAGCAGCCCCGGCAATCTCTGCTGCGAAGCTGAGAATTTGGGGCTGCTACGCAGCCCATCGCGACGCAAGGCCGCTCCTACACGGACCGCGTAACCGGGAGAAGCCAGTCAGGGCTCCAGCCCAATCCCCCGCAAGATCACACTGGTCACCGTCTGCACCGCACTTTCAAAAGCCATGTCCGAAAGCACCTCACCACCGTTGAGCAACTGCACCTGATAACCAAAGTCGGCATAGTGCTGGGTCGAGGCCCAGATCATGTACAGCAGCGCCGACGGCTCCACCGGCAAGATGCGCCCTTCCTCCACCCAACGGCGGATCTTGGTTTCCTTCAACTTGGCCCAGGGCACCAGGCTTTCATCCAGGCTCACCCCCAGCACCGGCGCCCCGTGCAGCATCTCTTCGGCCCAGATCTTCGAGCCCAGCGGCCGCGAACGCGAATGGCCCATCTTCGCCCGGATATAGCTGGTCAGCACCACGCGCGGGTCGTCGAAGTTCTCGAAGCACAGTGCGTCCTGCTTCCACACATCCAGCAGGTCCTGCAGCACCGCGCGGAACAAGTCGTCCTTGGTGCTGAAGTAGTAATGCAGGTTGGAACGCGGTAACTCGGCCTGCTCGGCGATATCGCCCATCGAGGTGGCACCGTAGCCTTTCTCGGCGAACACCTTTTCTGCCGCCTGCAGAATCTTCTCGATATTGCGCCGGCGGATTTCGATCTTGTGGTTGGCCATCAGGCTTGGGCCGTCCACACCGCCAGTTCATAACCGTCCGGGTCGAGGAAATGGAAGCGTCGCCCGCCAGGGAAAGCAAAGGTCGCCCGGCTGATCTTCGCCCCCGCCGCTTCGACCCGCTGCTGCGTGGCCTCAAGGTCGTCGGCGTACAGGATCACCAGTGGCCCGCCCGGGCGCACCGGCTCGCCCGTGGTAAAACCGCCCGTCAGGCGGCCATCGCTGAACTCGGTATAGGTTGGCCCATAGTCGGTGAAGGCCCAACCGAACACACTGCCATAGAAGGCCTTGCTGCGTGCGATGTCGCTGACATTGAACTCGATGTTGTCGATCTGCCGGTCTGTACCGCGAATACCCATGTGTGCTCCGTGCCGAATGGTGTTTGGGCTAGTCTACTCCGCTTGCTCGAAGCGGGTGCAATCCCTGTAGGAGCGGCCTTGTGTCGCGATCGGGCCGCAGAGCGGCCCCAGCAAGTTCAGCGGCGAAGCTGAAAATTTGGGGCCGCTCCGCGGCCCGATCGCGACACAAGGCCGCTCCTACAGGGGGCCGCGCTTGCCTTATCCGCAACTCGCCCGATCGCGCACCGGGCACTGGGCGCGGTGCAGGTTCAGCGCGGTATTGATGATGCCGATATGGCTGAACGCCTGGGGGTAGTTGCCGAGCATGCGCTGGCCGGCCGGGTCGTATTGCTCGGCCAGCAGGCCGAGGTCGTTGCACAGGCCGGTCAGGCGTTCGTACAAGGCCTGCGCTTCTTCCTGGCGCCCCAGTAACACATAAACGTCGGCCAGCCAGAACGAACAGACCAGGAAGGTGCCCTCGCCCGGCGTGAGGCCGTCGCTGCAACTGTCGCTGTCGTAGCGCAGCAGCAGACCGTTTTTCAGCAGGCGCTGTTCGATCTGCTCCAGCGTGCGCAAAAAGCGCGGGTCCTCTGCTGGCAGGAAGCCGGTCAGGGCGATCTGCAACAGGCTGGCGTCCATCTCACGCGAGCCATAGGCCTGGACGAAGAACTGGCCGCTGCTGTCCAGGCCGTGTTCGCACACTTCGCGGCGGATCTCGTCAGCCACCTGGCGATAGTGCTGCCCCTGCTCGCGGCCTTCTTCGGTGGTGTCGGCCAGCCCGGCGGCACGGTCGAACGCCACCCAGGCCATGACCTTGGAATGCACGAACTGCTGGCGGCCGCCGCGCACTTCCCAGATACCTTCATCCGGCTCACGCCAGATGCGCTCGACGTAGGGCAGGATCAAACGGGAAATGGCTGCGCTGCGCGGGTGGCGCGGCAAGCCGCCCTTGATCGCCTGGGCCATGGCGTCGGCCAGTTCGCCGTAAATGTCCAGCTGCGTCTGCGCCGACGCGGCATTGCCCACCCGCACCGGCTGCGAGTGCTCGTAACCGGCCAACCATGGCAGGGTGTATTCCTGCAGGTCACGCTCGCCGGCCAGGCCGTACATGATCTGCATCTGTTCAGGGTTGCCGGCCACCGAGCGCAGTAGCCATTCGCGCCAGGCCTGGGCTTCGTCGAAGTAGCCCAGGTTCATGAACGCCAGCAGGGTCATGGTGGCGTCGCGCAGCCAGCAGAAGCGGTAATCCCAGTTGCGTTCGCCACCGACACGCTCGGGCAGCGAGGTGGTGACGGCGGCGACGATGCCCCCGGTGGGGGCGTAGGTCATGGCCTTGAGGGTAAGCAGCGAGCGACGCACCAAGGCCGTGTACGGGCCAACCTCGGGGCAGCGCGCCGCGAATGCTTGCCATTGGTCGATGGTGCTTGCCAAGGCGCCGTCCACATCACTGTCAGGCTGAACTGGCAGGTGCGAGGGCTGATGGCGCAGGCTGAACACCCGGCGCTGGCCAGCAGCGACGCGAAAGCGCGCGACGCTGTGGTGGTCGCGGGCATGCAGGGCCACCGTGCTGCTGAGGATCAGCCGGTCGGGGCCGGCCACGGCGCTGAGAGTCAGCGGCTCCAGGCGTTCAACCCACGGCACGCTGCGGCCGTAATCGAAGCGCATGACCAGGTCCATTTCGAAATTGGTTTCGCCAGCGAGGCCCTCGATGATGCGGACCACTGAGTTGACTTCGCCCAGTGGCATGAAGTCGAGCACCCGGGCGCGGCCAGTGGCGGTAACCCAGGTGGTTTCCAGTACCAGGGTATCGCTTAGGTACTGGCGGCTGCAGTGCTCGACCGGGTCGCAGGGGGCCAGGCGCCAGCGGCCGTTTTCTTCGTTACCCAGCAGGGCAGCGAAAACTGCGGGGGCGTCGAAGCGTGGCAGGCACAGCCAGTCGAGGGAGCCGTCGCGGCCGACCAAGGCGGCGCTGCGGCAGTTGCCGAGCAGGGCGTAGTCTTCTATGTGGGCGGGCATTGGGTCTCCTTTGTGTGGTTGCCTGGGCGGGCCCTTTCGCGGCTAAACCCGCTCCTACAGGGATCTCCAACACCTGTAGGAGCGGGTTTAGCCGCGAAAGGGCCGGTACAGGCTTACAAACCTCTCACCCCAACCGGTGCCACTCGCGCTTGTCCCGGGTCAGCAGTTCGTTGCCAGCCTCGGGCCCGTCTTCACCGGCCGGGTACTCATGCACTTCTCCACCCTGGGCCCAGGCATCAAGGAACGGCTGCACCGCACGCCAGCCGTTCTCGATGTTGTCAGCCCGCTGGAACAGGGTCTGGTCACCGGTCAGGCAGTCGTAGATCAGCGTCTCGTAGCCAGTCGCCGGGGTCATCTTGAAGAAGTCCTTGTAGGCAAAGCCCAACTCGACATTCTCCATCACCAGCTCCGGCCCGGGCCGCTTGGCCTGCAGGTCGAACCACATGCCTTCGTTGGGCTGGATCTGGATTTTCAGGTAATTGGGCTTGGGCCGCTCCAGCTCCGACTCGCGGAACTGCGCATACGGCGCGGGCTTGAAGCAGATGGCAATTTCGGTGTCGCGCACGCTCATGCGCTTGCCGGTACGCAGGTAGAACGGCACGCCGGCCCAGCGCCAGTTGTCGATCATCACCTTCAGCGCCACGTAGGTCTCAGTCTGGCTGTCCGCCGCGACGTTGGCCTCCTGGCGGTAGCCCGGCAGCTGCTTGCGCCCCTGCTTGCCGGCGCTGTACTGGCCACGCACCGAGTTTTTCAGGGCCATCTTGGCCGACCAGGGGCGGATGGCGCCAACTACCTTGGCCTTTTCGCCCCGCACGGCATCGGCACCAAATGCCGCCGGTGGCTCCATGGCCACCATCGCCAGCAACTGGAACAAGTGGTTAGGCACCATGTCGCGCAGGGCGCCGGTACCGTCGTAGAACCCGCCACGGGTCTCGACGCCCACGGTTTCCGCAGCGGTGATCTGCACATGATCGATGTAGTGGTTGTTCCAGAACGATTCGAACAGCCCGTTGGAGAAGCGGCTGACCAGAATGTTCTGCACCGTTTCCTTGCCCAGGTAATGGTCGATGCGGTAGATCTGCCGCTCGCCCATCACCTTCAGCAGGCAGGCGTTGAGCGCCTCGGCGCTGGCCAGGTCGGTGCCGAAGGGTTTTTCGACCACTACCCGGCGAAAGCCGCCGGCGGACTCGTCCAGCAAGCCGGCTTCACCCAGGCGCTGGGCCACTTCCGGGAAGAAGCGCGGTGAGGTGGCCAGATAGAAGATGGCATTGCCATGGCTGGTCTTGTCGATGCGCTTGGCGATGGCTGCATAGGTAGCCGGGTCGAGGAAATCGCCAGTCTGGTAATCCAGGCGCTTGGCCAGGCGCGCCCATAGCTTTTCATCCAGGCACTTGGCAGCGCCCTCGCCGCCCTTGTCGCGTTCGGCCATGAACGCGTGCAGGCGCTCGGCAAAATCCTCGGCACTGGCCGGGTTGTGATCGACGCCGACGATCCGCAGGTTACGGTCGAGCAAACCGTCACGGCTGAGGTTGTACAGCGCCGGCATCAGCAGGCGCTTGACCAGGTCGCCATTGGCGCCGAACAGGAACAGGGTACACGGCGGGGCAGCAGGAATGGTCTGTTTACTCATTCGGCTTTCTTCTCGACATGGCCACCAAAGCCCAGGCGCATGGCCGAGAGAATCTTGTCACCGTAGGTGCCTTGCTGCTGGCGCGAGCGGAAGCGCGCGAACAGTGCGCTGGACAGTACCGGCACCGGCACCGCCTGCTCGACGGCGGCGTCGATGGTCCAGCGGCCTTCGCCACTGTCGGACACCGAGCCGCTGAACTGCGTCAGCTGCGGGTCGGCCGCCAGCGCGTCGGCG
Source organism: Pseudomonas sp. NPDC089407 (assembly GCF_044900445.1). NCBI lineage: Bacteria > Pseudomonadati > Pseudomonadota > Gammaproteobacteria > Pseudomonadales > Pseudomonadaceae > Pseudomonas > Pseudomonas sp. NPDC089407. The sequence continues at coordinate 253,647 of NZ_JBJDNB010000003.1, forward strand.
GTAAGGTCGAGCAGCCACGAGGTAACCACACTGCCACGCCGCCACACTTCGGCAATTTCAGCCACGTTGAGGTCGAAGCGCTGGTCTTCCGGCAGCTCGTTGCCGCCCTTGCTGCGCAGCAGGTCGAAACCTTCGGCGTAGGCCTGCATCAGGCCGTATTCGATGCCGTTGTGGACCATTTTCACGTAGTGCCCGGCACCGGGCGGGCCGGCATGGATGTAGCCATGTTCGGCGCGTTGGTGCTCGCCGCTAAGCCCGTGGGTACGCGGAATGTCGCCCACGCCGGGGGCCAGCGCCTTGAACAGCGGCTCCAGGCGTTCGAACACGTCTTTTTCGCCACCAATCATCATGCAGTAGCCACGGTCCAGGCCCCACACGCCGCCGGAGGTGCCAACGTCCAGGTAGTGCAGGCCGCGCTTGGCCAGGTCGGCGGCACGGCGCATGTCGTCCTTGTAGAAGGTGTTGCCCCCGTCGATGATCGCATCGCCCGGCTCCAGCAGTTCGGCCAACTGGGCGATGGTCTGCTCGGTGGCCTCACCGGCCGGCAGCATCACCCACACCGCGCGGGGTGCTTTGAGCTTTTGAATCAATGCACCGAGGTCATGCGCGCCTTGGGCGCCCTCGCCTTCCAGGCCGGTAATGGCCTCGCGGTTGCGGTCGTGCACCACGGTGCGATGGCCGGCGCGCATCAGGCGCCTTGCGATATTGCCGCCCATGCGGCCCAGCCCGACGATTCCCAGTTGCATGAGCCAATGCTCCCCTTTCGAAATGGATGACAACACAGTGCAGCTTTTCAGATTAGTCCAGCATGCCGGCCGAGGGTTCAGCGACGAACGGCAAGACCACGATAAACAAAAAAGTTCCCAAGGCCTGTGAAAGAATTCAAAATGCGCCCCGCGTGAAGCGTCTACGCTTTGACTTGTCACCAGCCAATACCGCGAGGTGTGCTTATGGGTACCTTGATGCCTGCAACTCCAACCCAGACCCTCTATGTCTCCGTGCGCCGTGATGAGCTGCGTAAACTGAAGGACGAACGTGACCAACTGCGTCAGCAGGTTGCGCAGTTGAACCTGTTGCTGGCGCAACAGCGTGATGGCGAGAAAGCTTTCGGCGTCTGATTTTTCCTTCCCGGTGGGAGTTGTAAGGCTCCCGCCTTGCTCATGTTCTGGTTCTGCTTTTTCAGGCCCGGCGTATTCGCGGGTGAACCCGCTCCTACAACGTCCGTGTCGCATCTGAGGCCTACTCCGTTCCTGTGGGAGATTACCCAGCCCTTGCGGGCTGCGCTGTCTCGCAGAGAACAATGGCCATTGTGGGAGCGGGCTTGTCCCGCGAAGCAGGCAACGCGGTGTCTGGCACCGGCTTTGCCGGTGTTCGCGGGACAAGCCCGCTCCCACAAGTTTCACCAAATCAATAAGTTAGAGTTTGTTCTATGGGAGCGGGCGAGCCCGCGAAGAAGCAAACCCCTCCCTCACGCATCAATAGGGTGCACAAATTCTCTCCAGCCTCATTTTGGCGCACCTGCAAAACACCCTCGCCAAGCCTTTTTACATCCGGTCACAGACGCCAACGTTTGCGTCTATTCCGCGCCATAACAATTGTGACCAGTGGGTCACCTTTTTATCTCTTTCTCTCCTACACTCGGTTTTCGGCCCGCCATTTGCTCATCGGAAGAGTGACGAAAATAAGTCGAACTTTCAGGAAAGCGGGCAGGTCAGGAACTAAGTAGGCCAAACGCAAGGGACAGACCTTTGCCAGGCCCACCCACCCCAACCAGTCCAATCGCCTTTGGCCGGAATGCCGAACGCGCTGTGCCTGTGCGCACGACTCAGGGGCATGGAATGCACTAAGCAACATTCAGCAGTAGAGAGAACTCACACGAGATAGAGCCACGGGTGCCAGCACCCGGCCAAGCAAGCATAGGGACGGAGAGAAGTATGATCAGTGCCGCTGTCGAGCCTCACGTTAACACCTTCACCTCGGACACCCGCGAGCCGGTTACCCCGGATTTCGCCCCGGCAGGCAAGGCACCCGGCGCGCAGCGCCAGCACAACCCCAACAAGCGCAAGATCCTGTTCGTCACCTCGGAAATCGCCGACCTGGTCAAAACCGGCGGCCTGGGCGACGTGTCTGCCGCCCTGCCCCGCGCCTTGGCGCACTTGCACGATGTTCGCGTGCTGATACCGGGCTACCCGCAGGTGGTGGAAAGCGACAACCCCATTCACATCGTTGGCGAGCTGGGTGGGCACGCTGCGTTGCCACCGTGCAAGATCGGCCGCATGGACTTGCCCGATGGCCTGGTCATCTATGTGCTGATCTGCCCCGAGTTGTATCAGCGTCCCGGCACCCCCTATGCCGCCGACAACGGCCGCGACTGGCCCGACAACCACATTCGCTTCGCCCGCCTGGGCCTCGCTGCTGCGGAAATCGCCGCCGGTGAGGGCATGATTCACTGGAAGCCTGAACTGGTGCACGCCCATGACTGGCCTGCCGGGTTGGCGCCTGCCTACATGCACTGGCGCGGGCTGAGTACGCCGACCCTGTTCACCATCCACAACCTGGCCTACCAGGGGGTGTACAGCCGCGGCTGCAGCCCAGAGCTGGCGATCCCGGACCATGCCATGCAGCAGGAAGGCATGGAGTTCTACGGCAAACTGTCGTTCCTCAAGGCCGGCCTTGCCTATTCCAGCCACATCACCACCGTCAGCGCCACCTATGCCCAGGAAATCACCACCCCCGAATTCGGTTGCGGCCTTGACGGTTTCCTGGCCAGCAAGGCTCAGCAAGGCCTGCTCGGCGGCATTCCCAACGGCATCGACGAAAGCTGGGACTCGGCCACCGACAAACACCTGCAGCACAACTTCAGCATCAATGACTGGGAAGGCAAGGCGCGTAACGCCAGCGAAGTCCGCGAGCTGTTCAAGCTCGAGCCAAGCGAAGGGCCGCTGCTTGCCGTGGTGTCGCGCCTGGTTTACCAGAAAGGCCTGGACCTGACGCTTGGCGTAGCCGACTACATTGTCGAGCAAGGCGGCCAGATCGCCATCATTGGCCGTGGCGAACCGGAAGAAGAACAGGCCATGCGCGACCTGGCGCTGCGCTACCCTGGCCGCATTGGCGTGCGCATCGGCTTCAACGAAACTGACGCTCGGCGCATGTTCGCCGGCAGCGATTTCCTGCTGATGCCATCGCGCTACGAGCCGTGCGGGCTGAGCCAGATGTACGCCCAGCGCTTCGGCTCACTGCCGGTGGCGCGTAACACCGGCGGGCTTGCCGACACCATCGAAAACGGTGTTACCGGCTTCCTGTTCGATGAATCGACCGTCGAAAGTTACCGCGAAGCCCTGAGCCGTGCCTTCTACATCTACCAGAAAAAGGACCTGCTCAACGCCATGCGTTGCCTGTCGATGACCCAGCCATTCAACTGGTGCCAGGCAGTGGAACCCTATGCACGCCTGTACGAGGACCTGGTGAAGCAGGCTCATCTGGCCCATTACTGAACGCGAGGTCGAAGATGCACAGGCATGGCGCACATTTGATAGACGCCACGTCGGCGCGCTTCGCCCTCTGGGCACCGGATGCGCGCAGCGTGAGCGTGGTACTGGAGCAGCAGCCCGCCATCGAGCTGCTGCCGGAGAAAGACGGCTGGTTCACCGGGATCGCCCCGGCGCAGGCAGGCGACAACTACCACTACCGCATCGACGGACAGCTTCAGGTGGCAGACCCCGCGTCGCGCTATCAACCTGAAGGGGTGCACGGGCCGAGCCAAATCGTGGATGTTGCCGGCTACCACTGGCAGCACCCCTGGCAGGGGCGACCTTGGCACGAGGCGGTGATTCAGGAAATGCACGTTGGCGTGCTAGGTGGCTACCAAGGTGTGGCCGACCAGTTGTCGCGGCTATCCGGCACCGGCGTGACCGCTATCGAGCTGATGCCGGTCGGCCAGTTCCCCGGCGAACGCAACTGGGGCTATGACGGGGTGCTGCCGTTCGCTGCACAGCATACCTATGGCAGCCCACACCAACTGTGCAGCCTGATTGACCAGGCCCACGGCCGTGGCCTGATGGTGATGCTCGACGTGGTATACAACCACTTCGGCCCGGACGGCAATTTCCTTCATCAGTACGCCAGCCCGTTTTTCCGCGAAGACCGCCAGACGCCCTGGGGCGCGGCCATTGATTTCCGCCGCCCGGAGGTTCGCGAATACTTCATCCAGAACGCCTTGATGTGGGTGTGCGACTACCGCTTCGATGGCCTGCGCCTGGACGCGGTGCACGCCATCGACCAGCCCGATTTCCTGGTCGAGCTGGCGCAACGCGTGCGTGCCGCAGTCGAACCTGGCCGGCAGGTGTGGCTGGTGCTGGAAAACGAACACAACCAGGCGTTCTTGCTGGAACAGGGCTTCGATGCCCAATGGAACGATGACGGCCACAATGCCTTGCACGTGCTGCTGACCGGCGAAACCGAAGGCTACTACGAAGACTACAAGCACAAGCCGATCGACAAATTGGCCCGCTGCCTGGGTGAAGGCTTCGTGTTCCAGGGCGAAGCCAACCGACACGGCCAACCTCGCGGCGAGCCCAGCGGGCACCTTGCGCCCAGCGCGTTCGTACTGTTTCTGCAGAACCATGACCAGATCGGTAACCGGGCGCTTGGCGAACGCCTGTCTCGGCTGTGCCCACCCGCAGCACTGCGTGCAGCCACCGGGTTGCTGTTACTCAGCCCGATGATTCCACTGCTGTTCATGGGCGATGACGACGGCAGCCGCGCGCCGTTCCTGTTCTTTACCGATTTCCATGACGAACTGGCCGATGCGGTTCGCGAAGGCCGCCGAGGGGAGTTCGCCCATTTCGCGGCGTTTGCCGACCCCGACCAGCGCGAACGCATACCCGACCCCAACGCCCGGCAAACTTTCGACACCTCCCGGCCGGACGGGCACGATGTGCTGGCCGGCTGGCACGGGCTGTATCAACAACTGCTGGCAATCAGGCACAAGCAGTTGGTCCCGCGCTTGCCCGGCAGTCGCGCACTGGGGGCCGAGGTACTCGGCGACAAGGCGCTAAGCGCTCGCTGGCGCCTCGGCGATGGCAGCACCCTGCGCATCGACCTCAACCTGGCCGACCAGGCGCAGCCCGTTGCCTTGCCTGACCCGGCGCTGCGGCTGTTCGACAGCAGCGACAACGCCCACCCCGACTCGACCCTTTCTCCCTATAGCTGCGTGGTCAGCTTGCTGCCCACCCGCCAGGAGGCGCCATGAGCGAAGCCCTGCTACACCAGCTTGCCGAGCGGGCCGGGTTGGCGCGCGACTGGATCGACGCCAACAATCGGCCACAGCAGGTCAGCGATGAGGTGCTGCGCCAGGTGCTGCAGGCGCTCGGCCATGCTGCCGAGGACGATGCCCAGGTCCGCGATAGCCTGACCAGCCTCGCGCACAGTGATGACGCCCTGCATGTTCCACCTTTGCTGACGGCGGACGCAGGCCAGCCGCTTGCCCTCGGTCACTACTTCGCAGGCCATGCCCGGGTGGACTGCCAGCTGGAAGACGGCGCGCAGATGCAGCTGCAACTGGACGCGCAAGGACGATTGCCAGGCCAGTTGCCGGTCGGCTACCACCGACTGCAGGTGCAAGACCATGAATTCACCCTGGCCGTGGCACCGGCTGGCTGCGTGGCGCTGCACGACCTGGTCAGCGAGGCACCGGCACGTTGCTGGGGGATTGCTGCGCAGCTTTACAGCCTGAGGCGACCGGGCGATGGCGGCTATGGCGACTGCCTGGCCCTTGAAGGGCTGGCCCGTGCTGCCGCCGAACGTGGGGCCGATGCGCTGGCCATCAGCCCGATCCATGCGCTCTCGGCCTACGACCAGCAGCACTACAGCCCGTATTCACCCTCGAGCAGGCTGCTGCTCAATACCCTGTACGCCAGCCCCGCTGCCATCCTCGGTGAGCGCGCAGTGCGCATGGCGGTTGAGGCTTGCGGCCTGGAACAGGTATTGGAAGCGCTAGAGCAGGAGCCGCTGGTGGACTGGCCGCGCGCCGCCGAAGCCCGTCAGCGACTGTTGCAGGCGCTGTACAAGGATTTCAGCCAGGGCGAGCACCCGCTGCGCAGCGACTTCGAGAGTTTCCGCGAGGCCGCCGGCGAGGCACTGGAGCACCATTGCCGCTTTGAGGTTTTGCAAGCTGAAGCGGTCGATCGGGGCTTGGGCGCCGACTGGCGCAGCTGGCCTGAGGCATGGCGCGACCCCTACCATGGTGAAGTGCAGAGCATCGCCGCCAGCTACCCGGCGCGTGTGGAGTTTCATGCCTTCTGCCAGTGGCTGACCGAACGCAGCCTGCAACGCGCCCAGGAGGCGGCGCACGGCAGTGGCATGGCGGTAGGCCTGATCGCCGACCTGGCAGTGGGCGCCGACGGTGCCGGGAGCCAAGCCTGGAGCCGCCAGGATGAATTGCTGGCCAACCTCACCGTAGGCGCTCCTCCCGACATACTCAACCGCTCGGGCCAGGACTGGGGTATTTGCGGTTTTTCGCCGGAAGGCCTCAAGCGCAATGGTTACCGCGCCTTCATCGAAATGCTGCGAGCCAACCTGGCGCACGCCGGCGGCCTGCGCATCGACCATGTGATGGGCCTGCGCCGCTTGTGGCTGATCCCGCGGGGCGCCAAGCCCAGCGAAGGCGCCTACCTGTATTACCCGCTGGAGGACTTGCTGCGCCTGCTGGCGCTGGAGTCGGTACGCCATGGCGCGATCATCCTCGGCGAGGACCTGGGCACCGTACCAGAAGGCTTGCGTGAGGCCCTGGGCAAAAAAAATGTGCTGGGCATGCGGGTATTGCCCTTCGAGCAGGCGTCACCCGGCAATTTCACGCCAATCCTGGACTGGCCGGACGACGCCCTCGCCACCACCGGCACCCACGACCTGGCGCCGTTGGCCGGCTGGCTTGAAAACCGCGACATTGACTGGAGCCACCGCCTGCAACTGATCGACGCGGCCACCGAACTGCATTGGCGCCATGACCGGCAAAAAGAACATGCCGGCCTGCGCCGCACACTTGCCGCCAACTATGGCGCTCTCAAGGACAACGACGACGTGATTGACGCCGCCATTCGCTATGTAGGCCACACCCGCGCTCCGCTGGTGCTGGTCCCGCTGGAAGACCTGCTTGGCCTGGACGAACAACCCAACCTGCCAGGCACCACTGAAGGCCACCCCAACTGGCGCCGGCGCTTTGCCCAGCCGGTGCGCGAGCTGCTGGATGACGCGGATGCCGCGCGCCGGCTGGAAGTGCTGGCCCAGGCCCGCGAGCAAGCGTGGGAGCGTGACCGATGAAACCGCTGACCTCTACCCTGCGCCTGCAATTTCACAGCGACTTCACCCTTGATCAGGCTGTACCGCTGGTACCTTACTTTGCCCAGCTGGGCATCAGCCACCTGTATGCCTCGCCGATCCTCAAGGCCCGCGCCGGTTCACGGCATGGCTACGACGTGGTCGACCCGACCCAGGTCAACCCGGAACTCGGCGGCGAGGCTGCACTGGAACGGCTGGTCGCCGCCTTGCGCCAGCACGGAATGGGGCTGATCCTCGATACTGTCTCCAACCATATGGCCGTGGGCGGCGCCGACAACCCGTGGTGGCAGAGCCTGCTGGCCTGGGGCCGGCGCAGCCCCTATGCGGAGTTTTTCGATATTCAGTGGCATTCCAGCGACCCGCTGCTGGCGGGCCAGTTGCTGCTGCCGTTCCTCGGTAGCGATTACGGCGTGGCCCTGAAAAACGGCGAGCTGCCGCTGCAGTTCGACCCGCAACACGGCGTGCTGCAGGTGGCGCATTACGAGCACCGCTTCCCGATTTGCCCGGGCGACTACGGCTGGGTACTCGCCCTGAGCCCCGAACCTGCCCTGCAGGCCCTGGCCGAACATTTCACCGCGTTGAACACTTCAGCCTCGCCGCTGGCCGACGCGTCGCCACTGCACGCCGAACTGGCCCGCCTGGTGCGCGAAGGCGGCGACCTCGAATCGGCCCTGCTGGCCTTCGACAGCCGCAGCGAGAGCGGCTTCAAGCGCCTGCATTTGCTGCTGGAGCGTCAAACCTACCGCTTGGCAAGTTGGCGTACCGCCGCCGACGATATCAACTGGCGGCGCTTCTTCGATATCAATGAACTGGGTGGCCTGCGGGTGGAACGTTCGGTGGTGTTCGAAGCCACCCATGCCAAGCTGTTCGAGCTGATCGAACGTGGCCTGGTGGATGGCCTGCGCATCGACCATATCGATGGCCTGGCCGACCCGCGCGGCTACTGCCGCAAACTGCATCGTCGGGTCGACAGCCTGTTGGCACGGCGCCCGCTGAATACTGCGCTGGAGCACTTCCCGATCTACGTGGAAAAGATCCTCGGCGCCAACGAGCACCTGCACCGTGACTGGCTGACCGATGGCACCACCGGCTACGAGTTCATGAACCAGGTATCGCTGCTGCAGCACGACCCGGCCGGTGAAGCGCCACTCACCGAGCTGTGGGGCGCTATCAGCGAACGCCCGGACTTCCCCGAGGAAGTGCGCCTGGCTCGGCATCTGGTGCTCAACGCCAGCCTGGCCGGTGACTGCGAGTCGGTGGCCCAGGCGCTGCTGCAGGTGGCGCGCAACGACCTGATGACCCGCGACCTGACGCTCGGCGCGATCCGCCGGGCGCTGCAGGCGCTGGTCGCGCATTACCCGGTGTACCGCACCTACTTCAACGCCTGCGGCCGCCCGGCGCAGGACGAACGCTTCTTCCAGCAGGCGTTGACCAACGCACGGCAAGACCTCGCCGAGGCCGACTGGCCGCTGTTGGCACAAATGGAACAGTGGCTGGGTGGCCGCGCCTGGCGCCACCTGCCGCCGGGTCGGGCGCGCAAACAATTGCGCCATGCCTGCGTGCGCTTCCAACAATTAACCGCCCCCAGCGCGGCCAAGGCCGTGGAGGACACCGCCTTCTACCGCAGCGCCCGCTTGCTGTCACGCAATGACGTCGGCTTCGAGGCCGAGCGCTTCAGCGCCCCGCTGGAAGCGTTCCACAACGAAGCGCAGCGGCGCGCGCGTGACTTCCCGGACAACTTGCTGGCCACCGCTACCCATGACCACAAGCGTGGCGAAGACACGCGCGCGCGCCTGGCCGTGCTCAGTGAGCGCGGCCCGTGGCTGGCCAGCCGCATGGAGCACTGGCGCGAACTGGCCGAACCGCTGCGCGAGCATCTGGATGATGGCCAGGCGCCCAGCCCGGGCGACGAACTGATGCTGTTGCAGACGCTGCTGGGCAGCTGGCCACTGGGGTTGGACGTGCACGATGAACAGGGCTTGCGCCAGTACGCCGATCGGCTGGGACAATGGCAACAGAAGGCCCTGCGCGAAGCCAAGCTGCGCAGCAGCTGGAATGCGCCCAACGAGGCTTATGAAAGGTCCTGTGCCAGCTACCTGAGCGGCTTGCTGCTGGCCCCTGAAAACCTGCAACTGCGCAAGTCGGTAGGCGAGGCAGCGCACCTGCTGGCCTGCCCTGGCGCACTGAACGGGCTGGTGCAGGCCTTGCTGCGGATGACCGTGCCCGGGGTGCCCGATTTGTATCAGGGTAACGAATACTGGGACTTCAGCTTGGTCGACCCGGACAACCGCCGCGCTGTCGACTACGCTTGCAGGCGAAGGACGCTGGATGACGCCACGCCACTGGCCGAGCTGTTGGCTCACTGGCCGGACGGCCGCATCAAGCAAGCCTTGATCGCCCGCGTGCTGGATTGCCGCCAGGCGCATGCCGAGCTGTTCCGCCGCGGCGCTTACCTGCCGCTGAGCGTACAGGGTCGCCACGCAGATAAGGTTGTGGCGTTTGCCCGCCTGGGCGACAGCGAGCGTGCCGTCATTATTGCGCCACGCCTGGCCAGTACCCTGCTGGGTACCGCAGCGACACCCCTGATCCCGGCGCAGAACTGGGACGATACCCGCGTAAGCCTGCCGTTTGCCTTGTCGCCTGCCACTTCGACTGGACTTTTTGGCGGGGCCGTTGTCAGCCCTGTTAGAGAGTTGATGTTGAGCACCGTGTTGTCGGAGTTCCCAGTCAACCTGTTGATCGAACATGCCTAGCATTCAGGAGCGTCGTGATGAGTGTCGATGAAAAACGAGTACGCGAATTTGCCTACCAGATCTGGGAGTCGGAGGGTAAGCCGGAGGGTGAAGAAGAGCGCCATTGGGACATGGCGCGCAAGCTAGCCGAGGCTGAGGCTCTGGCGCCAGAGGCCAAGTCCAAGCCCGCAGGCAAGGCCAAGGCAGCGGCCAAGCCCAAAGCCGCGCCTGCGCCGAAAACCGCAGCCGCGCCGAAAGCGCCAGCCGAGCCCAAGGTGGCTGCACTGCCGGGCGTTAAGCCAGCTGCTGCGAAAAAGCCACGGGCGGTGAAGAAGCCTACTGCTGGATGAGCCTGCCTGGGCCCTTTCGCGGGTGAACCCGCGCCTACAGGCCAAGCGTCAGCCTAGCGCCTGTGCGTGCTTGTAGGAGCGGGTTCACCCGCGAAGAGGCCGGCACATGCAAGCGCCATTTCCATTCCCTGCACCCGGCCATTCGAGGATCGTCATGAGCCCGCGCACCCCAAAGAAAACCCGTTCTGTAGCACCATCGCGCATTCGCGAAGGCCTGCCCTTTCCCCTCGGCGCCACCTGGGACGGCCTGGGCGTGAACTTCGCCCTGTTTTCGGCCAATGCCACCAAGGTCGAGCTGTGCCTGTTCGACCCAAGCGGTGAAAAGGAACTGGAACGCATCGAGCTGCCGGAATACACCGATGAGATCTACCACGGCTACTTGCCGGACGCGCACCCCGGGCTGATTTACGGCTACCGCGTATACGGCCCGTACGAGCCGGAAAACGGCCACCGCTTCAACCCCAACAAATTGCTGATCGACCCCTATGCCAAACAACTGGTGGGCGAGCTGAAGTGGTCCGAAGCCTTGTTTGGCTACACCATCGGCCACCCCGACGGCGACCTTTCGTTCGACGAGCGCGACAGCGCGCCGTTTGTGCCCAAGTGCAAAGTAATCGACCCGGCGTTCACCTGGGGCCGCGATGAGCGGGTACAGATACCATGGGAGCAGACCATCATCTACGAGGCCCATGCCCGGGGCATCAGCATGCGCCACCCGGCCGTACCGGAGAACCTGCGCGGTACCTTCGCCGGCCTGGCCAATGACGAGTTGCTCAAACACATCAAGGACCTTGGCGTGTCCAGCATCGAGCTGTTGCCGATCCACGCCTTCGTCAACGACCAGCACCTGCTGGACAAAGGTTTGAATAACTACTGGGGCTACAACAGCATTGCGTTCTTTGCCCCACACCCGCGCTACCTGGCCAGTGGCAAGATCGCCGAGTTCAAGGAAATGGTCGCGCACCTGCACGATGCGGGCCTGGAGGTGATCCTTGACGTGGTCTACAACCACACCGCCGAGGGCAACGAGCGCGGCCCGACGCTGTCCATGCGCGGCATCGACAACGCCTCGTACTACCGCCTGATGCCCGATGAAAAACGCTACTACATCAACGATTCAGGCACTGGCAACACGCTCGACCTCAGCCACCCCTGCGTCCTGCAACTGGTCACCGACTCGCTGCGCTACTGGGCCGGGGAAATGCATGTGGACGGCTTCCGCTTCGACCTGGCGACCATTCTTGGGCGCTACCACGAAGGCTACAGCGAGCGGCACAGCTTCCTGGTTGCCTGCCGGCAAGACCCGCTGCTGCGTCAGGTCAAGCTGATCGCCGAGCCTTGGGACTGTGGCCCCGGCGGCTATCAGGTCGGCAATTTCGCGCCAGGCTGGGCGGAGTGGAACGACCGTTTCCGAGACACGATGCGGGCATTCTGGAAAGGCGACGAAGGCCAGCTGGCCGACTTTGCTGCGCGCATGACGGCCTCGGGCGATATGTTCAACAACCGCGGCCGGCGGCCCTACTCGTCGGTGAACTTCATTACGGCCCACGACGGCTTTACCTTGCGCGACCTGGTTTCGTACAACGACAAGCACAACGAGGACAATGACGAGAACAACCAGGACGGTACCGATAACAACCTGTCGTGGAACTGCGGCGTTGAAGGCCCGACCGAGGACCCCGGGATCAATGCCCTGCGCATGCGGCAGATGCGCAACTACTTCGCTACGCTGTTGTTTGCCCAGGGTACCCCGATGATCGTTGCCGGTGACGAGTTCAGCCGCACCCAGCATGGCAACAACAATGCCTATTGCCAGGACAGCGAAATTGGCTGGGTGAACTGGGAGCTCGACGACGAAGGCCAGGAGCTGCTGAAGTTCGTCAAGCGCCTGACCCGCCTGCGCCTGACCTACCCGGTGCTGCGCCGTTCGCGCTTTTTGGTGGGCGACTACAATGAGGCGATAGGGGTCAAGGACGTGACCTGGCTGGCGCCCGACGGTAACGAAATGAGCGTGGAGCAATGGGAAGACCCCCATGGGCGCTGCCTGGGCATGCTGATCGACGGCCGCGCGCAGGAAAGCGGTATCGCCCGTCCGGGCGCCGAGGCCACGGTACTGCTGATCGTCAACGCGCACCACGACATCGTGCCGTTCAAGTTGCCAAGCGTGCCTGCAGGCGATTACTGGAGTTGCCTGGTGGATACCGACCGGCCGGAGCTGCGCAAGGGTCAGCACCTGCAGTTCGACAGTACCTTCGAGGTGAAGGGGCGGTCGATGTTGCTGATGGTGTTGCAGCGGGACGAAGAGTGAACCCTGGGATGACCGTGTTTGTCCCATCAGGTATTGGTTAGCTGTACTGGCCCTATCGCCGGCAAGCCAGCTCCCACAGGATCTCCACCGGCTGATAGGCCTGCGCTGTACTTGTGGGAGCCGGCTTGCCGGCGATAGGGCCAGTAGATATAACGCACAAGCACCTGCGATCGAGGAGGATTTGTGGACCCCGAAGCCGGCAGTAAAGGTTTCGCCAGCGTCAACCAGGCCCCGGCCGTGGAGCGGCTGCGGGTACTGACGGTGAATACCCACAAGGGCTTCACCGCCTTCAACCGGCGCTTCATCCTGCCGGAGCTGCGCGAGGCGGTGCGCAGTACCCAGGCCGACATCGTCTTCCTCCAGGAGGTGCTCGGCAGCCACGACCGCCACGCCGCACGCTACCCCGGCTGGCCGCAGACCTCGCAGTACGAATTTCTTGCCGACAGCATGTGGAGCGATTTCGCCTACGGGCGCAACGCGGTCTACCCCGACGGCCATCACGGCAACGCGCTGCTGTCCAAGTACCCGATCATCGAGCACCGCAACCTCGATGTGTCGATCACCGGGCCGGAGCGCCGCGGCCTGCTGCACTGCATTCTCGATGTACCCGGGCAAGGTCCGGTGCATGCGGTGTGTGTGCACCTGTCACTGCTGGAAAGCCACCGCCAGCAACAGCTGCAACTGCTGCGCAAACTGCTCGATTCCCTCCCCCCCGATGCCCCGGTGATCATTGCCGGTGACTTCAACGACTGGAAGGCTCACGGCAACCGTACGCTCGGTTTGCAGAGTGACTTGCACGAGGCCTTCGAAAGCCACCACGGCCACCTTGCCCGCACCTACCCTGCCCGCCTGCCGCTGCTGCGCCTGGACCGCATCTACCTGCGCAATGCCGAAAGCCATGGGCCGCGGATTCTGGGGCACAAACCTTGGTCGCACCTTTCAGATCACCTGCCACTGGCGGTTGAAGTGCGGCTCTAGCAATCATTCTTCATAGCCGCAGCGCGGCAAATAGCGAACCCCGATATACCCTACTTGTTTACTAGGAAAATCAACGGATTGACCCAGACCACGGAACATGAACAGTTCCTTCACGCTTTCTTGACGCAAGCGGCTACCTCTCCTTAGCTGAACATTACCTAGTCGTAAAGATCTCGTGCCGGGCCCCTAGCTCGCGCTTTTGTGCGCGTTTGCGAAAGCCGGCGTGCTGGTTTGCGTCGCCCTCTGTTTTTGCCGTACAGCTCGTGACAACAGGCCAGTCCATGGGCTGTACCCCACAAAACAAAGGAGATCCGCCATGAAAAACACCTCGGGCCCACTGCGCTTCGACCGTCTTTTCCACGCGGTTTCCACGTCGCTGCTTCTGGCAACCCCGGTGGAAACTTTCGCGTTCGAACTGCAGGGCGACCCCGCTTCGCCGGGCTTTCTGCAGCAGACGGTAGTGCCACAGCTATCGCTGGACCCGGTCAGTGCCAGTGCTTTGAACATCGCCACCCTGGATGCCTTTTCGCAAAGGATGAGCGAGCGCCACGGGCAGGCGGTACCCGACCTGACTGCCAGCCAGTGGGCGCAGTTCTTTCCTGCCGGCACACGCAACGGTGCACAGCCGCCAGACCAGCTTGAAGCACCCAGCCAGCAATTGATGATCGGCCCGGACCTGTTCGTGCGTGAAACCGCTGCGGGCAACGTGCACCGTGCGGGGATTTTCGTCGGGCACAACAACCTGCAAAGCAGCTTCAACGGCATGCGCCCGCTGCTGGGCGACAAGCAGCGCAATGCGGTGAACCTGAGTGGTGAAAGCCTGGGGGTGTACTGGAGCATGACCCATGAACAGGGTTGGCACCTGGATGCCGTGGCCATGGGCTCGCGCATCGACGTCAATGGCCGCGGCGAGAGCGGCCAGCGGCTGGACGACAGCGGTCACGCAATGACCTTCTCCCTCGAAGGTGGCATTCCCATCAAGCTGGGTGGCAGCTGGGTGATCGAGCCACAGGCGCAATTGATCAACCAGCAGTTCTTCCCTGGCAGCCGGGTCCAGGAAGAAACCTTGCAAGCGTTTGACAGCCAGCCGAGCTGGAGTGGCCGGGTCGGCGCCAAGTTGTCCGGGCGCTATGAGGTGCGCGGCATGCCGATCGAACCGTATGTGCGAACCAACGTGTGGTATGACTTTAGTAATGCCGATGAGGTGAAGCTCGACCAGGTCGACAAGATCTCCAGCTCGCGGTATTCGACCACGGTGGAACTGGGCCTGGGGCTGGTGGCGCGGGTGACACCTGCGGTGGCCTTGTTTGTGAGTGCCGATTACAGCAGTGACGTGGATGACAATGATTTGAATGGGCTGATTGGTAGCCTGGGGGTGCGGATGCGGTGGTAGCCTGCCCCGGCCCTATCGCCGGCAAGTCAGCTCCCACAAGTCCTGCACAGCCCTTCAGTACTGTGTGCTAGCTGTGGGAGCTGGCTTGCCGGCGATAGGGCCGGTACAGGCAAAAGATCAGGCTGGTTTCATGATCAACACCCCAAGCGGCGGCAAGTTCAGCGCCAGCGACAGTGGCTGGCCATGGCTGGCCTCCTGGTCACTCTCCACCACCCCAAGGTTGCCGACATTCGACCCGGCATACAGTTCGGCATCGCTGTTCAACAGCTCCTGCCAGCGCTCACCAAACGGCACACCAATGCGATAGCCCTCGCGCGGTACCGGGGTGAAGTTGGCCACCACCAGCACCGGCTCGCCACCGCTGCTCCAGCGCAGCCAGGCATACACGCTGTTTTGCGCATCGTCCCCGATCAGCCACTGGAAGCCCTGCGGCTGGCAGTCTTGCTCGTGCAGCGCCGGCACTTCGCGGTACAGGCGGTTGAGGTCGCCGACCAGGCGCTGCACGCCCTGGTGCTCGGGGTACTGCAGCAGGTACCAGTCCAGCTCGCTGTCGTGGTTCCACTCACGCCATTGGCCGAACTCACAGCCCATGAACAGCAGCTTCTTGCCTGGGTGCGCCCACATGAACGTGAGGTAGGCGCGCAGGTTGGCGAACTTCTGCCAGCGGTCACCGGGCATCTTGTCGATCAGCGAGTGCTTGCCGTGCACCACTTCGTCGTGGGAGATGGGCAGGATGAAATGCTCGGAGTAGGCATAAATCAGCCCGAAGCTCATCTCGTTATGGTGGAAGGTGCGGTGCACCGGGTCGTTCTGGATGTAGTGCAGGGTGTCGTGCATCCAGCCCATGTTCCACTTGTAGGCAAAGCCCAGCCCGCCTTGCTGGGTTGGCTGGCTGACGCCGGGCCAGGCGGTGGATTCTTCGGCGATGATCAGCGCCCCGGGAGCCTCGACGGCAGCCACGCCATTGAGGTGGCGGATGAAATCGATGGCTTCGAGGTTTTCGCGCCCGCCGTGGCGGTTAGGCACCCATTCGCCGGCCTTGCGCGAATAGTCGCGGTACAACATTGAAGCCACCGCATCAACACGCAGGCCGTCGATGTGGAAGTGCTTAAGCCAGTGCAATGCCGAGGCCATCATGAAGCCGCGCACCTCGTTGCGGCCGAGGTTGTAGATCAGCGTGTTCCAGTCCTGGTGGTAGCCTTCCAGGGGGTTGTCGTATTCGTACAGTGCCGTGCCGTCGAAGCGAGCCAGGCCATGTTCGTCAGTGGGGAAATGCGCCGGTACCCAGTCCAGCAGCACGCCAATGCCGCCCTGGTGGCAGGCATCGATGAAAGCGGCGAAGTCCTCGGCACTGCCGTAGCGCGAGGTGGGGGCGAACATCGACAGCGGCTGGTAGCCCCAGGAGCCACCGAACGGGTGCTCCATGATCGGCAGCAGTTCGATATGCGTAAAGCCCAGTTCCTGCACATAGGGCACCAGGCGTTCGGCCAGCTCGCGCCAGTTGTAGTAGCGCCCGACTTCGCCCGCTTCATCCAGCTCGCAACGCCACGAACCGGGGTGCAGCTCGTAGATCGACAGTGGCGCGCTGTAGGCATGGCGCTGCGCGCGTTGCGCCATCCAGTCGTGGTCTTGCCAGGCATGGCTGAGCTCACCGGCGACCTTGGACGCGGTGCTTGGTGGCAGCTCGGTGGCACGGGCCAGCGGGTCGGCCTTCAGGGGCAAAATGCCGTCCTTGCCGAGCACTTCGTACTTGTAGGTTTCACCCACGCCCAGCCGCGGAATGAACAGCTCCCATACCCCGGCGCTGTGGCGCAGGCGCATTGGGTGGCGGCGGCCGTCCCAGTTGTTGAAGTCGCCCACCACCGAGACCCGCTTGGCGTTCGGTGCCCACACCGAGAAACACACGCCGTCGACGCCATCGACCTGCATCGGCTGCGCACCAAAGCGCCCGGACAGGTCACGGTGGTTGCCTTCGGCGAACAGGTACAGGTCCATGTCGCCCAGTTGCGGGCCAAAGCTGTAGGGGTCTTCAGTGATCTGCTCACCACCGGCCCAGCCGATCTGCAACTGGTAGGGGTGTGACTCATCAAGGTGCGCGCTGAACAAACCGGGCAGGCTGCCCTGCTCCATTTCGGCGAGGACGCGCCCGTCATGCCGCGCCAGAATGCGCACATTCAGGGCATTGGGCAGGAAGGCGCGGACGACCTGGCCGCCTGCGCCATCGCCATGGGGGCCCAGCACCGCAAATGGGTCGGCGTGCTCGGCGCGGGCCAGGGCGTCAAGGTCCCGTTGCCGAAGGCCGCCGTTTTCACGCGTTGTAACGTTCATTCTGACTCTCCCCAAGTACTGATCAGTCCATGCAGGCCATGCAAAGGCACGGCCAGCCAACTCGGACGGTTTTCGGCTTCGTATGTAATTTCGTAGGCGGCCTTTTCCAGGCAGAACAACTCCAGTGCGGCACGCTCGCCTTCGACCTGCTGCCAGGCGTGGGGCATGGCGGCGGTGGCCAGGCCATAGGCTTCGACAAAGGCATGCCGCGACTGGTGCAGGTACTGCCGGGCGACCCGTTGCCGGGCTTGCCGCGCCGGGTCGGAAAGGTCCACCGCAGACGCGCTGCGCAAGATCATCGCAGCAGCATAGTCGAAGGATCGCAGCACGCCGCTGACATCCTTGTACGGGCTGTGTTTTGCCCGGCGCTCTTGCAGCGGCCGGGACGGTTCGCCTTCGAAATCGATCAGGTAGGCATCGCCCTGCACCACCAGCACCTGGCCCAGGTGCAGGTCGCCATGCACGCGCATCAACAAACCGCCCTGGGCCTGCTCGGTCAGTTGGCTGATGTGCTGGGCCAGGCCATCACGCTGTTGTTGCAGGTCGTCGACCAGCGCCTGGCTGTCACGGTCGAGGCTGTCACGGTGCTGGGCCAGCAGGTCGAGGGCATGGGTCAGCTCGGCGCTGATCTGTGCATGCCAGCGCTGGCTGTCCTGTGCGTCGCTTGGGCGTGGCTGGAAAGCCTCGTCATCGGTTGGCGCAGCCAGCAGCAGGTGCATCTCGCCCAGGCGCTGGCCGAGCAAGGCAGCAAAGCCGGTGAGTTCGGCCAGGGCGTCGGTGTGTGCCTCGCCCTCCTGGCTGGACGGCTCCATCTGGTCGCGAATGGCCCGTTCCAGCGTGTTCTGGGTCCAGGCCCAGGCATCGCCCTGGTTGCTCAGGTAACCCTGGGCGATCATCAACAAATGCGGTGCCGCCTGCTCGTCCACCCGGCTGACCCAGGCCAGCAGTGGCGAAATATTGGCAAACCCCGCAGCGGTCAGGTAGGCGCTCATTTCCAGTTCCGGGTGAATACCTGGGTTGACCCGGCGGATCAGCTTGAGCACCACGCGGTCGCCAATCACCACCGAGCTGTTGGACTGCTCGGCGCTGAGGTAGCGCACTTCGCTTTCTTCGTTCAGCCCCAGGCTGGCCAGCGCCTGCGTGCTTTCGAAGTGCAGCTCACCCTCGCCATTGCCACACGGCAGGCGCAGGCCATCCTGGCAGGCGCGCAGCACGGCGCGGATGAAGGGCTCCAGCACGAAAGCGTCGGTTATCAGGCCAACCTGATGGGCACGGCGCACCCGCGACAGGGCCAGTTGCTGTGGCAACGCGGTGTTGATCTGCTCTTCGGGCAGCAGGCCGAACGGCAACTGGTAACGGCTGGCCGTGCCGTCGCTGAGCACTTCGATTTCGCCCAGCAATACCGGCGTGGTAGCGGTGCCGAAACGCACACCGTAGCAAAGCCGCACGGCGTCGATCGGCGCTTCCTTGCCGGCAAACCAGCGGCGCTTGGGCAGGTACTGCGGCAGGATGGTGCCTTGCAGGGTATCGCTTGCCGGGGCTTGCAACAGTTCTTCCATGCGCTTGCGCAGTACTAGCGTAGTCAATTCGGGTAACCCCTCGGTGGCCTGGATGTGCCAGCTGGGCATGCGGTCGCGGCTGGCCAGCAGGAACCAGTAGAAAGCATAGGGTGGCAAGGTCAGCAGGAACGGCAGCTGGCCGATGGGCGGAAAGGCGCTGCCGCCGAGCATCTCCACCGGTACTTTGTCGGCGAATTGTGACAATTCCAGTTCGGCAGCCTGGGCGGCGCGGGAGACGTTGGCCACGCACAGGATGACCTCGGTATTGCCGTCGGTATCGGTGTACTCGCGGATGTAGGCGAGGATGCGTCGGTTGCTGGGTGTGAGGGTGCGCAAAGTGCCGCGGCCAAAGGCCTTCTGCTGCTTGCGCACCGCCAGCATGCGCCGGGTCCAGTTCAGCAATGAGTGCGGGTCGTGGCTTTGTGCTTCGACGTTGACCGTCTGGTAGCCGTACAGCGGGTCCATGATCGGCGGCAGTACCAGGCGCTGCGGGTCGGCGCGGGAGAAACCGCCGTTGCGGTCCGGCGACCACTGCATGGGGGTGCGCACGCCATCGCGGTCGCCGAGGTAGATGTTGTCGCCCATGCCCAGTTCGTCGCCGTAGTACAGAGTGGGTGTGCCAGGCATCGACAGCAGCAGGCTGGTGAGCAGTTCGATACGCCTGCGGTCACGCTGCAACAGGGGTGCCAGGCGCCGGCGAATCCCCAGGTTGATGCGCGCGCGGCGGTCTTCGGCGTAGTAATTCCACAGGTAGTCGCGCTCGCGGTCGGTGACCATTTCCAGGGTCAGCTCATCGTGGTTACGCAGGAAGATCGCCCACTGGCAATTGGCAGGGATTTCCGGGGTCTGGCGCAGGATATCGGTGATCGGGAAACGGTCCTCCATGGCCAGGGCCATGTACATGCGCGGCATCAGCGGGAAGTGGAAGGCCATGTGGCATTCGTCGCCGGCACCTTCGCCGAAGTACGGGCGGGTGTCTTCAGGCCATTGGTTGGCTTCGGCCAGCAGCATGCGGTCGGGGTAGTTGGCGTCGATTTCGGCGCGGATCGCCTTGAGCACGTCGTGGGTTTCGGCGAGGTTTTCGTTGTTGGTGCCGTCGCGCTCTATCAGGTAAGGAATGGCATCCAGGCGCAGGCCGTCGACACCCAGGTCGAGCCAGAAGCGCATCACCCCGATTACCGCCTTGAGTACCTGCGGGTTGTCGAAGTTGAGGTCGGGCTGGTGCGAGTAGAAACGGTGCCAGAAGTACTGGCCGGCGACGGGGTCCCAGGTCCAGTTGGACTTTTCGGTGTCGAGGAAGATGATGCGTGTGCCGTCGTACTTCTGGTCATCATCCGACCACACGTAAAAGTCGCGGGCCTTGCTGCCGCGTTTGGCGTGGCGGGCGCGCTGGAACCAGGGGTGCTGGTCGCTGGTGTGGTTGATGACCAGCTCGGTGATTACCCGCAGGCCGCGCTTGTGCGCCTCGGTGATGAAACGGCGGGCATCGGCCATGCTGCCGTAGTCGGGGTGCACGGCCTTGTATTCGGCGATGTCGTAGCCGTCGTCGCGGCGTGGCGAAGGGTAGAACGGCAGCAGCCACAAGGTGTTGACGCCCAGCTCGGCGATGTAGTCGAGCTTGCTGATCAGGCCGGCGAAGTCGCCGATGCCGTCATTGTTCGAATCGAAGAACGACTTGATGTGCAGCTGGTAGATAACGGCGTCCTTGTACCACAGTGGGTCGTCGATGAAGGCTGCCGGGCGGGAACGCTTGGCCATGTGCGACTCCTTTCATTTTCAGG
The DNA here is from genome assembly GCF_044900445.1 of Pseudomonas sp. NPDC089407. Taxonomy (NCBI): domain Bacteria; kingdom Pseudomonadati; phylum Pseudomonadota; class Gammaproteobacteria; order Pseudomonadales; family Pseudomonadaceae; genus Pseudomonas; species Pseudomonas sp. NPDC089407. The sequence continues at coordinate 274,411 of NZ_JBJDNB010000003.1, forward strand.
TTTGCCTAGGCCACTTGTGAATGCGGCTGACTTGCCCAAATTGCCGCATCCCTGTGGGAGCGGGTTCACCCGCGAACACCGGCAAAGCCGGTGCCATAGACCGCAGTGTCTGTTTCGCGGGTAAACCCGCTCCCACAGGGAATGATGTACGCCGTGCTAACGGGCCTTTTCTATTCGCCAGATACCGAACGGCTGGTGCCAGGGCTCGATGCGCATGAATTGGGTCTTGCCGTACCACGACCAGCGGTGGCCGTTCATCAGGTCCTCACCATGGGTCTCGGCGTCGTCATCCAGGCCTAACTCCCACAGCGGCAACTCGAAATGCGCTTCCTGCGCATTGTGTGGGTCAAGGCTGACGGCGATGAGGATGTAGTTGTCGCGCTCGGGTGTGCGCTTGGCGAAGTACAGGATGTTGTCGTTCCAGCAGTTGAAGAACGCCACGCCCAGGTGCGTCTGTAGCGCCGGGTTCTGCCGGCGGATGCGGTTGAGCTGCGCGATCTCGGCAATGATGTTGCCCGGCTGGGTGAAGTCTCGCGGGCGAATCTCGTACTTTTCTGAATCCAGGTACTCTTCCTTGCCCGGCAAGCTCGCTGCCTCGCACAGCTCGAAACCGGAATACATGCCCCACAGGCCCGACCCCATGGTGGCCAGCGCGGCACGGATCAAAAAGCCGGCGCGGCCGGAATGTTGCAGGAAGAAGGGGTTGATGTCGGGTGTATTAACAAAGAAATTCGGCCGGTAGCATTGGCTCCATGGCGGCTGGTTGAGCTGTTCGAAATACTCGCGCAGTTCCTGCTTGGTATTGCGCCAGGTGAAGTAGGTGTAGCTCTGCGCATAACCGACCTTGCCCAGCCGCGCCATCATTGCCGGTTTGGTGAAGGCTTCAGCAAGGAACAGCACGTCAGGGTACTGGCTACGCACATTGGCAATCAGCCATTGCCAGAACGGCAGTGGCTTGGTGTGCGGGTTGTCGACGCGGAAGGTTTTCACGCCCTCCTCGACCCAGCCGATGATCACGTCGCGTAGGGCCAGCCACAGGCTCGGCACTGCCTCGGGCGCGTAGAAATCGACGTTGACGATGTCCTGGTATTTTTTGGGCGGGTTCTCCGCATAGCGGATGGTGCCGTCGGGGCGCCAGCTGAACCAGCCCGGGTGCTCGGTCAACCAGGGGTGGTCTTGCGAACACTGGATGGCGAAATCCAGGGCGATTTCGAGGCCGTGCTGGGCGGCAGCAGAGACCAGCCGGCGAAAATCTTCGCGGCTGCCCAGTTGCGGGTGGATGGCGTCGTGGCCACCTTCTGCGCTACCGATCGCGTAGGGGCTGCCTGGGTCACCGGGCTGGGCTTGCAGGGCGTTATTGCGGCCTTTTCGGTGCTGTTTGCCGATCGGGTGGATGGGCGGGAAATACAGCACATCGAAGCCCATGTCACGGATCATCGGCAGCCGTTGGTGCACGTCGCTGAAGGTGCCATGGCGTTCGGGGTCGTCGGTGATGGAGCGCGGAAAGAGCTCGTACCAGCTGGCGAACTGCGCCTCGGGGCGGTCTACATCCAACGGGTATTCGATACTGCGGGTCAGGTAGCTGCGGTGCTCGGCCTCGCTCATCAGGCGCGTGGCCTCGGCGCCGAGCAGCAAGGCAACCTGATCCGCTGCCGACAGCGACGGCAAGCGATCCGCGAGCGCCTGCAACTGTTCGCGCAATGGGCCATCGCTGAGCTGGATGCCTTTGCCCAACAGCAAACGGCCCTCCTCAAGCTCCAGCTTGATCTCCACCCCAGCCTGGAATTTCTTTTCCAAGTCATAGCAGTAGGTGGCATACGGGTCGATCCAGGCCTCGATGCTGAACAGGTGGGGGCCGATTTCGGTCGGCGTGAATTCGCCAAGCCAGAGGTCGTTACCGGGCGAGGTCATGGGCACGCAGTGGACGCGCCGGCTGCCGGCCTGACGCCAGTTCAGCACCACCGCCATGCGATCATGGCCGTCGGTGAACACTTTGCTGCTGACGGCCACCGGCTGGTTGCTGATGGCCTTGGCGGCAAAGGCCCCACCGTCGAGCACCGGCTGGGTGGCCTCGATTGCGATACGCGGGGCCAGCAAGGCTTGCGCCAGGCTGATGGCCTGATCCGGGTGGTCATTGGCCATGGGCACGCTTTCGAAGGGCTCGTTAAGAGACATCAGGCCTTGCTCCCTTGGGCTGGTGGCGGTAAGGGTTCAGAGCCGCGCGCGCGCGTGGGGGTTCAAAAAATTTGAGCGAATTGCAGGTACCGGCGGTCGAAGCCTGCAGCGCCTCTTCATTTACCCACGCGAGGTCTGGCCATGAACATTCCTATCCCACCGGAAACCCCCGATCCGAACATCGACGACCCGAGCTTGCCGCCGCCGGTCCCGGAAGAAGAGCCGGACGAGCTGCCAATCAAGCCGACCATGCCGCCCACGGTGGGCGACCCGCCGAGTCAGGAGCCGCCGGTGAAGGGGTAAGGGTAGACCAGGATTGTGTGCTGGCAGGGCTGGCCTCTTCGCGGGTATATCGAGGCGTCGAACCGCCGCGAAAGGGCAGGATGCCCCCAGCACATCAACCCGCAGCTACAGCCGAAATCTCCGCCACACTGATCTCCCGCATGCGAAACTTCTGCACCTTCCCAGTCACGGTCATTGGGTACTCATCGACAAAGCGGATATGCCGCGGCACCTTGAAGTGCGCAATGCGTGCCTTGCACCAGCCCTGAAGTTCTTCAGCCGTGGCGCTATGTCCCGGGTGCAGCTTGATCCAGGCGACGATTTCCTCGCCATAACGGCTGCAGGGAATGCCGATCACCTGCGCATCGGCCACCGCCGGGTGGGTGTAGAAGAACTCTTCCAGTTCACGCGGGTAAATGTTCTCGCCGCCGCGAATGATCATGTCCTTGTTGCGCCCGACAATGCGCACATGGCCGTGCTCGTTCATCACCGCCAGGTCGCCTGAATGCATCCAGCCAGCCGGATCGAGGGCTTGCGCCGTAGCCAGCGGGTTGTCCCAGTAGCCGAGCATCACGCTGTAGCCGCGGGTGCACAGCTCGCCAATTTCGCCGCGCGGGACGATGCAGCCGTCGGCGTCCACCAGCTTGTTCTCCAGCTGCGGCTGGGTACGGCCGACGGTGGTCACGCGTAGCTCCAAGTCGTCGTCGGGGCCGGTTTGCAGCGACACGGGGCTGGTTTCGGTCATGCCGTAGGCAATCTGCACTTCGGCCATGTGCATCTGGTCGATGACCCGGCGCATGACCTCGATCGGGCAGGTGGCTCCGGCCATGATACCGCTGCGCAGGGTCGACAGGTCCATGTGCGCACGCGACGGGTGGTCGAGCATGGCGATGAACATGGTCGGCACGCCATAGAGGATGCTGGCGCGCTCTTCGGCCACGGCGCGCAGGGTGAGTTCTGCGTCGAAGGCGTCGTTGGGGTAGACCATGGTGCTGCCGTGGGTGATGCAGCCGAGGTTGGCCATGACCATGCCGAAGCAATGGTACAGCGGCACCGGGATCACCATGCGGTCGCGCTCGCTAAGGCCCAGGCTTTCGCCGACCATGAAGCCGTTATTGAGGATGTTGTAGTGGCTGAGCGTGGCGCCCTTGGGCGCGCCGGTGGTGCCGGAGGTGTACTGGATGTTCACCGGCTGGTCGAACTGCAGGCTACGCTGGCGGACAAGGTAGGCCTCGGTGGTGGTCTGCCCTGCCCGCTCAGCCAGCGCTTGCCAGGGCAGGAAGCCGGCCGGCGGGTTGGCAGACAGGCTGACCACGCCGCGCAGGTCCGGCAGGCTTTGGCTGGCAAGTTCACCCACAGTGGCACCGGCCAGCTCCGGTACCAGTTCCTGGACCATAGCGTGGTAATCGGACGTTTTGAAGGCATCGGCACACACCAGCCAACGGCAGCCGGACTGGCGCAGCACGTACTCCAGTTCGCCCACGCGGTAGGCCGGGTTGATGTTGACCAGAATCGCGCCGACCTTGGCGCTGGCCAGCTGCAGGATGCACCACTGGGCGCAGTTGGGTGACCAGATGCCGACCCGGTCGCCAGTATTCACACCCAGCGCCATCAGCGCGCGGGCATGCACTTCAACCTGTTCGGCCAGCTGCCGCCAACTGTAGCGCAGGCCTTGGTGGCGCGATACGAGGGCCTCGCCCTCGGCACAGCGGGCCACGGTGGCGTCGAAGGCCTGGCCGATGGTCTGGGTCAGTAGGGGTTGGTCCTGGCGACCGCGGGTATAGCTCGGTTGACTCATGGGTGTCCCTTCTTGTGGTTGTTCTGGGCACGACTGAAGCAAGCGGGAATACTCTGGCGCAGATTTACGTTTACGTAAAGGTGACGAGTTCGTTGACAGTGATCGCGCGCAGGTTTACGTTAACGTAAAGGTGATGAACGACACCCATGCTATTTGTGGAAGCCGGTGTGAGGGGCGGTTTTTTGTGGGAGCGGGCTTGCCCCGCGAATGCGATTTGTCAGGCAATGACGGTGACCCTGCTTACGCATTCGCGGGACAAGCCCGCTCCCACAAAAGCCAGGCCACTCCCCAGAGAAACCCTTGAGCTACGGTGTAACCCAATTTCAAGAACAACAAGGTGCCCCAGCATGCATTACCCCACCCTGAACTTCGCCCTGGGCGAAACCATCGACATGCTCCGCGACCAAGTCCGTACCTTCGTCACCGCCGAACTGGCCCCGCGCGCCGCGCAAATCGACCATGACAACCTGTTCCCCGCCGACATGTGGCGCAAGTTCGGTGACATGGGCCTGCTGGGCATCACCGTATCGGAAGAATACGGCGGCGCCGGCCTGGGCTACCTGGCCCACGTGGTGTCGATGGAAGAAATCAGCCGTGGCTCGGCCTCGGTGGCCCTCTCCTACGGCGCCCACTCCAACCTCTGCGTCAACCAGATCAACCGCAACGGTAACCACGAGCAGAAGCTCAAGTACCTGCCCAAGCTGATCAGTGGCGAACACATTGGCGCCCTGGCCATGAGCGAACCCAACGCCGGCTCCGACGTGGTGTCGATGAAACTGCGCGCCGAAAAGCGCGGCGACCGCTACGTGCTCAACGGCAGCAAGACCTGGATCACCAACGGCCCCGATGCCAACACCTACGTCATCTACGCCAAGACCGACCTGGACAAGGGCGCCCACGGCATTACCGCGTTCATCGTCGAGCGTGACTGGAAAGGCTTCAGCCGCAGCAACAAGTTCGACAAGCTGGGCATGCGCGGCTCCAACACCTGCGAGCTGTTCTTCGATGACGTCGAGGTGCCGGAGGAAAACATCCTCGGCCAGCTCAACGGCGGCGTGCGCGTACTGATGAGCGGCCTGGACTACGAACGGGTGGTGCTGTCCGGCGGCCCGACCGGCATCATGCAAAGCTGCATGGACCTGGTGGTGCCGTACATCCACGACCGCAAGCAGTTTGGCCAGAGCATCGGCGAGTTCCAGCTGATCCAGGGCAAGATCGCCGACATGTACACCCAGCTCAACGCCAGCCGTGCCTACTTGTATGCCGTGGCCCAGGCCTGCGACCGTGCAGAAACCACCCGCAAGGACGCCGCCGGGGTGATCCTGTACACCGCCGAACGCGCCACGCAAATGGCCCTGGAGGCGATCCAGATTCTCGGTGGCAACGGCTATATCAACGAATTCCCGGCTGGCCGCCTGCTGCGCGACGCCAAGCTGTACGAAATCGGTGCCGGCACCAGCGAAATCCGCCGGATGCTGATTGGCCGCGAACTGTTCAACGAAACCCGCTGAGCATAAGGGGACGGGCGCACATGGCTACCTTGCACACCCAGATCAACCCGCGTTCGGCGGAGTTCGCCGGCAACAGCGCGGCCATGCTCGAACAGGTCCAGGCCCTGCGTGGCCTGCTCGCCCAGGTCGCCCAGGGCGGCGGGCCCAAGGCCCAGGAGCGGCACACCTCGCGGGGCAAGCTGTTGCCGCGCGAGCGCATCGACCGCCTGCTGGACCCGGGCTCGCCATTCCTTGAGATCGGCCAGCTGGCCGCCCATGAGGTATACGGCGAAGACGTGCCGGCTGCGGGCGTGATCGCCGGCATCGGCCGCGTCGAAGGCGTGGAATGCATGATCGTGGCCAACGACGCCACGGTAAAGGGCGGTTCGTACTACCCGCTGACGGTGAAGAAGCACCTGCGTGCGCAAACCATCGCCCTGCAGAACCGCTTGCCGTGCATCTACCTGGTGGACTCGGGCGGCGCCAACCTGCCGCGCCAGGACGAAGTGTTCCCCGACCGCGAGCACTTCGGGCGGATCTTCTTCAACCAGGCCAACATGAGCGCGCAAGGCATACCACAGATTGCCGTGGTAATGGGGTCGTGCACCGCTGGCGGCGCCTACGTGCCGGCGATGGCAGACGAAGCGATCATGGTGCGCCAGCAGGCCACCATCTTCCTCGCCGGCCCGCCCTTGGTAAAAGCCGCCACCGGTGAAGTGGTGAGCGCCGAGGACCTCGGCGGCGCCGACGTGCACTGCCGCACCAGCGGCGTGGCCGACCACTATGCCGACAACGACGAACACGCCCTGGCCATCGCCCGGCGCAGCGTGGCCAACCTCAACTGGCACAAGCTGGGCAAGCTGCAGCGCCTGGCCCCGGTGGCGCCGCTGTATGCCGCCGACGAGCTGTACGGCGTGGTGCCTGCCGATGCCAAGCAACCGTTCGATGTGCGCGAGGTGATCGCGCGCTTGGTCGACGGCTCGGTGTTCGATGAGTTCAAGGCGCTGTTCGGCACCACCCTGGTGTGTGGCTTCGCCCACCTGCACGGGTACCCGGTGGCGATTTTGGCCAACAACGGCATCCTGTTCGCCGAAGCGGCGCAAAAGGGCGCGCACTTTATCGAGCTGGCCTGCCAGCGTGGCATCCCGCTGCTGTTCCTACAGAATATTACCGGCTTCATGGTCGGTAAAAAGTACGAAGAAGGCGGCATCGCCAAGCACGGCGCCAAACTGGTGACCGCCGTGGCCTGTGCCCAAGTGCCGAAGTTCACGGTGATCATCGGCGGCAGCTTTGGTGCCGGCAACTATGGGATGTGTGGCCGCGCCTACGACCCACGCTTCCTGTGGATGTGGCCCAACGCACGCATTGGCGTGATGGGGGCTGAACAAGCGGCCGGCGTGCTGGCCCAGGTCAAGCGCGAGCAGAGCGAACGCAGCGGTCAGGCCTTCAGTGCCGAGGACGAAGCCAGGCTCAAGCAGCCGATCCTCGACCAGTACGAGCACCAGGGGCACCCCTACTACTCCAGCGCCCGCCTGTGGGACGACGGCGTCATCGACCCGGCGCAGACCCGCGACGTGCTCGGCCTGGCGTTGTCCGCTGCGCTGAACGCCCCGATCGAACAGAGCCGCTTCGGCATTTTCCGGATGTGACCCATGAGCGATTTCAGCACCCTCGAAGTGATCCGCGACCCACGCGGCTTCGCCACCCTGTGGCTAAGCCGCGAGGACAAGAACAACGCTTTCAACGCACTGATGATCCGCGAGCTGATCGTCGCCATCGACCAGTTGGCCGAAGATTCAGGCCTGCGTTTTGTGCTGCTGCGTGGCCGTGGCCGGCACTTCAGCGCCGGCGCCGACCTGGCCTGGATGCAGCAGTCGGCGCAGCTGGACTTCAACACCAACCTGGATGACGCCCACGAGCTGGGCGAGCTGATGTACGCCCTGCACCGCCTCAAGGCGCCCACCCTGGCCGTGGTGCAAGGTGCGGCCTTTGGCGGTGCGCTGGGCCTGATCAGTTGCTGCGATATGGCCATAGGCGCCGAAGACGCCCAGCTGTGCCTGTCAGAAGTGCGCATCGGCCTGGCGCCGGCCGTCATCAGTCCGTTCGTGGTCAAGGCCATTGGCGAGCGTGCAGCGCGCCGCTATGCCCTCACCGCCGAGCGCTTCAGCGGCGTGCGGGCGCGAGAGCTGGGCCTGCTGGCCGAGGTGTACCCGGCCAGCGAACTGGACGCCCAGGTCGAAGCCTGGGTAAGCAACCTGCTGCACAACAGCCCGCAGGCGCTGCGTGCCACCAAAGACCTGCTGCGCGAAGTGGACGATGGCGAACTCAGCCCGGCCCTGCGCCGCTACTGCGAAAACACCATCGCCCGTATCCGCGTCAGCGCCGAAGGCCAAGAAGGCCTGCGCGCCTTTCTGGAAAAACGCCGCCCTGCCTGGCAAACCGATGACAAGAAGGAGCCGCGCCCATGAGCCGCCCCACTTTGACCACCCTGCTGGTCGCCAACCGTGGCGAAATCGCCTGCCGGGTGATGCGCACCGCCAAGGCCATGGGCCTGACCACCGTTGCCGTGCACAGCGCCACCGACCGTGACGCCCGGCACAGCCGCGAAGCCGATATCCGCGTTGACCTCGGCGGCACCAAGGCTGCCGACAGCTACCTGCTGGTCGACAAGTTGCTGGCCGCCGCCAAGGCCAGCGGCGCCCAGGCCATCCACCCGGGCTATGGCTTCCTGTCCGAGAACGCCGGCTTTGCCCGCGCCATCGAACAGGCCGGGCTGATCTTCCTTGGCCCGCCAGCCAGCGCCATCGACGCCATGGGCAGCAAGTCGGCGGCCAAGGCACTGATGGAAGCTGCCGGGGTGCCACTGGTGCCGGGCTACCACGGCGAAGCCCAGGACCTGGACACCTTCCGCGCCGCCGCCGAACGCATCGGCTACCCGGTGCTGCTCAAGGCCAGCGCCGGCGGCGGCGGCAAGGGCATGAAAGTGGTCGAGGAAGAAAGCCAACTGGCCGACGCCCTCGCCTCGGCCCAGCGTGAAGCGCAGTCGTCGTTCGGCGATGCGCGCATGCTGGTGGAAAAGTACGTGCTCAAGCCGCGGCACGTGGAGATCCAGGTGTTTGCCGACCAGCACGGCAATTGCCTGTACCTCAACGAGCGCGACTGCTCGATCCAGCGTCGCCATCAAAAAGTGGTCGAAGAGGCGCCTGCCCCTGGCCTGTCACCAGAACTGCGCCGGGCCATGGGTGAGGCGGCGGTACGCGCGGCCCAGGCCATCGGTTATGTGGGCGCCGGCACCGTGGAATTCCTGCTCGATGCGCGCGGCGAGTTCTTCTTCATGGAGATGAACACCCGCTTGCAAGTGGAGCACCCGGTCACCGAAGCCATTACCGGCCTTGACCTGGTGGCCTGGCAGATTCGCGTGGCCTGTGGTGAAGCGCTGCCGATCACCCAAGAGCAGGTGCCGCTGAAGGGCCATGCCATTGAGGTGCGTTTGTATGCCGAAGACCCGGCCAACGAATTCCTGCCGGCGACCGGCAGGCTGACGTTGTACCGTGAGTCCGCTGCCGGCGAAGGCCGTCGAGTGGACAGTGGGGTCAGCGAAGGCGATGTGGTGTCGCCCTTCTACGACCCGATGCTGGGCAAGCTGATTGCCTGGGGCGAAGACCGCGAGCAGGCGCGCCTGCGTTTGCTGGCCATGCTTGATGAGTTTGCCATTGGCGGGTTGAAGACCAACATTGCCTTCCTGCGGCGCATTCTGGCGCACCCGGCGTTTGCGGCGGCGGAGCTGGATACTGGCTTTATTCCACGTCACCAGAACGTTTTGCTGCCAGCGCCACAGGCGTTGCCGGCAGCCTTCTGGGAGGCGGCAGCCGAGGTGTGGCTGCAAGGCCAGGCCGGGCAGCAGCGGGATGATGACCGTGATTCGCCATGGGGGGAGCGCAACGGCCTGCGCCTGGGCTTGCCCCCACGCGCAAGCCTGCATTTGGTGAGTGGTGGTCAGGATCAGGCGGTTGCCCTGGAGCGCAGCGCTGCTTCTACCTGGCAATTGCTCGGCGAGCAGTTGGTGCATGACCAGGATGGGGTGCGCACCCAGCACTTGGCAATTCGCCGGGGTGGCACGCTGTACCTGCAGTGGGACGGCGAGATGCATGCGATCGAAGCCTTCGACCCGATTGCCAAGGCGGAGGCCAGCCACAGCCATCAAGGCGGCCTGGGCGCGCCCATGAACGGCAGCATCGTGCGGGTGCTGGTCGAACCTGGGCAGGTGGTTGAAACAGGCACGGCGCTGGTGGTGCTTGAGGCGATGAAGATGGAACACAGCATTCGCGCGCCGCATGCCGGGACGGTGAAGGCGTTGTTCTGCCTGGAAGGGGACATGGTCAGCGAAGGGACGGTGCTGGTCGAACTGGTGGAGTAAGGCCGTTAGGGCCGCTTTGCGGCCCATCGCGGAACTGTCAGATTTTTTGTGTGCGGGCCGGTAACGGCCTGCCGCCAGGCAGGCCCTGATTTTCACCAGGTTGGCCTGATGAACCGATCTCCGTA